>JAAVFG010000046.1 GCA_014800895.1 Bacteroidales bacterium
CCAGGATCAAACTCTCCGCTGTTAAATATATTGCTATATCTTTTTGCTTTGTTGTTGTAGATCCGTGGACGTCTCTTTATTAAGGATGTTGACGGAAACTATCTGTTTCCTTGTCTCTTGTGTCAAAGCCTCTTGCGAGACTTCGGCTGCTTGTCCTGTGGCAGAATGTCATTGTTCTTTGCGCATCCGAGGCGTTTAGTTCGTTTCTCGTTTGCGGTTGCAAAGTTATAACAAAAAATCGGCGTAGTCAAGCATTTCTATAAAAAAAATTCAAAAATTCTATTCTTATAACTTTATCTATCTTATTTTCAATGTAATCAACAAATGTTAACAAACCTTTCATAATGTTAATGATAAAAATTTAAGGAGATAAAAAAACGAGAAAACCTAAAGGTCTCCTCGTTTTTTTATCTTATTTGCTTAAAAATTCGCTTAAAAAATTCCTCCTTCAAGCGAAAATTTCCGATTTTATCTTACCACTTTACGTGCTTTTCCATTCTTTACCATGATGAAAACACCCTTTTCCGGATTAGTCACACGCTCTCCACGGAGATTATAATATTTTACATTACCTCCATCAGCGGTCTGAATTTCATTAACCGCGCTTGTATCGCCCTCCTCCGGTTTTTCATCGGGATCTTCAGGATCTGTGGGGTCTGTAGGATCGGGGTCGGTCACGATCTCATCCGGGGCAGCCGGAATATCAATTTCATCCTCATGCTGATAAACAGAGGAAACCTTTCCGCTCTCCTCATGTATAGCTTGTGCTTTCAGAGTAATCTTAGGCAGATTCTCCCCCTTCATAGGCATTACTTTAATGACTTTATCATCATCGGCAGAGAAACAATATACATTGGAAAGATCCTCAACTTTTGTAATCACATTCTTTGATGAGGGTTCCTCTCCTTTCTCTCCTTCTGCCCCCTCCTCTTCAATAGCAAATGTAGAGAGGTTGGCTATCGGATCAGATCCATCGAGGGTAAAGTAAACCTTCACTCCCTCGCCGATATTTCCGCAAGTGATTGTGACAGTTTTATCCTCTGCATCTTCCTCGGGAGCGATTACCTCCACTTGGGGAGCTGTCACATAATGATATTCGGTCGGCTCGGTCTTGTCCTCTCCATTATAGTGCTCATACCATATCTTGATAGAATGATGACTTGCAGGAGAGATAGCTATTTCATGAATAGTCTCATCATCCACCTCAGCTTCGAGAGGCTCATCGTCGTTCACCTGATACATCGCAGTCCAGTCTTCATGAGAAGGGAGTGCGGGGATTTTGAGTGATTCATCATCATTATCGAAACCGTTTTCAATCGCCGCAGTCAATTCGGGAGCAGGAGCTATCTCCGCTTTTTCACGATATTCGATCGTGATGGAGTTCATATAGATCGCGCCCTTTGCTTCGGGATAAATCACGAAATATTTATAATCTTTCGGAAATTCTATCGAGGTCTCCTCCTTAGTGATTACACCGATCTTCACGCCATTAGTCTTGATATTCTCCAACGCTTCATCCTGCAGATATTTCTTATTGTCTGTAGAATCAGGTATGAAGCTCCCCTCTTCATCCATGATGAAGCGATGGGTAAATGGAGTGTTAGCGCCCCTTACTATCAAAGGAATATTCTTGTCAGTGTCAGCTTCGTTGAAATCAACTGTAATTTTGCTGACTACATAATCCTCATTCCGACTGTTCTGTGCCACGAAGCATGTTCTTCCATCACTATTCATCTGCAAACCTCTATCCTTATTATGGACAGCGAGCATCAAATATTCCACCTCATCCACTACACAGTTATGAGGCACATTATAAGATGGAGCTTTACCATTATCATCATGATTATCAGGCGTGATGATGTTGCAGGTGGGATCAAATACATGATATTTCTTCTCCGCTATTTCCGAGGGGAGCATATCATCAGCATATGCAATAGCCTTTACAGTCACGTCTCCGGTGAAATCGAAAGGTCCTTCATAAAGCACAGACTCCTCTGTGGGATCTGTTCCGTCAAGAGTATAATATATCTTCGCATCAGGAGTAGCAGAAGAGATTGACACCTGTTCATTCTCTTTCAATTCATATTTAGAGGGGGAGATCACAGGAGTCTTTACAGTCTCCATTGCAGCACCACCCTCAATTTTAAAAGGAACAATCTGAGTATTATCCTTATTACGCCATACGAAACCGGTGACGTCAAATCCTTCGCCATTCTTTATTTCATCAAAGCCAAAGGTATCATAGAGCAGTATCTCAGAGCCATTAAGAGAGAGAGTCGCGCTTTTACCCTCCTTACCTGAAATTGTGCAGCCTTTAATCACTACCATATCAAAGAGATTATCGGTATAATTCAAAGCGGAAAGATCGGTCACCTCTATGGGCTGATAGTCGCAACCATCGCCACCCTGAGTGATAGTTGCATCAGTCAACTCAAAGAGATTGGAGTATATACTTACTTTCGCCTTAATATCAGATATCTTGGCATTTGAGCCTTCGTTTATATTCCAAAGCACTTCATCATGGTTATACACCAGGATATTGCTTGTGCCGTCTGTAAGAATAAGGTAATTCCCGGTCTGATATATCGGCAGGAAATTTCCTATGATATGCACCTCATCACCATTCTTCGCTTTTGCAATCACATCTTTGAAGTTGGTGTAAGGGAGCTTGATATTAAGAGACTTCGTGATACTCTTCTCCTCTCCTACCTTCGCGTAAGCATAGACAGTACAATCTTCCGTCACTGTGAAAGACTCTGTGTACTCGTTTGTCATCTCCTCCTCGGAGAAGCCATAAAAGATAGTGGCATTTTCTGTCGGACATGTAAGAGTGACGATGCCTTCCGCTCCCTCAAGCTCATAAGATATTTCCACGGGGTCAACCGAAGTCTCCACAACAACTTCTTTATAGAAGATCGGCATTTGATAATCTTTATTATTTGCATTTGAGGATGCATAACTCTTTATCGCTATACCTTTTTGAAATAGTAGTTGACGATTAGCTGCCGCACTACTTACTGACGTAATAGTTGTAACTCCTTTATCTCCAACACTGACCTCCAACAGGTAATCATCACCATTAGGCAATTCCGGAGACTTAGAATTTGCCATGTTTGTCTTTCCGGTCAACCCCCAGAAATTATTCTTTGTAACCTCATAAAGAGATAATAAATCCCCGTTTGCTTTAAATGAAAAGACCGCTAAACCCTCATCATCTATGGTGATTAGTTCCGGAGCTACTTCTTCATCAATTTTCAGTACCTCCTTACCTGCCATAGTGGTAGTTGTCGTACCTAACGCTCCATATAAAGCGCCATTATATGCTTTTGAGGTAAGCATAATAAACTGATTATCCGGATTCAAGAGTTCTGTCTTGTCCGTACAGAGCTGATATGTCTTAGTGAGGGCTACTGAAGGGATAGCCATCGTCACTAAACACATTAGCGAGAGTAAAAATTTTTTCATATAGATTAGTTTAGAAAATATACTGCTCAAATAAAGTAATTTATCTGATAATTCTCAAAGGTAAGCATTATATACGAGAAAAGAAACATTTCAGTCAAGATTTAACCAAAATGTTTCTTCTTAATAAATATGTTGCCCGGTCAATGAATAGGTTACCTTGTCCGGCAACTTTTAGCCAACAGACCTTGTATCTTTAGGATATAGCCATTTCGCATCTCGCCGCTATTCCTTAACATTAGTTTCCGCCCAAAGATAGAGGCGATCGGAAGGTCTCACTTTAGAGGGGACAGGCATCGAGAAGAGCTGACCCTTCTCCACTTTCTCCACCGGTTGGAGATCATAACGAAGTTCTTCCACTTTCGTGATGAGAGCGCCGGTAGTGGGTCCGGTAATGACGATTTCATCCCCTACTTTCAATTCGCCGGCTTCCATAAGAAACTCCCCTACCCCCAACTTTGAGAAATAGCGGATTGCCTTCGCGGCATATTTCTTTACCCGTGTCGCCGAACTCCCATATTTCGCGCTCCATTCCCCGAGACGCTCGCCGAGATAATAGCCATTCCAGAAACCACGGTTGAAAACCTTACGCAGACGCTCCTCCCAGCCAGCTATCTTCTCCTCGGTAAATTCACCGGCGATAATGGCATCGATAGCTTCGGAATAACATCTAACCGTCTCATACACATATTCCGGTCCGCGTGCGCGCCCCTCGATCTTGAATACAGTCACCCCGGCGTCAATCATCTTATTAAGGAAATGAATAGTCTTCAGATCCTTCGGCGACATGATATACTGATTTTCGATATCCAGTTCCTCGCCGGTCTCACGGTCTCTGACCGTATATGACCGCCGGCATATCTGATTGCATGCTCCGCGGTTTGCCGAGGAGTTCATCTCATGCAGACTCATATAGCATTTTCCGCTGACAGCCATACAGAGCGCGCCATGACAGAACATCTCGAGTCCGACTCTCTTGCCTGACGGTCCGCAGATATTCTCGCGGGCTATGACTTCGGAGATCTCCTTCACCTGCTCCATATTCAATTCACGAGCAAGCACCATCACATCCGCAAACTGAGAATAGAATCTCACGGCGGCGGCATTGCTGACATTGACCTGGGTGGAGATATGCACTTCCTGCCCGATCTCACGCGCATACAGGATCGCCGCCATATCAGCGGCTATGATAGCGGATATACCCGCCTCCTTGGCGCGTCGGATAATCCGGCGCATAGTCTCCATATCCGCATCATAAATCACGGTATTGACTGTCAGATATGTCTTGACTCCTCTTTCGGAGCAATAGCGGGCAATCTCCGCCATATCGTCGGCAGTGAAGTTGGCGCTCGAGCGCGAGCGCATGTTCAAGCCCTCGATACCGAAATATACGGCATCGGCTCCTGCCTCGATAGCGGCGGCAAGCGACTCGCGGCTGCCTACCGGAGCCATTATCTCAAAATCTTTCCTTGTCATAATATTTTCTCCTGATTAAGGCTCTATCATGTAAATACATCCATTCCGGAGGAAGCCCCGGTCCCGGTCCTGTAAAATTTTTCCCTGCCGGGAAGTGACGCTATGGTTTGGATGCAAGATAATAAGTGACGGCGCCGAAAGTCAAAGAGCGCCATTCGATTCTCTTGAATCCACATTCCGAGAGTATCATCGCCATCTCATCACGCTGAGGGGCGGCGGCGATACTTTCGGGCAGATAACTGTAGGCTTTGGAATCTTTGGATATCAGTCTGCCTATAGAGGGGATCAGGCAGCGGGAATAGAGATTATACCCGGCGCGCAACACCGGCTGTGTCGGCACTGACAATTCAATGATACATAATACTCCTCCCGGGCGCATCACACGATACATCTCATCCAATCCCTGCTTCAAGTGCTCGAAATTACGTACTCCATAAGCCACCGTTATCAGGTCGAAAGCTCTGTTGGGATAAGGGAGAGCCAGAGAGTCGCCCACTTCAAAGAGTATCCTCTCCCCTAATGTGGATGGAAGCTGATACAGCTTCTCCTTGGCAATCTTCAGCATCCCGCGCGAGAGGTCGACCCCGGTCACCTGTGCTCCACGGAACATCGCCGCCAGGCGGAACGCCACATCGCCCGTGCCCGTAGCTATATCCAGGATATCGGTAGGGGAAGGGATGCGCCGCGCGGCAGCCTGCAGCGCCTTGTCGCGCCAGCGGCGGTGTAATCCCAATGTCATGGCTATATTCATGAAGTCGTAGGCGGGAGCGATGGAGTCAAACATCTTCTCCACCTGCGCCCCCTTGCGTGTCTCACTATCATAGGGATTCACAAGCTCCGCACCCGTCAGGCTCTCTGGCGAGTGCTTTCTCTCGATCTCTTTATTTCTTTTTCCAGGAATGATCTTCATACACCCTACCGATCAAAGTTTTTTGGCAAACGACCGTCTGTGACGGTGCTGACGGGTGACGAAATATTCCCATTGGCTCTGCACCTTGTTATTAGTCTCCATCTCCGGATTTGACTCCGCATACTTATAGCCGTATTTCTGGAAATAAGGGATAAGGTCGGTAAAGAGGAGTGCGTTCACTCCCTTATTCTGATATTCCGGAGCGACTGCCACGAGGAGCAGGTCGACCCTGTCATTCTTCCCTTTCAGTCCCTTTAGGAGATGATACCATCCGAAGGGGAGCAGGCTCCCCTTCGACTTCTGCAGAGCGCGGCTCATGGAGGGCATGGATATACCTACCCCTACCAGCTTACCCTCCTTATCCACTACAAGGCTAAGGAGGTCAAGATTAAGCAGACCAAGATAGATATTGATATAATACTCTATCTGGCGCTCGGTCAAAGTGGAATATTGGTAGAGATCCTTATAAGCATCATTGATAAGATGGAAAAGGGCATGTCCGTATTCCTTCTTCACACGGCTACGGCTCGTATATTTAAGCACTTTCAAGCCATATTTCTTCTTCACTATCTCTGCTATGCGTGAATATTTCTCGGGAACGGCGTCGGGCACCTCCATGACAAACTCGAGCCAGTCGGATTCCTTCTTATAGCCGAGGCGCTCCATATGCTCCACATAATAGGGATAATTATAGATTGTAGCCATTGTGCCCAATTCCTCATATCCTCCCGTGAGCATACCCTCATGGTCAAGGTCAGTGAAGCCAAGCGGACCGATAAGTTTCTTCATTCCCTTACCTTTCGCCCATTTCTCCACAGCCTTCATCAACGCTTCCGACACCTCATGGTCATCCACGAAATCGATAAAGCCGAAACGTGCATTCTTCTCCTTGGATTTCTCATTCACCTGCGTATTGATGATGCCTGCGATACGTCCAACCGGTTTGCCATCACGGTAAGCCATAAAATACTTAGCCTCGCAGAAGTCGAAAGCCGGATTCTTGGAGGGATCCAGCGTATCCACATCGTCAGAGATCAATGGCGGCACATAATATGGATTGCCGTCATAGAGGTCTATCTGAAACTTTGTGAATTTCTTCAGGTTGCTTCGCGTGGGAGCTATTTCTTTTATCTCAATCATTTCTGGAGAAGTGTTATTTTATCAATACCAGCCAAAGTAGGAGGCATGCCATCAGCACGATGAATGTGCAGAGGAAAATGAAGATCTGCCCGGAATTACGTTTCTCTACGGCAAGCTGCACATCCGCTATCGAACGATAGGGAGAGGGGGATTCCAGACATCTCCTGGCTATCTTCCTGAGTCGCGGGAGAGAAGTCGGGAGCTTGTCGAGCACCTCATTGAGCACTCTGCCGTAGCTGCGGATATCCTCGGCGGTATCCTGCTCGGAGAGGGAGCCTACCTGATCATACCCTACATTGATAAGCTTGAGGTTATCGCTGTATTCAGTGAACACGATCGTATCGGGAGTGATGGGAGTATGGATGATATGATTTTCCTGAATATACTCCATGGCATCGAGCAGCTGAGTCTGCAGACGATGGATGATCTTGGGCGTGAGGCGCTTCTCATCTATCAGGCGGCGAAGGGTCCAGCCGTAGGCGTCATCAGTGATGATCGCCTTTCCCACTCCCGGCACCTCCTCGAAGTCATTGACCATCACTATATTGGCATGAGCCAGATTATAGCGGGTCTCAAATTCCTGCTCCAACATAGCCTGATATGTCGGGTCGTCGGCATATTCCTTCTTAAGCGCCTTGAGCATCACCCATTTACCATGCTTGCGAATGGTATAGACGTTATAGTATTTCTCTTCCCATTCGGGGAGGAGTGTGAGCTCCGACCATTTTCCGGTTTGATCGTCAATCTCAATCAGTTGCTCGTTCTTGCCGATATATTCCATTAGTCGATAATGTCGAATCCGGTATATTTGCGTAGACACTCGGGGATAACGATTCCCTGCGGTGTCTGATTATTCTCAAGTAGGGCTGCCACTATGCGCGGGAGTGCGAGCGCCGAGCCGTTAAGCGTATGGCAGAGCTGAATCTTCTTATCCGCGTCGCGGTAACGGCATTTCAGACGATTAGCCTGATATGACTCGAAATTGGATACGGAAGACACCTCCAGCCAGCGCTTCTGTGCAGCCGACCATACTTCGAAGTCGTAGGTGATGGCTGATGTGAAGCTCATGTCGCCGCCGCAGAGACGGAGGATATGCCAGGGAAGGCCCAGCTTCTCAAGCAGCCCCTGCACGTGATCTTTCATCTCTTCAAGCGCGGCATATGAATTTTCAGGCTTCTCGATGCGGACTATCTCCACCTTGTCAAACTGATGTAGACGGTTAAGACCGCGCACATCCTTTCCGTAGCTTCCCGCCTCGCGTCGCCAGCAGGGGGAATATGCGCAATTCTTCTTGGGAAGCTCGGCGGCGGGGATGATCTCGTCGCGGTAGATATTGGTGACGGGCACCTCCGCTGTCGGGATAAGATATAGATTATCGAGAGTGACATGATACATCTGCCCCTCCTTGTCGGGGAGCTGACCTGTGCCATAGCCGGATGCCTCATTCACTACGAAGGGAGGCTCCACCTCAACATAGCCCGCCTTCCACGCCTCATCGAGGAAGAACTGTATGAGGGCTCGCTGCAGACGCGCTCCCTTACCTACATAGAAGGGGAAACCGGCACCGGTCACTTTCACACCTGTCTCAAAGTCTATGATGCCATATTTCTTCGCCAGTTCCCAGTGAGGAAGGGCGTCATCGCCAAGGTCGGGCATCGGTCCGCCCTCCTTCACCACCACATTATCTTCGGCTGTGAGTCCCTCGGGCACTTCGGCACAAGGAAGGTTAGGCACCGTGAGCAGAAGATCGCGCATCTTCTTCTCACACTCTTCAAGAGCGTCGTGAAGCCCTTTTGTGGCTCCCTTGATACGGGCAACCTCCTCCTTTACATTTTCCGCTTCCTCCTTCTTACCCTCCTTCATGAGGCGACCGATGGAGGCAGCGAGCTTCTTCAACTCCGCTGCATCTGAATCGCATTTCTGCTGAAGACGACGTCGCTCGGCATCTATCTCCAATATTTCTGTAATTACTGCTCTTCCGTCAAAGCCCTTTACTGCAAGACGGCTGATCACAAATTCAGGATCGTTCTTTATTGTCTGGAGGGTAAGCATAATATCTTATAGAGAAATATTTTATAGAGAATTGAGTATATTTTTGACAGTATCCGAAATAGCGCGTCCCTCTGCCTTTCCGGCAAGACGTTTTGTGGCGACGCCCATCACCTTCCCCATCTCCTTGGGTCCTGTGGCGCCTGTCTCCGCGATGATGGCGCGGATCTCCTGCTCGAGCTCCTCGCCGCTCAACTGTTTGGGGAGATACTCCTCCAATACGGCTGCCTCGGCAAGCTCATTGTCTGCCAATTCCTTACGATTGTTCTCTTCGTAAATCTTGGCGCTCTCCTTGCGCTGCTTCACCATCTTTACAATGATCTTCATGGCTGTCTCGTCAGTGAGTTCGCCATTTGCTCCTTTCGCTGTCTTTGCCTCAAGAAATTCCTTCTTGGCGCCGCGAAGAGCCTCAAGACGCACTTTCTCGCGCGCGAGCATCGCCTTCTTGATATCTTCGCTTACTTTATCGAATAATGTCATTATTGTTTTCCTTTTTGTTTTAATACGCAAAATTAAAGAAAATTATTTTCTTATCAAAAATAATCTCACTCCCCTATCCCTCCAGAAGCTCTTTGATGGCGGGGATGATAAGCGAGAGGGTGGTGTCGGGGTCAAGACGATGTCCTCCCTCGAAGTCCCTGTATTTGCTGTAATGCTCGAGATATTCATCCTTGCAGTTTACCACATTATCCTGCGTGCCGAAAAACGCCTGCACCTGCGCCGGGTCATCTTTCCCTTTTCCGATAATGCCGAATTTGGGATCAAATTGCTTTGCCTCCATAGCCTTGTATTTCTTGACTAACTTCTCGCTCACCTCATAGTCCTTGGCTCCATCCTCGCGTTTGTTATGGAATGGCAGTCGCTGTCCCACTTTCTCCTCCAGATGCACCGACGTGTGGAAGGAGGGATTTATCAGTATGCGACGCCATCCTCTGAAGAGCTGCGCATATAGCCCGCCGAGAGATGTACCGATTATTATGTCATTCGGTCCTAAGAATCCGGCTAATTTCTTTAGTGCCTGAATAGCTAATTCGGGTTGGACGGGGATATCCGGCGATAACACTTCCTGCTTCGGCAATGATCGGCGTAGCCGTTGCGCGGTGGTGGAGCTGCCGGATGAGCCCATGCCGTGAAGATATACTATCTTGGTCTTGTTTCTATCCATATCTTGATTTATATCTGTTTCAATCCTTACTTTTAACAAATATTTTACCCTACTTGCGTGGCAAGACGTATCGAATCCGTTGGGTACAGGGCGCGGAGATCCTCAAAGAGTGCCATGAAGTCGGTGGTCTCGCGGGCAAGGATGACAAGATTGATCGTGGTCTTGTTATCGGTATAGTTATAATCCATATAGACGTTGCCGAGATGTATCTTGTGGCGATCGAGCACCTCCTGATAGCGCTGCTTGGTGGTGACGATCTCAGAAATTTTTATCACCACTATCCTTGACTCCGAACCGTTATGCAACACATGTTCCCATTTTTCTATCCCGACCAATATAAGGAGGATCAGAAGCGTGCAGAAGATGGCGAGAGTATACATTCCGAGCCCTACCGCCATACCTATGGCGGCTATGATCCATATGCCGGCGGCAGTGGTCAGTCCGCGCACGGAGCCTTTCATCTGGATAATGGCTCCCGCGCCCAGAAAACCGATACCGGATACCACCTGCGCCGCTATTCGTCCGGGGTCGCCATTCTTCAGTCCCATATATTCCTGCGGCACGTAGATGGAGAGTATCATGGCGAGTGTGGCTCCCATACATATGAGGGCGAAGGTGCGCACGCCGGCTATCTGCCCCTTCCTTTTGCGCTCTGCCCCGACGCAACACCCCAAGCCGAGGCTGAGCAATAGCTTGAACATCGAGGACAAGGTATTTACCTCTACTGCATTTATCTGATCTATAATTTCTGTCCAGGTCATCTCTCTTTATTAGATTAATAATACGTATCCGTATAATTTACCTCATTATCCGTATATTTATAATATAATTATAATCATTTCATACTATCCTAAAAATCAGGATAGTATAAAGACCATTTACACTTTTCCGATAAATCTCACTTCTAAAATAACACTTTTCCGATAATTTTCAAATCAAGATATACACTTTTCCCGATAAAAAAAGCCGACACCCTCCGAGAGGATGCCGGCGTTCGTATAATAGCAAATTTATGTTCCGCTTAGGGATTGTCTCGCCCCGGGATTAGAGCACACCCTGTGCCATCATGGCGCGAGCCACCTTCATGAAGCCTGCCACGTTTGCGCCCTTAACATAGTTGACGAAGTCTTTGCCTTCCTCCTTACCATATTTCACGCACTGCTCGTGGATATTCTTCATGATGCTCTTGAGCTTGTTGTCAACCTCCTCTTCGCTCCAGGAGAGCTTCTGAGAGTTCTGAGCCATCTCAAGACCTGATACTGCCACACCGCCGGCGTTTGCTGCCTTACCGGGTGCGTAAAGAATCTCGGCGTCGATGAATTTCTTGATTGCCTCGGGAGTAGAGGGCATGTTGGCGCCTTCACTTACTGCAATCACGCCGTTTGCGAGGAGTGCCTCGGCATCGTCGCCGTCAAGCTCATTCTGAGTGGCTGAAGGCATGGCGATATCGCATTTCACATGCTTCCAGGGACGCTCGCCGGGGAGATATGTCACATCGGGATATTTATCAGCCACCTCGCTGATACGTCCGCGATAGTAATTCTTAAGGTCGAAGATATAGTCGAGCTGCTCCTCTGTGAAGCCCTCGGGCTTGATGATAGAGCCGCCGCTGTCGCTCATTGACACTACCTTCGCGCCGAGCTCGGTAAGCTTGCGAGTAGTATAAGTGGCAACATTACCTGAACCTGACACAGCCACTTTCTTACCCTTGATATCAATACCGCGTGTAGCGAGCATATTGAGAAGGAAGTAGCAGTTGCCGTAACCGGTAGCCTCGGGACGGATAAGTGAGCCGCCGAAGTCAAGACCTTTACCGGTGAAGGTACCTGTAAATTCGCGTGCCATCTTCTTATAGTAGCCATACATATAGCCTACCTCACGACCGCCTACACCTATATCACCGGCAGGAACGTCAGTGTCAGGACCAATCTGACGCCAGAGCTCCGCGATAAATGCCTGACAGAAACGCATGATCTCCATGTCGCTCTTGCCACGCGGCGAGAAGTCTGAACCACCCTTTGCGCCACCCATTGCGAGAGTGGTGAGTGAATTCTTGAAAGTCTGCTCGAAGGCGAGGAACTTAAGGATGGACTGATTCACTGAAGAATGGAAACGGATACCTCCTTTGTAGGGTCCGATAGCGTTGTTGTGCTGGATACGGTAACCCATGTTGTTCTGGACTTTACCCTTGTCGTCTACCCAGCTCACGCGGAATGAGAAGATACGGTCGGGGATGCAGAGACGCTCGATAAGATTCTCTGCCTCAAACTGAGGATACTCATTATATACATCCTCGATAGATGTTACCACCTCTTCTACTGCCTGAAGATATTCGGGCTCGTTGGGAAAACGACGACGGAGATCCGCCATTACCTCTGTAGCTTTCATAAGCGTTTCTTTTTTTATCTTTTTTTACCTGTTATCGTTGTTGTCGTGACTTTAGGAAGATTATCCTCCGCTTCGGCGGAGACATATTCACCTTCCATAAAGGAGGGCTGATTATCGTCCCTCACCTTAACCGATTGCAAAATTACAATAATTTTGCAACATACACAACATTTTGCTGAAAAAATATAAAATAATTAACTTTTTGCTTTTATTTTATTATTTTCTCCTGCAATAATCATGTCGTAATTTATATTTTATCCACAGAAATAACTCAGATCAGATCCTGAAGCATCAGTATCAACTCGTCGCGCACCTCCTGCGGGGGCTGGATATGGCGGCGGTCGAGCGAGCGAGCCCAGCCGGGGACATCCTCGGGCAGGAGGGTGAGGAGGACATCACGGAATTCCTCTATCTCTTCCGCGTTATATTCATCAGGCTTTCGACCTATATACCGGTCCAATTCCTCATCGTCATAATAGAGCACTTTGTCGTTAGCCACCGCATCAAGCTCCTTTTCGCATACCAGATGCAGTCCGCAACATTCCCCCTCTTTCACCTCGGCTACGGAAGAATCATCCGCCAACGCGCTCCGCTCCTGCGGAAGTGCATTGGCATCGGTATCCACGGAGGAGGAAATGGAAGCCTTGGCATTTTCGCGTCTTTGTCGGAGATCAAGCACATAGAGAATTATACCGGTACAGACCGTAAACAGAAGTATAAGAATTGCGCCTTGCATAGATTATAATGATGTCAGTTTTTAATTTAAGACTTGCAAATATAGGATGATATCCAATAAAAAATCGGATTATTTATGTCAAATATTTTGTAAAAGTAAAAAAAAGTTTGTAATTTCGCAATTGCTTTGAGGTCGCAACGTCTTCTTTTACCAATATAAATAAAGGGAAGGCGGATGATCTGAAGCAGAGAGATTGTCTCATGGTGTAATGGTAACACTACAGGTTTTGGTTCTGTCATTCTGGGTTCGAATCCCGGTGAGACAACTTTATCAAGAGGATGTATCTATCAGATATGTCCTCTTTTTATATTCCTACCACTGATGAGGCACCGCATCAACATTCTTTATTGGCTGGAGCCTAAAAAGCAATGAGACCTGCTTTCTCACGAAAACAGGTCTCATCGGTGGGCGTTGACGGATTCGAACCGCCGACCCTCTGCTTGTAAGGCAGATGCTCTAAACCAGCTGAGCTAAACGCCCCAATAGCGTTCTAAAAAGAAAGTTGTTTTAATCGGTGGGCGTTGACGGATTCGAACCGCCGACCCTCTGCTTGTAAGGCAGATGCTCTAAACCAGCTGAGCTAAACGCCCGAAGTTAACTAAATTAAACGAATCGGTGGGCGTTGACGGATTCGAACCGCCGACCCTCTGCTTGTAAGGCAGATGCTCTAAACCAGCTGAGCTAAACGC
>JAAVFG010000047.1 GCA_014800895.1 Bacteroidales bacterium
ATAAAGCATATGGGAGCAGCACAAAAAATAGCATTCAGAACAGATAATGATATATTCAACTATCTTGACAGCGTAAGCAGCGTAGCCGCCTTGGATCCTAAAGAGCGATACTATTATGATGCTGCCCTTAGATACTCCCGTGATTATCACGCTGTCCTTGAAACTGCTAAGGAGAAAGCTGAAGCCGAAGGTAGAGCCGAAGGTAGAGCCGAAGGTAGAGCCGAAGGTGAAAAATCTGCAAGTAAGCGTATTGCAAAAGAGATGCTGCTAAAAGGACTACCCGAAGAAATGATTAGTCAACTTACTCATCTTAGCCTTGAAGAGATTAGAGAGTTACTATAAGCTTTAAAAAATATCGTAATCACATTATTTTAAGTTTTGCATAATACTGAAATTAATGATGTGTAATAATATTGTAACGGGTCGTACTTTATTGTTCGACCCGTTACAGTATTATATCTGTCCGAAAAAATGGCTATACTTAAAATTCATGGATTAAATGCTAAAATACGGTGTTCGTTTATTTACTTTACCTCCTAATAAGATTAAGGTATTAATATGTAATAAAATAGGCAGAACCGAAGTTCTGCCTTATGTGATTCGTGCAGGATTCAAACCTGCAACCTTCTGATCCGTAGTCAGATGCTCTATTCAGTTGAGCTAACGAACCATGTTTTATTAAATTTTTGTGACTCCTGCAGGATTCAAACCTGCAACCTTCTGATCCGTAGTCAGATGCTCTATTCAGTTGAGCTAAGGAGCCATAGTGTAGTGATTCGTGCAGGATTCAAACCTGCAACCTTCTGATCCGTAGTCAGATGCTCTATTCAGTTGAGCTAACGAACCATGCTTTCGTTCCCGATTGCGTCTGCAAAATTACTCTATTTTTTTGAATATACCAAATTTTTAGCCTATTTTCTGCAAATTATTTTTAAATTGATATTCTATTCCGCATCTTCCCACTATCCCGGCTATGGGTGGTGACATTTTTTCTATGCTTATCTTACCTTCCGTTATCTGCTGCCACCTCTTCAATATTACATCTTGAATCGATAGCGCAACGCTCTCGAGAAGATCCCATTCTTTCGACATCTCTCTTCTTACCTCCTCATAGATATCAGCATATGAGATGGATGTAGAGAGATCCTCAGATGAAAATATAGAGGCAGGATATCCTACCTCTATATTTACTCTAAATTCATTCCCTACCCTCTTCTCCTGCTCAAACAGTCCTATATGCGCGTAAAAGCGGAGATCTGTAAGGCGAACTATTATTTTTCTCATCCGGCATCTTTCCTCTTAAGCAATGATACCTACAGGGATCTTATTGATACGTCTGTCATGACGTCCGCCTTCATAGTTTGCCTCAAGATAGGCATCCACTATGGCGCGTCCCTCACTCTCGCTGATGAATCGTGCGGGAAGTACGCAGATATTTGCATTATTGTGCTGACGGGCAAGCGAAGCTATTTCCGGAAGCCAGCAGAGTGCAGAACGAATGCCTGCATGATGATTTAGCGTCATATTGATGCCGTTGCCGGAGCCACACATACATATTCCCAATGCACACTCACCCTTTTCCACTGCATCTGCCGCAGGATGGGCAAAGTCAGGGTAGTCGCAGGAATCAGTGCTGTTGGTGCCGAAATCCACCACTTCATATCCCTTCTCTATGAGATAAGTCTTTAGCATCTCCTTCATTTCATAGCCGGCATGATCTGCCGCCATAGCAATTTTTTTCATCTCTTTTATATTGTTATTGTTGTTCTATCTGTTTACTCTGAAAATTCCTCATCCTCCGCTTCTATCTCCTTTGCTATCTCTTCCTCGTTATGATCCGGATTGAGCGTCTCCTCTATATCCGGTTTCTCACCCTCTGCTATCTCCTTATTTATTGAATAGATATATTCCAGAAGTTCATCGCGTCCGGTACGCTTCTCTGAGGATGTGATAAAATAGGGAGGCAGTTCCGACCATTCCAGTTTTAAGACCTTAAGATAGTCGGCTACATTTCTTTTCGCTGCATTTGGTCCCAACTTATCGGCTTTGGTGAAGATGATCGCAAATGGTATACCCTCTTCGCCGAGCCATCTCATAAATTCCATATCTATCTTCTGTGGCTCATGACGTATGTCAATCAACACAAAGAGACATGTCAGCTGCTCGCGTCCAAGAATATATTCCTGTATTATCTTTCCAAACTGGTCGCGCATATCCTTTCCGCGGGCGGCATAGCCGTATCCGGGAAGGTCTACCATATACCATGCCCCATTATCCATCTTGAAGTGATTGATAAGGAGGGTTTTACCCGGTTTCTGGGAAGTTTTTGCAAGATTCTTATTCTTCCCGATCATATTGATCAAAGAGGATTTTCCGACGTTTGACCTACCGATAAAGGCATATTCCGGCACATTTATATCCGGACATTTCCTGTAATCGGCATTGCTTATCTCATATTTTGCGTTCTTTATATCCATTTTGTAATTTCTATAAGTTTCCCTTACCAAAGTCGGGGAAGATTATTAACTAAGAGAAAATACTTTAATTGTAATCTCTACTTGTATAACAAGTGAAACTCCTTTCTTATCTTCTCTCTATTGCTGCTTCATGGATTAAAGCCAAGGCTTGCTTCTCTTGAGAGGAGTCTACGACTATCCCGATAGTAGTTTCCGAAGCGCCATCGGACACTGCCTTTACACTTATATTATTTCTCCAGAGTGTATTTGTCAGCCTCGCACCAAGTCCTGCCAACTGCTTGATCTGCTCCCCCACCACTGCTATCACCGTTACTTCAGCCTCGCCATTGATTGAAAGAATATCACCGTTTTGTAATTCGCCGGCAAATTCATTTTTAAGCAGACGCAGTGCTTTCTCCATTTCATCTATCGGCACTATCAGCGACACCTCCTGCGAATGATCTACCTTTCCGACCAGAAGCACGGAAATACCATTGCGCGACATTGCATTGAATGCTCGTGTATTTACTGTCGCTACATTCCCTGCCAGAGCCCCTTCTATTTTTATCAATCCGTTTTTTGCCAATGCGGATACACCTCTTACTGCTACCCCACCCTCTATATTATCTGTAATCAGCGTCCCGGGTGCTTCCGGATTAAACGTATTCAATATCCTGATAGGTATCCCCTTATGAAACACGGGATAAATTGTGGGAGGATAGACCACTTTTGCTCCGTATGTGCATAGCTCCATACTCTCCACAAATGTCATTGTCGGTATTATTCTCGCCTCTTTTACGACACGAGGGTCGGTGGTCAGAAAGCCATCCACATCTGTCCATATCTCAAGCTCCTCAGCATCCAAGGCTGCCGCAATCAAGGCGGCGGTGTAATCGCTGCCTCCTCTGCCGAGATTGGTTATCTCCTTGCTGTCCCGGTCGCGGGAGATAAATCCACCGGTGACTACTGTCTTTTCTAATGGAAGGGGGAATGCCTCCTTTATAAGTTTTTCTGTCAGTGCACGATCCGCTATATTTTTGTTAAACCATCTCTCGGTGCGCATGAACGAGAGCGAATCCTTATGCTCGGCTTCCTTAAGGAGCTCAGCAACTATTATAGAGGACATTCTCTCCCCAAAACTTACAACAAGATCTAAAGTGCGTTCCGGCAGAGTTTTGCTCTGATAGAGTCCGCGATAGATATCTCCCAACTGATCAAGAAGAGTATCGACTTTCTTTCGTGTCTCCACTCTCTTTACCTCCGGCACTAATGCCTCTATGATATTATGATGGCGGAGACGAAACTCGATCATCGCCTCCTCAAATGAATCTTTTCCCTCCGAGGCTGCCTTTGCAGTGGAGATCAGACGATCTGTCAGTCCTCCCAGAGCGGATACTACCACCACTGCCGGACGGTCAAGACCATCCACTATCTTTTTTACATTTGTCAGGCTTTCTATTGTCCCGACCGACGTACCTCCAAATTTAAGAACTTTCATGTCACAAAGTTAATCATAAATTCCCGGTGTTCCAACCTTATCGCTCCCTCGGTTTCAGACTGTGAGGATAAATTAGCATTTTTTACACTTATTAAATTTGAACACTTCCTTTTGTGATACATTTACACGCTTCGGTTGTTGTAACAAATGAAAAACACTATAAACCATTCATTCTCCTCTTAGGAGAGTAATTATTGTAACTATGGAAACCACACTAATGACCCTTGACAGAACAGCCACAGTTGAAGTACCCGCCGCTTCTTTAATTTTTTACAAGCCTACGCTTGCAGATGCCGGAAGGCTGAGAGATTTTTTCTCCCGCTTCCCCTCTCGCTCCTGCGACTATACTGTCGGAGGGATACTCTTATGGGTGGATTATTTCAATTATAGGATCGCTATTTACCGCGACACTCTCTTTATCCGGGGAGAGGATGAAAATGGCGTGTTCTTTCATGAGCCTTTCGGCGCGCTGGATGAAAAGGAGGCAGTCTATCTCCTTAAGGAATACTGCGATGCAAATGATCTGGTAATGAATATAATCACTCCGGGCGAGTGTGAGGCTGACCAGGCTGAAGCTATGGAAATGCTTCATGAAAACTATCTTCCCGGATGGAGGGAATATATCTATGATATCGATCAGTTTGTCGGGTTCGCCGGCAAAAAGATGCAGAAGAAACGCAACCACCTGAATTATTTCATGAATCACTTCAGCGACTATGAGATGGAGGTGATTTCCGGCAAGCATGCGGAGGAACTGATTGCATTTAATGATAAATTCAATCTTTATCATAAAGAGGGTAATTCCTTCGATTATGAGAGCGGGGCTATAAGCAATGCCATACGCGAATATGACAAATACCCCTTCTTCGGCATCCTCATCCGATATAAGGGTCAGATTATAGGCTACACTTTCGGAGAGGTATCAGGCGATACCTTTATCATCCATGCTGAAAAAGGAGATATTGATTATTGCGGTGTATATCAGGCTGTCTCCTCTCTCCTCAGCCGGGAGATAAAGGAAAGATTCCCTGTTGTGAAGTATCTTAATCGTGAAGATGACATGGATAATGACTATCTGCGCCAGAGCAAACTATCATATCATCCTACAAAATTTATTGCAAAGTGGGAAATTTCTGCATAAAATTGTTAACTTTGCATTAAATTCTAAAACTATCGTTTGAATCAATATGGCTGATGTCCTTGTAATCATCCCCACATATAATGAGATTGAGAATATCTCGAATATTATTGACGCGGTAATGCATCTTCCCCGGAAGTTTGATGTACTCGTAATTGATGATGCTTCCCCCGACGGCACTCAGGATGCCGTGCGCCAGAAGATGGAGCAATATTCCGGACGAGTATTCCTGGAATGTCGCACGGGAAAATTAGGTCTTGGCACTGCCTATATTCACGGCTTCAAATGGGCTCTTGATAAAGGTTATGAATTTGTCATCGAGATGGATGCTGATTTTTCTCATAACCCGGAAGATCTTCCCAAGCTTTATGAGGAATGTAAACTCCATGATGCCGACATGGCTATCGGTTCAAGATATCTTACAGGTGTAAATGTAGTGAATTGGCCTATCGGACGCGTCTTGATGTCTTACTTTGCATCTGCATATGTAAGACTGGTGACAGGCATGAAGCTGCGTGATGCCACTGCCGGTTTCGTATGCTACCGTCGCCGAGTGCTTGAAGCCATGAATCTGGATAAAATTAAATTCAAAGGATACGCTTTTCAGATTGAAATGAAATTCAAGACTCATTTCATGAAATTCAAGATTGTTGAGGTGCCGATTGTTTTCGTTAATCGTCAGTTGGGCACTTCAAAAATGAACTCTTCAATCTTCGGGGAAGCCCTCTTCGGGGTTATATCTCTTAAATTAGGTTCTATTTTCAATAAAAAGAACTTCATTGGAAAGTAAATGAAAAGATAAATAACGCTGAAACACTGAAACTCTGAAATATCAAAAAACTGAGCGCGTTACAATCTAAGAAAACTGTTTCAGTGAAACACTTAAATGATAAAAGGCAGCAGATATACTGTTGCCTTTTATCATTTATACTTTATCAATCTCCCGTATAGAATTGCTGAAGGTAGCAACGTGCTATGAAATCTCGGTTAGCATTCACCAAAGCTCTATCGTCAGTCCCCGGGAATGTCGCATCCGGAAGCCAGTTATTGGCAAAAATCTCCTGAAGCAGGTCTGCCGGACAAAGACCTCTGACTGTCAGAAGTTCGAACGCGTGCTCACGCGCATACTCCTTGTCGTAATAAGGATTATCGGGAGAGGCTATACATTTTGCTACATTTCTTGCCGCCAACATCCCTTTATGCTTATTGACCATCAGGACGAAGTCTTTCTCATTCTTCATCATAGGAAGATGCTCCATACCTTTCTCCCAATCAAGATGAGCTATGAAGAATTTATTCATCTTCTCGTAAGTATCAAAATAAGCGAGTGTCTTGCCATCGGTGGCTTTCACGAATTTCTCGTAATAAGGATGTATGCCGTCAGCTTTATCCTCTCTGCGAGTAAGGAACTTCCCATTTAGTATAAGATAGATCCACTCCGGGATGAAAAGAGCTAACGGACCCGTGGGATTTTCCATCATCGCTTTATCAAGACGTTCATGCAGAAGTGTTATATTCTTCGGATCTCTTAACTTCTCATCGCTCATTATCTCGGAGAGAGTCAGAGCAAAGGCAGGAGTGATAAGATAGCAATGCAGGAATAGCCATTGCCCTAATTTAAAAATGTCATGTCCATCCTCGGGATCGTTGAAATCAAGTCCGCGAGAGATATTGTAAGTTTCGGGCTGAGGCGCATCCTCATATACTGACTCGAGATGATCGAAGAGAGTATCTGCCATCTCGAGAAGCTCTTTATCATGAGGATAAAGGTCGCGCATATCCTCATAACTCATCGCAATCGCATACCAGCAGAGAAATCGCACATCCTCCCTGTTCAGCTCGTAGTCTACATAATTTTCCGGCAACTCATGAAAAGGTACTGACCAACCATAAAGTTTACGGTTTGCCTCCACAAAGGAGCGCCAGATTCCGCTGTCTGAGATCACATCCTGGATATAGCCTGTGAGAGTCAGCGCAACTCTCTTTATTAATGACGCCGGAACTTTCTTACCCATTGCAGACTCCTCCCCTATTGAAGCGAGTCGGTTTGCAAGCTCCCAATAGTAAGGATCGGTTTCTGTAATGGTCGGATAATTTGGCTGCCAAGCCAGAAAATCCTTTTTTGAAATTAAGTCTTTCATAGTCTTTTTGTATATAAAAAATCAGCTGTTCCCTGTCATCAGTCAAGATGACAGGGAACAGTCATTTATCCTAATATCTTCACCATCTCCTCGATAGTGACCTTCTCCTGAGTGCCTTCGCTCATATTCTTGAGCATGATGGTATTCTCGGCTAATTCCGATTCTCCAACGATAGCCACAAAGGGTATCTTCTCAGCATCTGCATAGGACATCTGCTTCTTCATCTTCGCCTGATCCGGATAGAGTTCGGCGGGAATACCGGCTTCACGAAGAGTCTTGATGTATTTCATCGACTGCAGAGCCTCTTTATCTCCGAAGTTTGTGAAGATCACTTTTACGGATTGAGCCACACTGTCCGGGTAGAGATTAAGTGTGTTCATCACATCGTAAATTCGATCTGCTCCGAATGATACTCCTACTCCCGATAGCCCTGCCATCCCGAACACTCCCGTGAGGTTATCATATCGTCCTCCACCTGAGATGGAACCTATCTCTACATCATTTGCCTTTACCTCGATGATTATTCCGGTGTAATAATTAAGACCTCGTGCAAGACTTACATCTACCTCTGCCTTACATAGATGACCTAAATCATCAAAACCATTAAGGACGGTCTCCAATTCTTCCACACCTTTCATACCGGTTTCTGACGAACCGAGCATAGCTTTCAGCTGTTCTACTTTCTCCTCATTGCTTCCTGAAAGTGTGAGAAGCGGACGCAGAGTCTCTATAGATTTCTCCGAAAGACCTTTCTCACGAAGCTCGGCGTTGACATTCTCAATTCCGATTTTGTCTATCTTATCGATTGCAACTGTGATGTCTACAATTCTATCTGCCTCCCCTATGACTTCGGCAATACCGGCGAGAATCTTACGGTTGTTGAGCTTAATCGTTACATTGATACCGAGTCTTTTAAAGACAAGGTCTATAAGGGAGAGAAGTTCTATCTCATTATTCAATGAGTCGCTTCCTACCATATCTGCATCACACTGATAAAACTCTCTATATCTTCCTTTCTGAGGACGATCGGCGCGCCATACGGGCTGAATCTGGAATCTCTTGAATGGCAACTGAAGTTCCGCGCGATGCTGCACCACAAATCGGGCAAAAGGAACCGTAAGGTCATATCTCAGCCCTTTCTCACATAGCTTGTTGGTGAGCTTGGGAAGATTGCGTCCGGTCAATTCTTCATCGCTGCATGACTTTAGGAAATCTCCTGAATTGAGAATCTTGAAAAGCAATTTATCCCCCTCTTCTCCATATTTTCCCATCAGTGTGGAGAGGTTCTCCATTGCCGGAGTTTCTATCTGCTTGAATCCAAAGAGACGGAATGCACCTTTAATAGTATCAAATATATAATTCCTGCGTGCCATCTCTATTGGCGAGAAATCACGCGTGCCCTTTGGTATGCTCGGTTTTTGTGCCATAATTGTCTGATTTTATATTGCGAATTTACAAAAAAATCTGCACATAGCCGGCTTCTTTATTAAATTTATTGGATATATGACATATCGAAGGCTCCAACTCTATTTATGAGCTGAATTTCGACATTAAAATTCCACCGATAATTTCAGATTGAATTGCCGGGAGGTAAGATAATTCGGCACTGCATATTGCAGACGGTTTACATCCGTCACCCAATAATAACTGCTGACATTATTAATATCGAATAGGTTGAAGCAGTCAAACGCTATTACTATACTCTTGAAATTCTTCCAGAAATTATCTTTTCTCGGCTTATCCGATGGGGCTCCTACCAGCTGATAACTTACACCCACATCCACTCGCTTATATGAAGGCGCGCGGAAATATGATACGGCGCGGGAAGTATGGGGTGGAGTCATTGTCAAGCCATCTGCAAATATCCCCTTTAACGCGAATTTCAATTTAGGGAATTTTGGAAAGTAGTCGGTAAAAAAGAGCGAGAGTGAATATCGCTGGTCGCTTGGCATAGGGACTTTATGACCGTTCAGATTCTGCTGTGTCTTCATCAGAGAGAAAGACAGCCATGAATCGGATCCCTCGACAAACTGCCCGAATAATTTAAGATCCAGTCCCATAGCGTAGCCGTCTGAGTCATTTAATCCCGAATAATTGATCTTCAGATTGTCATATTCATAAGAGATAAGGTTATTCATGTTCTTATAATATGCCTCAGCTGTGATCTTAAAGGGTCGGTTCATCGCCCTGAATGTATAATCAGTCCCTAATACAAATTGAATACTTCTCGGCGATTTTATATCGGAGTTTAGCAGTATGGATACATTCCCCAATTCGTCATAAACCGGTTGACGGAATTCCTTATAGAAAGGAGACTGATAATACATTCCGACAGCCGCCCGATAATTCCAGTTATTATAATTGATCGGGGAGAAGCTGAAATTTACTCGCGGTGAAACTAATAATTCCTTATTGAAGTCCCAATATGATACTCGCAAGCCGGCATTGAGCGACATAAAGAAGGCACTGTTCTCAAAATGCATGGCATCCTCTATATAAGCCGCCATACGGTTGGTGGAGAGATCATGGCGTGAAGAGAGATTATATACGAGATGCACCCCTTCAGGAAGAGTCGGTAAGGAATAACCTGCTGAGTCGCGCCATTCCCACTCCTTTGTCCTGTCGCGAAAATTCTCTCGGCTATAATTAATCCCGTATGTGAAATTATTTATTTTATAACGGGTCGTCCCTTTCAGACCTAATTGTATCACAGAGGCCTTTAGACGGTCTCTGGCGTGTTCCATATATTTTCCGACACCCAATTCTCCACCTATCCCCTCTTCTCCTCCTGTGCCTGCCTGATTCAGCCAATATTCACCGGATATATCATAAGTCACCAATTCATTGGTAAGGAAAGCCGCGGCGTTAAATGAGAAAGATGTGGCTTTATTATGGCGATACGTCAACTGTATCGCACCCAAATAAGTTTCAAATTTATCCTTCTCTTCTCCATCGAAGTAAACCTTGAAATGTTTCACATCGGAGGTTGTACCGAAGGAAGTTTCTCGGTCTGTAGGTTTGAAATTATATGTATTCAATGCGATATTTCCAAGGAAATTAACACTGAATTTGTTACTTGGTTTCCATACTATGTTGGTCTGATAGTCAAAAAATGACGGATCATATTCCCCCTTAGTCTCCATACTTGAAAGAAGGGAATTACTCTTTTTATATCTTACACCATGAAGTTGCGAGAATTTGCCTGAATTCTGACCGAGAGTTAAGGATGCGCCCATCAGCGATAGAGCCACTGCTCCCTCGAATGCTTCCGGCTCACGGTATGTGATGTCAAGAGCGGATGACATTTTATCCCCATAGCGTGCCGGGTAACCTCCTGCTGAGAAGCGAAGATTTCCGACCATATCCGGATTAATGATCGATAGTCCTTCCTGCTGACCTGATCTTACTAACTGCGGTCGATAGACTTCTACATTATTTATGTATACCGAATTCTCATCGAATGTACCACCACGCACTGAGTATTGAGAACTCATCTCATTTGATGAATTTACTCCGGGCATTGTTGTTAGCAGTGCTTCCACACTTCCTCCGGATACGTCAGGTGAGGTCTTGAATGCATCCTTATCAAAGGTCTGCATGCCATTGACAGTATTCCTGAAACCGAGCACCTCAAGCTCCTTCAATTCCGTTTCATTTGTATACAGTCTTACATTAAGGGTGATATCTCCTTTGGCGTGTATCAGTTTCTTCTCAACAGTTCTGAAACCTATACAACTGAATATGATAGGTATGGTATCTCTTTCTGACAATGAAAGCGTATAGAAACCCTGCAGGTCGGTTGATGTCCCGATAGCGCTGCCGGCTATTCTAACGGTAGCAAATTCTATCGGTTTATCTTCGCCATCTATTACCTTTCCACTTATTGTGACATTTGCTGCAATAAGTGAGAAAGTAGAGAAGAGAGATAATATGAGGAATAAAATTGATTTCAAAATATATGAATTAATGGTATATTAGGGAAACGTGGAAAATAATTAAATCTTATCATTATAAATGATAAAAAGAAAGTTGCAAAGCCATTTATAATTGATTAAATTTGCAAAGTAAGTGTTCAAAATTAATTTATACTATATGCGAGCTTATTTTTTAGAAGATTTTGGCGCGGAGTGAAGGAGCATAGTGAGCTATGCAACTGAACGACAAGCCAAAATATTCAAAAAAGAAGCCGCAGATAGTATGAAGATAAAATAAACACTTTCTATCGTTTAAATTTGAATACTTACTTTTCTCTTCTCCATGAATATTAATGCTTAAATAGCTTAACCTCTTAGACTACATGAAAAAACTTTATGCAAAGGCTATTTCCTTCGCCTTGGCGGGAGGATTAATAGCAGGGATTGCTCCATCGGCGTCGGCTATAGGATGGCCTGCCAATTATGAGGGAGTGATGCTTCAGGGATTCTATTGGGATTCTTATGAAGACACCGCCTGGAAAAATCTTGAAGCGCAAGCTGATGAACTTTCCCAATATTTTAAACTGATATGGATTCCAAACTCCGGTAAATGTGACTGGATGGGATATATGCCTCAGTATTGGTTTACAAACCATAACTCTGCGTTCGGCACAGAAAAAGAGCTCCTTTCCATGATCTCTACTTTCAAGGCAAAGGGTACGGGCTTTATTGCAGACTGCGTTATCAATCATCGTAATGGAGTGAAAGGCTGGTATGACTTTCCTGTTGAGGAATGGAATGGACAGACCTGGCAGATTGGGCTGGACGGTATCTGTAGTAATGATGAGATGGCTTTTTCTCCGGGACAGCCGAAACCGACCGGCAATCCTGATACCGGCGATAACTTTGACGGTTGCCGGGATCTCGACCATACAAATGCCAACGTGCAGAATAACTGCAAGAATTATGTGAAATGCCTGATTGACAAGTATGGCTATGTCGGTATGCGCTATGACATGGTGAAAGGATATGATGGTAAGTATAATGGTATCTATAACCGATATGCCAACGTTGAATATTCAGTCGGTGAATACTGGGATAGCAATTATGATGCCGTGAAGGGATGGATTGAAGCAACAGGTAAGACATCCGCTGCATTTGACTTCCCTTGCAAGTATGCGATGAACGAGGCGTTTACCTCCGGAGATCTGACCAAACTTGTCTGGAAAGCTAATGGCACTACAGATCAGCCGGCGGGTATGATACATTACGGCTATAATCGTTATTCCGTCACCTTCGTGGACAACCATGACACATACCGCGACGGTTCTAAATTCACCGGAAATGTTATAGCAGCCAATGCCTTTATGTTGATGAGTCCGGGTACGCCATGTGTATTCCTCCCCCATTATCAGCAATACAAGAGCGAGATACAGCGACTCATCAAAATCCGCAACCAGGCGGGCATCCACAATCAGTCGGAAGTAAAAGTGCTTCGTTCATCTCGCGACTGTTATATGGCGGAAGTCTCCGGTTCAAAAGGCAAGGTGGTAATAAAAGTGGGCGGAGCAATGGTTTCTCCCTCCGGTTATGCCGATAGTGATATAAAAGCGGCAGGGAAAGATTATTGCGTATGGACCAAAGTAAATAGCACAAACCCCGATCCTGTACCAACTCCTGTACCAACTCCTTCCGAAACTCCTGACCATCTTTACCTAATGGGAAATATAGAGGGTAACAATTGGAGCACCTCAGCTTCTCCGGAGATGACCAAGGCAGGTAATAAGTTTTCTATTACAGCTTCATTAACCCCGGATAAGGAAGAAACATACTGTTTCTTTAATTTCTGTGACGCTCTGGCAGCTGATTGGGCTCCTCTTAACCAGACCGCCAATCGCTTTGGAACAAATGAAGAAGGTACCATTGCAACCGACAACTCTACCTACCGGATTCAGAAGTTTACAAAAGCGGTAGATGCTGCCGAAGTAAAATCCTGGAAGATTCTCCCGGGAACATACACTTTCACCGTTGACTTTGATAATATGACTCTCTTCATTGGAGAGGGCATAGATATCGACGATGATCCGGCTCCGCCTCATTTCTACATTTTAGGCCATGCGAATGGTAATGATTGGAACTATGACACAGGGGTGGAAATGGAAAAGAAAAATGACGATACTTTCTTTGCCACTGTTGATTTTATTCTTCCCACACCTGCCGCTAAAGCTACTGATCCATACGCATATTTCTCATTTGCGAAATCCTTACAAGATTCTTGGGATAACCTGAATGTTTCCGGCAACAGATTCGCACCGGAGGAGGATACAGAGATTATTCCGGATGGTAAAACAGAGACTCTTAAACCGAGTGCAAATCCGGCAGAAGCAAAGGCATATAAAGTAATGCCGGGCACTTATGATGTTGAGGTGAATTGGAAAGACAAGACCATAGCTCTGCGTTCCACAATTTCTTCTGGAGTTAATGAAATCCCGGTAGATGACTTACATCCCGTTTACTTCAACTTGCAGGGACAAAAGATTGCTTCTCCCTCAAAAGGAGAAATATATATACAGGTAATAAATGGAAAAGCCCGCAAAGTAATCTTCTAAGATTATCTTGAAATTAAATGAAGCGCGTCATCTCGCATGAGATGACGCGCTTTAATTATTTTTACTAACATCAAGAAGAGCAGACTGAACGCGAAATAGTATATTATCCTCTAATCTTCTCCTCTAAGGATATATTGGAATTGAAGCCCTTTAAGTCTGCCCTCTAAGGAAACGCCCATTTAAGGATAGATCGGAGTCTGTGCCTCTAAGGATAACCGAGTGCGTCTCTAAGAAGCTATCGGAGTCTGCGCATGTGTTACGCGCCTCCGGTGCGTAAATAAAAAAACGCAGTACCATCGGCGTGATAAGGTTAAACTTCTCTGTTCAACAACAAAATGTAGGGACGTACCACAGGTGCGTCCGCAAACAATTTTCAATCACCGGAATTTAACGGACGCACCTTGGGTACGTCCCTACAAAAACGAGTGGAGGATAAAGAACGAGTTGAGGATAAGAACGAGTAGATGATAAAAAAAGAGTTGACTCTTGCGAATCAACTCTCTTAAAGGCGGCGATTACCTACTCTCCCGCTTTCGCCGGATCAAACACGGTCATCGGCGTGATAAGGTTTAATTTCTCTGTAAATTAAAAGAGGCCTGAGATTGCTCTCAAACCTCTTAAAGGCGGCGATTACCTACTCTCCCGCTTTCGCAGTACCATCGGCGTGATAAGGTTTAACTTCTCTGTTCGGAATGGGAAGAGGTGGAGCCCTTATGCTATGTTC
>JAAVFG010000048.1 GCA_014800895.1 Bacteroidales bacterium
GCTGTGTCGATCACTGACACAGCCCCGCTGTTAATTAATTTCATTTAAATTTTTACGGGCATCGAGCCCGTAAAAATTTAGCGGAAGCCGGGAGGCTCCCGCCCCCAGTACGCCACTGAATCCTTCCTCTGAATGTTGGAAGACCGACGGCTCCGCCGCCGAGTAGTCTCATCTTGACTTATCCCCCGGCTGCAGGCTTTGCCCTTACCGGGGGCTAAACAAGGACTCGCCGCTCCGCGGCTACCATCCGGATCTTCCTGTTCTGCTGTCAAAATAATATGCTATAATTTCTCCTGTTCTATTGTCTGAATAATTTACTGTACGGCACCGACTATCGAGAGCCTTAATAAGAAAAGAGACGGCTTCTGAAAGAAACCATCTCCTTTAATCAAAAATTTCTTTATTCTATATATTAAAAGAGGGAAATTATTTTTTGTCAGCTTTTCTTTCCATCTTCTTCTCGGCTCTCTTCATATCCTTTTTTGCATCTTTGTCAAATTTCTTGGCATCACGAGATATCTCTTTTCCATCTCTGCGCATATCTTTCTTGAAATCTTTCGCATCTTTATCAAAACGACGCTCCGCACCGGCGATACGGCCTTTCATGCCCTGATGACCTGAAGGCTGGACGTTAACAAAGTAGTTTGTGAGGAATTGCTCATACTGAGAGGGAGTAAGGATATTCTTGAGGTCGGCGAGATATTTAGTGCGGAGTTCCTTAATGCCATTCTTTCTCTCCGCCATCATCTCTTTTTTCAATTCCTTCTTATTGCAGGATGAATCACATTTCTGAGCCTTAGCCTCAGCCTTCATCTTTTCTGCCATCTGAGATCGAGACTCCATCATTGCTTTCTGAAGATCTGCAACCTGAGCCTTCTGCTGGTCGGTAAGGTTAAGTCCTTCAAACAATACCGCCATTCTGCTCTGCTTGCAGCTGTCGCCTTTGCAAGCTTTTACTTCTCGTTTGTCGCATTTCTTTGACTTGCAGTCTGATTTTTTACAATCATCCTTCTTGCAGTCGGCTTTCTTATCGCATTTTTCGGTTTTGCAAGCATTCTGGCTGTCAGTCTGAGGCGCGTTCTGAGCAACCGCGTTTCCGGCAAAGGCAGCCATCATGAGGAATGAGATTCCAAGAATTGTTTTCTTCATAGTTGTATCTTTTTATTATTATTTTCTTAATGATTACAACTTAAAGACGGCTTGAATGATAATTAGTTTAATAGAAGTGCATAAAATTAACATTTATATGTTTTATAACATAAAAATTTAGTAAAAACTGTAGTATTAGATAAAAAATGTTTATTTTTGCATACTTTATAACAAGTAATCCAAAGTTGATTCCATAATACAAACGACACATGAGATTCTATATTAACTCTATCTTAGCCGGTTTTTCAATCGGTATCGCGGCTATCTGCTACCTGAAGGGTGGAAGCGTGATAGGAGCGGCGCTGTTTGCATTCGGTCTGTCAGCGGTGATATATTCGCAGTGGCCGCTTTTCACCGGAAAGGCAGGATTCTTTATGGATAGAAAGCAGTTCTTTCAACTTCTCCCTATGCTCATTTGCAATATTTTCGGCACATGGCTTGCTGCGCAGATGGGTATGGATATGAATCTCGGGGAGGCAGCCGCCGGGTGTGTGGATGTACGTGTGGCTCGAGGATTTATCGGTAATATACTTCCTGCTGTTGGTTGCGGATTTATTATGTCAGTGTCGGTCCGCTTTGCCAAAGAGGGTAAATGGATACCATTATTATTAGGTATACCGACATTCGTTATCTCCGGTTTCCCGCATTGCATCGCCGATATCGCTTATTACACCTTTGCTCCTGCCACCGGCATGCTTTATTCATGGCTTGGAACCGTATTAGGTAATTTCATCGGTTGCAACCTTGCCGTATACGAAAGATTCCTGAAGAAAAACTAAAGGAGCGATCCATAAAACGAATGGTCTTCTAATTCAAACTCCTTTCTTAAAATTTGAGTAGTCCATAGGAGGATTTAATATAAAGTTTCCGGTATACCGGAAACTTTTGTTGATTTTTGTAAAAGTTTAGGATATACCGGAAACTTTTTGTATATTTGATAAAAGTTTAGGATATAATGGAAACTACGAAAAATATACTTCGACCACATTATCTGAACAAGATAATGCCTTACGTAAACAAAGGGATGATTAAGCTGCTCACCGGCCAACGGAGAGTAGGCAAAAGCTATATACTCCAATCTGTAGAAAGTGAGTTGCGTAAAACTTGCGATAATGCAAATTTTGTAACTATAAATCTTGAGGATTTTGCATTTTCGCATATTAAAGATGCTCCAGCGCTTTTCGAGGCTGTGTCGTCACAACTTTGCAAAGGAAAAAAGAACTATATCTTTATAGATGAGATTCAGGAAATAGAAGACTTTGATAAAGTGCTTCGTTCATTGAATCTTTCAGCAGATAATGATATATACGTCACAGGCAGCAACTCTGCAATGTTGTCATCCGAAATAGCGTCAAGGCTCGCCGGAAGAAGTATAGAAATCAGGGTTCATCCATTGTCGTATATCGAATTTCTGGAATTTCATAATCTGAGTGACTCGGATGAGTCAGTAGATATTTATCTGCAATATGGCGGAATGCCTTATCTAATGAATCTGCCTGCGCGCTCCACATGGAATGAGTATCTTTCCGGAATAATAGATGCATTGGTATATAGGGATATCGTGAGCCGGCACTCGGTACGAAATAATGATTTCTTACAACGCATGATGATGTTTCTCGCAGATAATGTAGGACAACTTTTTACTGCAAAACGGATAGCTGATTATCTGAAATCACAGCGTGTCAGCAGTACTGTAACGGGAGTGCAGACTTATGCTGATTATGTATGTGAGGCATATATTGTAAACAAGGTAAAGCGCTGGGATATTGAAGGGAAGAGATATTTTGAATTTGGAGAGAAGTATTATTTCGAGGATTTGGGAATGCGTAATAATATTGTAGGTTTTCGACCTATGGATTTGGGAAAGGTGTTGGAAAATGCTGTCTATAACCAACTTGTATATAAAGGATACGAGGTAAAAGTCGGTGTGATGAGCAAAGACCGAGAGATAGATTTTGTGGCTCGCAGGGATGGGGAGCAAAGGTATATTCAAGTAGCATTAAACGTAAATGATCCCGCCACTGCACAAAGGGAATTCGGAAATCTCGCTGATATTCCCGATAATTACCGAAAAACCATTGTCACCCTGCGAGACTCTTTTCCCAATACCCAAAATGGTATCGAGACTATCTCTTTGCGTGAATTTCTTATGGAATAAGGCTACATCCACTAAAATTTCTTAATGCACGGAGAGAGTAATTTTAGGTTATTTTTAGTGGATGGAGTCTAAGGCTAATTCGTGTATCTCTTCACTTCATCCACGCCTGGAATGGCTGTTATATGGGTGATAATTCTTTGCAACTCATCGTAGGAATGCACTCCGAAGGAGATGCGGCAGGTCACGATTGAATCCACTGTGTCAGTATGGATAGAGTCAATGGAAAGATTGCAGGTGTTGGAAACGCAGTCAACGATATCTATGAAGAGATGATAGCGGTCGACCGCACGGATCTCAACAGTCACAGGATACAGCTTGGAGGTCTCCTTATAGTCAACGGAAACGATACTGTCACCTTGCTGGGAAGCAAGTCGAATCGCCTCATGACAATTACGCTTATGAAGAGTGATCTCTCCATCCGGTCCACGGAAACCAATCACTTCCTCTCCCGGAATAGGATGGCAGATGTCGCAGTGTTTGAATTCATCCTTCGGTTGCGAGGCAAGCCACTGATTGATATTCTTACGCGCCTTATAAGTTACTGCATAGTTGAGCCAGTCGGGTTCAGGATGAGAAGAGGGGGATTCAAAAACGGTCACAACATCGCCGCGATGCAGTCGAGTCTTGATTGAAGCCAGCTGATTGTTGATTCGTGCATATTGCGCATGCAGACCTAAATGAGTATGCACTTCAAAAGCAAAATCAAGGACAGTGGATTTCTGCGGGAGGACAATCGGTTTACCATTGGGAGTGAAGGTCATGATATCATCATTATAGAATGAAGTGACCACATTCTCGATGAAATTTGTGCCGCTCTGACCTTGTTGAGCCAGATCACGCAAAACGTTTCGGAATTTATCGATCCATTTCTTTACAGTGCCCTCAGCACTGTCGCCCGCCATACAACCGACGCGCGAATCATGCGCCATACGCTCGCTGAGGATATGTACTTCCTGCCATTTACCGAAGTCAGCCATCAGTTTGAGATGAAAGCTCTGATAGCCATTCTCTTTAGGGGAATCGATATAATTGGAAATTCCACCGGGTTTCTCCTTGAATCTATCAGTAAGCAAAGCATAGATACGAAGCACCATCTCCTTCTCGGTAGTGCCATCTGTAGGGTTGGGAAACACAATCTCTATAAAGTGACGATATTTGAGATGATTGTAATCATCACCATGCTTCTGCATCTTTCGGTAAAGGGAATATGGTCGGCGGTAATCAACGGAAACAGTGGCATTAATGCCATGCTCATCCAGAATCTTGCGTATCTCGCCCGTGAATTTATCCAGTTTCTCACGGTTTTGATTGCGGTCCATGGAAATACGCGAATCCAATTCGGCATACTCATGCGGACAACGGAAGCGGAAGGAAAGGTTTTCCAGTTCGGTCTTCACATGATAAAGCCCGAGACGATTGGCAAGCGGGGCATAGAAATAATCTGTCTCTCCGGCAATCTTCATCTGCTTGTCAGGGCGCATGGAGGAGAGAGTGCGCATATTATGCAGACGGTCAGCTAATTTAACAAGAAGAGCGCGGATGTCATACTGCACGGAGTTAAGCATCTGTCGATAATTATCCACCTGCTTCGACACCGTATACTTATCCTTTTTCTGCTTAGTGACAACCCGGACGAGAAAAGCCACGTCATCTCCGAAACGCTGCTTGATATCCTCAATAGTATAAGGAGTGTCTTCTACCACATCATGGAGGAAAGCCGCTATAACGGAATTTGCATCGAGATTAAGCTCCTTTGCGCAGATGTAGGCGACAGCGATAGGATGGAGGATATAAGGCTCCCCTGTCTTTCTCTTCTGGGGAGCATGAGCCTCGCGGGCAAGCTCAAAAGCATCCTTAATTCTGTGAAGGTCAATCTCAGAAACTCGTGGAGCCATTGCGCGGAACACCTTTTCCGCTCTTTCGCTGATTATGCCATCATAATTCGTCGCCATATCGTTGCTGTTTTTTTGAAAAGAGAGAAATTTTTTAAGGAGATATAATAATAACGGATTAAAGAACGTTAAATATACATGATAGTTTTTTAATAAACTACAATGCTTTCAAAATTAAGTAAAAAATTTTGAGAAAGCAACAAACATTCGAAAAAAATGTAATTTGAATTGTAACAAATTGCATATCAGCGATGTTTTAGAATTGTACGGTTATTTTCCCAGGTTATAGGGAAGAGACTGTCAATATATAAGAAGGCACTCCGTATGCTACGATGATTGTGAGAGTCGGCGGGAGCATAGTGAGACGGAGATGTCGGCTTGCTCGCCATAGGGACGCCCACTGACAGAGGTCGGAGGGAGGTAAGAATGATTGTACTGGTCTAAATTTTAATTATATGGTTTATGTTTTTTCCCTATGAGCGGCTAAAATTTATAAGTGATGAAGAAATTATCAACAGCATTATTGATTTTGCTTACGGTGTTGATTCCCTTTGCCACGCGCCTTCCCGGCAGGGCAAACGCATCTCATCAGACCGTTGGTAAAATTGAGAAGGTATCCGATTTCGAGCAGGCGGTTCGTATTATCAAAAAATACGAGACGCTTCATTCTGCCCGTCATTGGCCTCTTGTCGGTTATGGCCATAAGGTGATAGCCGGGGAGGGATTCAAACGAGGTCAGCAGCTTTCCGAAAAGCAGGCTGACGCATTGCTTCGAAAAGATCTTTTGAAAAATTGCGCCGCGTTCAGGGAGTTTGGTAAAGATTCCCTTCTTCTTGGTGTGCTCGCTTATAACATCGGGCCGGGCGCAGCCGCTAAATCGGTTGTGGCTCGCAAGCTCAAGAGCGGCGACCGTAACATTAAGGAAAACTATCTCGCTCATTGCCGTTATCGCGGTAAAGTGCTCACCGGACTTAAAAATAGAAGAATAGAGGAATTTGAGGCTCTATTCGTAAAGGATGGTGAAGCGGAGATGGTAGAGGAGGAGCTGATTAAGACAGACTCCTCAAGTGAGCGAAATGAAGTAATGGCATCCAATAATTATAAGAGTGGAGAAGATGAAAATACCCTTTGGGCTTCAATGTTTTCACCTGTTCGCCTGATGTTAGGTGCTATAGCTCATCCCTTCCGGATCGCTTCTGCCGGTCTGGCGGAAAACCTGAACATAAATGAAGACTTTAAATTTCCGGTTTCCAACACAGTATGCGTAGCTTCAATTTAATAATCATAAGTTTACTCACCTCCGGTGCTTTTCTCATATCTTGCGGCAGATCAGGAAAGGGAGAATCCTCGTCTGCCCCCGAGATAGCCCGGACCGACTCTCTCCCGGTGGATGTGAGTGATATTGTAAAAGCTGTTTCCAGCGATGACAGTGTCAGCTTCTCCTCTCATGTGGCATATCCTCTCGAGCGACCTTATCCACTCAAAGACATTCAGGATGAGGAGGAGATGAAAGCCTACTATCCCGTTCTTGTAGATGACTCCTTGCGGAAGGTGATCTCGAATTCCGGCAATAAGGACTGGAATGAGGAGGGATGGAGAGGCTGGACCGTCAAGGATGGTCAGTATCTTTGGATAGACGGCACAGTCTATGAGGTCAATTATGTCTCCTCGCGTGAGCGGACGCTGAAAGACAGCCTGATAAAACGCGAGAAAGAATCTCTTCCTTCTCATCTGCGATCCGGCTGGGTGCCCGAATGGGTAATGGAAGATATCGCGGAGGGTACGGTTTACCGTATAGATGCGGATTCGGTAGCATCTGAGGCTATCAGGAAGGGTTCGCTGACAGAGGGGGAGTATCGCCTGCTTGTATATAATAACGGCGGGGATCTTCGCCGTAATCCCGATAAGGTGCTAAGAGGAAAACGTAAGGTGGAGGGAACGGTCGGAACTGTATCCTATCTCTTTGACACTAATTCCGCCAAGGCTATGGCTGACAGCTCCGAGTATGTGATAGAGCTCTTCTCTGACGTTTCCGGCGGTCCGCGCTTGTATCATCGTATGAAGAGAAAGGATCTGAAGAGAAGAAAGATAACTACTCCGAAGTCATCATCGGAGAATATCCCGGACACTCTTATAGATCATGAGCTGAAAAAGGTGTATTGGCTTGATAAAGTGAAAGAACAGCCTAAAGATAGCATCAAGACAAAAGAGGCTGTAAAAGTGAAGGATAGCTCAAAGACAAAAGTTAATGATCCGCATAGGAAAGATTCACTGAAATAATCATTACTTATCATGAAATATACTTATCAGACAAAGGGAACCTGTTCGCGTGAGATAGAAATTCTCACCCGTGAGGAGGATGGAAGAGAGATAATAGAAGATGTCCGCTTTTTAGGAGGTTGTAATGGAAATCTTCAAGGCATAGGAGCTCTTGTAAAGGGAATGACGATAGAGGAGGTAATCTCCCGTCTCGCAGGGATAGATTGCAAAGGGAAAGGCACTTCGTGTCCTGATCAACTTGCAAAAGCGCTCAAAGAGATGAAAGCCTGATTAAGGCTACTTCCACTTTGTTAATACTAAAATATTATGAGCCGTGTATGGATTTGGAATTCATACACGGCTCATGATATTATATATAGGGCTAATATATATAGGGGTAATATACATAGGGGAATTCAAACAAATTTAAGGGTATAAGCATTTTAATAAGAAAAGTATTCTGCTTATGAAATATGTTGATTCCGGCTATGGGAAAGTTCCCTTGATATCTCTGATAGCCATATTGTCCATATCGCTGACTGTTAATTTGCCCGGGCTTGCTATATCTCCGATAATGGATAAGCTCGACCACGTTTTCAAACATGTCACGGAGCTGGAGATACAGTTGCTCACTGTTCTCCCTAATCTTGTCACCATTCCTTTTATCCTTTGTTCCGGAAAGATATGCACTCCTAAAAATCAGATAAAGGTGCTCGCCTTGGGACTCGGACTTTTTGCACTGACCGGCGTGCTTTATTTCTTCGCTGACTCTATGCTTGAGCTTATCCTGCTTAGCTGTCTGTTAGGGGTAGGGTGTGGTCTTGTGATACCCTTGGCGGCTTCACTCATCTCACAGTATTTCAGTGGAAAAGCGAGGACCAAACAGTTGGGAATGAAGTCGTCTCTCTCAAATTTCTCCGTGATATTCGCGACGCTCTTCGTGGGCTGGATGGCAGCGATAAACTGGCATCTTTCTTTTATAGTATATCTTGTGCCGATTATTCCGCTTGCCCTCATTCCGTTTATGACTGACGGTTATCTCCGCAAACATTCTATTCTTAATCCGGGGGTGACCTACAAACCGGATGGCGAACTGACGGAGGAATCAGCGAGCGCTGAGTCCAACTCAAAGGGCGCGAAAGTTAAAAAGAATGTACTTCCCAAAAAGAAACTGATCGGACTTCTCTTCGGCATAATGGCATTATATTTTGCCATCACATATGGCACGGAGGTGGTGAGCTACTATCTCCCCTTCACGATGGGACATTACCATCTATCTACCGGGGAGGTAGGTGTGGCTACGGCAATGTATTTCCTCGCATGTACTATCTCAGGTTTTTTACTTACGGAGATTATATCCCTCTTCAAGAAATATACAGTACATGTAGCATTGGCATTCTGTGTGATAGGCTTGCTGATGATCGGCATGCTTCATTATTACTGGAGTTTTATCCTCGGCGTGCTTATAATGGGATTGGGATATGGTACGATTCAGCCGGTGATCTATGATAAGACTTCGGCGATAGCTCCGACCCCCGCCAAGTCTACCGCCTATTTCTCATATCTTCTTACATGTAATTATATAGGCATCTCATCAGTGCCTTTCATAATTGAGGGAGCGGAGAAGGTAATGAACGGTCAGAGCAACCCCAATTTCTCCTTCATATTTAATGGAATCTTCCTTGCTGCGGTCTTCCTCCTTGCTATCCTGAAACATCGCAGTTTTGTCTTTGAAGTGGATGGCGCGCCGGCTAAGCCGGCTAAGAAAGAGTAAAGAAAGAATCTAATAATGATTATTAACCGCCCAAAGGCTTAGACCTTTGGGCGGTTTGTTTCATGATAAGAACTAACCTTTTACCCCTGTCTCACCACTTTGATGCGACTTCTTCCTTCGCCGCATTTATTGACCTGTATCTGCACGGGGATACGCTCCGCCAATTCCTCGCGGTGGGAAATGATGCCTACTCTCCGTCCGTTCTGTCCGGCTATCTCGGGAAGTCGATGGAGGGTTTCCATTACGGAGTTTAACGACCCGGCACTCAGTGTGCCGAACCCTTCATCGATAAAGAGGATATCCACATTCATACCCGCCTTATTCATCGCCGAGAGAGCTAACGAAAGGGAAAGAGAAATCATAAAACGTTCGCCACCCGATAAAACAGTAGCACTTCTCACCTGATTCTTGTTATACCTGTCAAGAACGAGAATAGACAGTTGCTCATTCTTATCACTGCAGGTAAGGGTGAAATGGTCAGTGATACGGCTGAGGTAAAGATTGGCGTTACGAAGCAATGGCTTAAGAATGTATGACTGTACCAATGTGCGGAATCGCGTCCCTCCGAAATATTTGTTCATCTGTTCCCAACGTAAGAATCTATCGGTGATAGCATCCAGCTCCTTACGCAAACCGTCAGCTCTCTCCCGGTTACCCTTATTCATCTCCAATCGAGTGCTTATTTCACCTTTCTTCTGAAGAATATCCTTAAGATGCCTCTCAATCTCATTCTTCTCCTCCGATACTGACTCTTCAGAAGGGAGGTCACTCACGTCTGACTTCCCGCAATTTCTCAGAAGTTCGGATTCAAATTGTTGCAAGACGGATTTGGAATTTTCCATACCACTCTTGACAACCTCTAACTCAGTAGTGAGGTTGATAATCGAACTGCGAAGCTCCGGAATGGAGATTTGGTATTGTAAAAGATCTGTAATATCCTTCTCCTCCTTACCTGATTCCTGATAATATTCATCTAAAGCGACTTTGCACTCAGCGATAACTCTTTCAGTTTCTTCAAGACGCGAGAGAGCCGCCTCGAGTTTAGTCAAGAGTATTGTCCATTCATTTCCAAGGGATGGGAGGGGCATCTCTTTAACTTTATCAAGATATTCAGAGAGTTGCGTGCATTCTCCATCCTGATGATTTAGGAATTCCTGGATCTTTCCGGAGTATTTAGGAAGAAGCTTATCATTATCCAACAAATCCTTGATTCTCTTCTGAGTGGATAATATGACATCAAGACTTTCGGATGCTTTATTCAGCTCATTTTCTCCCTTTTCTATTTTCGCTTTTAGATCTTTATAAGCCTCGGCATCCCTTTTCAGGTCAGACGCTATCTCTTTCGAACCATTCCAGTCGGAGCGATAAGGTGCAATCTCTTTATTAAGTTCCTCTCTGAGTTTCTTACCTTCAGCCATAACAACAGCAATGCGGGAATCATTCGCCTCTCTCCTCTGTATGGCTAACTGCAATGCACTATTAATATTATTTACATTTTTCTGCGCTTCGTCATAATTAGTCTGTAGGGGTAGGAGCTCCCGGTTCAATCTGTTTATTTCCTCTTGAAGAGTGTCTGCGTTCTTCTCTATTTCAGAAAGGCTATCGATCTCTTTATTTATTGTCTCCTTCGCTTCGGCAATCATTTCTTCAGAAACATCAGAAATGCCGGAGGGAGCAGTAGTTCCAATTCCTGTATCTTCGATTGATTTATTTATACGTTCAAGAAGTGTTTCCAATTCTTTATTCTCATCAGCGAGGCGCTTCCGGATTTGCTCATTTTTGCCGGAAGAAAGATGCAGAGTTTCAGACATCTTGTCTCTTTCCTCTACGGTCTTTTCCCATTTCTTTTTCTTGACTTGCACCTCCTCCTCAAGAGGTGAAAGTATTGTAGTGAAGTCAAGAGTGCCGATATGCTTCTCCCAGTCCATCTCTTGTCCGCAAAGAGGGCAGTGGTCAGAATGTTCGGAGGCTAATTTACGACGAAGAGAAGTGAAATGTTCCTTTACGCTCAGGTGCATGGTGAGATAACGCTCATTGGCTTCATCATATGCGCACTTAAGATTTTTCTCATTTTGATTGATCTCCTCCAGTTCAGATCTTTTCTTCTGCAATTCAGAGGAGAGAGTCAGAAGTTCCTGATTTATTTGTGCAATAAGATCTTGTTTCTCTTTATAGCTGGTAAAATCAGCTGAAAAGACAATTATTTGTTGAAGCTTGGCAGCCGACTTTTTCAAATTTTCCTTTACCTCCAAAGGTTTTAACAAATCCCTCTCTACTGTTTTAGCCTTTATTGTTTCTCTTTTTTCAGAAAGAAGGGTGAATGCATTTTTTACCTTGCTATCGGCCTCAAGAAGAGAAACATTCAGTTCCTTTATTTCTTTGTCTGCAATTTTGCGCTCTTTCTCTTTTTCCGCAGCCTCGTTTCGAAATTTATCAAGCTGATCAATATTATTGAGCACAACCTCAGCTCTCTCAAAGAGGGGATGTGAGGCGGAGGTGGAGCTGAATTTCGCTTTCTCTACTCCTAATTCTACATCCGATTTCTTAAGGACTGCCTGACGCTCAATTAAAATCGGATAAAGGATGTCATGTCGCTTGTTGAGATAACCCAGCTCCTCAATCAGATTATTAACAGAGAGTTCTGCGGTGGTCTTTTCACTATATACCTTCCGGATTTCTTCAGTATGATCCCAAAGATTGAGGATTTCAATTTTTCTTTTTGTTTCCTCTTTACCGACTTCCTCTGAGAGATTGGAAAATTGTATGTTGAGCGCTTGCAGGGATGCCATCGTTCTCTTTCTATCAGAAATAAGGGAAAGAATATGCTCTTTATTTCTCTTTTGATTAGATAGGGTATTCTCCTCCTTGTTAAGCGAGATAAGGATAGCGAGTAGATTCTCCTCTTCTTCAGGTTTAAGGAGATGAGCAGACTCTGCAAGAAGCATTTTCTCCTTCTCGCTCTTCTCATTCTTTACATTTCGGAAAATTCTCTCTATAGCCTCGCCATATTTTGAGAAGTGTCCCGTTGAGGTCAGCTGTTCCAGTATCCTCTCCCTTTCATCCTTCCCTCCGGTAAGAAACTCGGCGAATTGTCCTTGTGCCAGCATAGCCATACGACAGAATTGGTCGTATGTAAGTCCGATAGCTTCCACTATCCTGCGCTTGATCTCCTCCTTTTTGCTTCCAGCCGGATATTCCTCCTTACCGGCAATAAGCGACCATTCCGGATCACGAAGCTTACCGGTGCGCTTGATACCGAGACGGAATGTCGAGGTGTATTCAAGACCGTCATTCCCTTCGAATACTAAAGAGGCAAAGCAATCATCTTTAGAGGAAATACCGAGACGGGTATATTGTCCTATGTCGTTTATCTTAATCTCATTTCCCTCTTGTGATGTGTAGCTGTTGTTGGTACGGTTCACAACGCTTTTGATACGTGGAGTAGTGCCATAGAGCGCCATAGAAATGCAATCAAGAATGACACTTTTACCCGCTCCGGTGTCGCCTGTGATAAGAAATAGAGAGGAAGGTGATGTATCATTCTCTTCTCTTAGATCATTTTCAAAATCGATGTCCGCTTTCTCGATGGAAGCGATGTTACGGATATTGAGTCTCTTTATCTTCATTTCTCTTCCTCCTCCATTTTTTTAAGTTCATCCTCAATCTCCCGGAATGCCTCGGGGAGAAAATCAAAATTTAAGTTAATGTAGCGCTCTTTAGTGAGATAGATGAATTCTAATGGATTCTCCATTTGCTGTAGGTGCTCAACGGCTATCTCCTCATTCCCACCCTCATTATCCGATTCCGTCTCTTCCGGCATATCTACCCAAAGGTGCTTCGGATTATAACGCACATCTATACCTGATTCCTCTATGAGCTGATACACCTGATTATTGAAATCCGCTGAGAGCGGGGTAGAGTAACTAATGCGCAGGCGGATGTAGCAGCTCCTCTCATCTTCATCTTTTTTACTTTGATTGTGAAGAAAATCGGCAAGAAATTTCATAATCTCCTTTTGGTCGCCGAACGATTCTTTATTAGAAGGTAAATTATAAAAATGTCGGAGCTGATTGATGCGTAATTCCTTGATGTCAATTTCCCCTTTATGCCGGTCAATCTCTACCATAGATACTGAGTGTGGATATGCCTCATCACAGTTTACATGCAATACGCTTCCGGAATATCTTGCCATGGGGGAGAGATACTTTTGATTGTCGCTCTGCACATTCCCGACTAATGTCTGGGGACAATGTATATGCCCTAAAGCGAGGTAATCATATCCATCTCCAAGCCTTTCAATGTCAATGGTGCGAAGTCTTCCTATCTCGTCATCATGCCCTGTCAGGTCGGCGCCTTGCACTGCCATGTGGGCAGTCATCACTACCGGCAGGTTGTCGCTATTAATTTCCGCTACATATTGTTGCAGTGCAATGGCGGCTTCAGTGCGGTCAGCTCCAAACCATGGTAATAGTATAAGGTAGCCGGATGGAAGCTCTACAATGTAATTTTTCTCCCATCCCGTGAGGTCTTTAAAGTCGGAGGGGGGAGGGGTGCCGATAACAGTAGTATCGGCATACGTCCAGATCTTACTATTGGATTGGAGACGCGCAGCGGAATCATGATTTCCGGCTACGATGGCAATATGCATATTTGGAGCAGCCTCACGCAAAGCCACAAATCTTTCGGTAAAGAAACGCCAGCAGGAGGCGGAAGGGTGGGGAATATCAAATATATCGCCTGATATAACTAACGCATCCGGTTGATATTCTTTTACCCATTTCTCCAATTGCTTGAAGAAGTGCAAATGTTCATCCGTGCGGTCATATTGTTGATAAAGAATCTGTCCTAAATGAAGGTCTGCTGTATGTAGTATTTTCATAGACAAGTCAAATTTTCTCAAAAGAGGATAATGAAATTGTACAGAGTAAAGTTACGAATAATATTTTAATTTGGAAAGGATAGGGAGGTAAAGAACTTTATTGATCGTCTTCACGGTGCAGATAGAGCCTAAATTTAAAAATAGCTACTTGATATCAAAATTTTTATCTAAATTTGTATGGTATAATAAAGAGTTGTTTTGACTAACCACTACATCCATGTCTATTTGGGAAAAAATTATAGATAGATTCAATGGAATTGATAACCGACCCGGAGCTCCGCGAAAAAGAGCTTTTGACCCGGCTCGCTATGCTTTTGTAGATACTGAAATAGGGTGGAAGGATAAAAAGATTCACGATATTGGGGCTATAAAATGGGACGGTTGTGTCTTTCATAGCTGTGATAAACGAAGTTTCAGGGATTTTCTGAAAGGTGTTGATTTCTTATGCGGGCATAATATTATACACCATGATGCAAAGTATCTTTTCGGAAGCGACAGAAGAGAGTTTATGCTTGTCGATACATTGTATATGTCACCACTCCTTTTCCCTGAACGACCATATCATAGATTGTTAAAGGATGACAAGCTTATAAGCGAAGAGCTGAATAATCCGGTCAATGATTGCGAGAAAACCCGCGATCTTCTTATGGATGAAATATCAAGATGGGAGTCATATTCAGAAGATAGAAAAGCGATATTTTCTTTTTTACTTGCCAACATTGATGAGTTCACGGGATTTTTTGCTTATGTCAATGCGGGACACGATGAGGATCTTGACATTGAGACGCTTGTGTGTTCTGAATACAAAGGTAAAATATGTAGCAATGCCGATATATCAGACATAGTCCGCAATAATCCGGTGGAGTTAGCATATGCGCTCGCTCTTATAGATACAACAGACAGCCGATCCATAACACCGGGATGGGTGCTCCATAATTTTCCTAACGTAGAGAATATTATACGTCTCCTCCGGCATACAAGATGTGAGTCTGGATGTGACTACTGTAACCGCGAACTTGATATACACGTCAATCTAAAGCGATTTTTCGGTTATGATGAGTTTAGAAAGTATGACGGAGAGCCTTTACAGGAAAAGGCAGTACAATCGGCAGTGATGCATAAGTCGCTTGTGGCAATATTTCCGACCGGAGGAGGTAAATCCCTGACTTTCCAGCTTCCTGCTCTTATGGAAGGTCGCTCACTTCATGGTCTTACAGTGGTAATCTCTCCGCTTCAGTCATTGATGAAGGATCAGGTGGATAATCTTGCAGAAAGAGGGATAACGGATGCCGTGACAATCAATGGTATGTTAGACCCGATAAGCAGGGCGGAGGCTATCCGGAGAGTAATGGACGGAGATGCCTCCTTGCTATATATCTCCCCTGAAATGCTTCGCTCAAAAACTATAGAGCGTCTGTTATTGTCAAGACACGTAGTTCGAATAGTAATTGATGAAGCACACTGCTTCTCCGCTTGGGGGCAGGATTTCAGAGTCGATTATCTCTATATAGGCACATTTATAAGTCAGTATCAGAAGAAAAAGGGGTGTGATCCGATTCCTGTGTCATGTTTCACCGCCACTGCCAAGCAGAAAGTCATTCAGGATATCAGAGATTACTTTAAAAATACGTTGGATATCGATCTTGATCTCTTCGCCTCCTCAGCAGCAAGAGAAAATCTTCACTACTCAGTAATCCATGTGGAGAGCGAAGATGCAAAATATACCAAGCTAAGAGCATTGATTTCTGAATCTTCAGTCCCTACGATAGTATATGTGTCAAGAGTAAAGCGAACACGCGAATTGGCACAGAAGCTCACGCGCGATGGATTCAAAGCTCTCCCTTTTGATGGGAAGATGGATGTGGAGGATAAAATTGCCAATCAGGAGGCTTTCATGAAAGATAATGTACGTATCATTGTCGCTACCTCAGCATTTGGAATGGGAGTAGATAAGAAGGATGTGGGGATGGTGATACATTACGATATCTCAGACTCTCTGGAGAATTATGTGCAGGAGGCAGGGCGAGCGGGGAGGGATCCGAGACTTAAAGCTCGATGCTATGTTCTTTATAGCGATACAGATCTTGACAGGCATTTTATTCTGCTTAATCAGACAAAACTGAGTATCAGCGAGATCCAGCAGGTATGGAAAGCTGTCAAGGATCTTACCAAGGAGCGGATGCGAGTCTGTTGCTCAGCACTGGAAATTGCGAGAGAGGCGGGATGGGATGATTCGGTATCGGATATCGAAACGCGCGTACGCACAGCGCTGGCTGCCCTTGAGCAAGCGGGATATCTGGAGCGGGGGAATAATGTGCCGCATGTATATGCCACAGGAATCACGGTAAGGAATTTGGAGGAAGCACGCAGGCGTATCACAGAATCCTTACTTTTTGAAGAAGGAGAGGTGGAGAGTGCCATGCGTATTGTCAAATCACTAATCACTCAGAAATACACTGCAAAGAATAAGAATCAGGAGGCGGAGTCGAGAATTGATTATTTAGCTGACATTCTTGGCTTGAGCAAAAAGGATGTGGTGTCAAGTGTAGAGCGTATGCGGCAGGAAGGTATTCTTGCCGATTCAAGGGATATCTCGGCTTATCTGAACGATTCGGAGAATGGAGTGAACAGCTCGAAAAGGCTTTTGAATAAGTTCGCGCGTTTGGAGAGGTATATACTTGAATATATGAAGACGGAAAATCCGCGTACTTCTTATAAGCAATTAAATGAGAATGCTATTAAAGAAGGACTTAATACCGCTACTGAAAAGGATATACGCACTTTATTATATTTTCTTACAATAAAAGGATATACCCGGAAAAAAGAGGACGGTATTCATGGCATTGAGCTCAGATGCCAGGGAGATATAAGTGCTGCAATTCAACGCTTTGAGCAGAGAATGGAGATTTGCCGGTTTATAATAGGATGGCTATCTGGTCTGACATCTGAAAAAGAGAAGAATGAAGCGGAAGGGGCTAAAAATGATGTCCGCTTCTCTGTAATTGAATTGCTTAATGATCTAAAAAAAACCGGTAGCACACTTATTGTGGATATGAGCAACGTCCAGCTTGAAGAAGTAGAGGAAGCTCTATTATATCTTGCAAAGATTGGTGCTCTCAAACTTGAAGGTGGTTTCCTCGTGCTTTATAATGCCATGGATATCCGTCGTCTCGTAAAGGGAGCCAGGGCGCGTTATAAAAAGGATGACTATCGTATGCTTAATGAATTTTACAAGCAGAAGATGCAGCAGATACATATTGTGGGAGAATATGCGAATCTTATGGTCAGCAATTATGATGCCGCTTTAAAATATGTGCATGATTATTTTCAAATGGATTATAAGGAGTTCATCAGCAAATATTTCAAAGGAGATCGTCTGCAAGAGATAGAGCGCAATGTGACTCCCCAAAGATATGAACATATTTTTGGTAAATTATCTGAGGTGCAAAGAGAGATTATTGCTGATAAAGATTCACGATGTATTGTAGTGGCAGCGGGTCCCGGAAGCGGAAAGACCCGGGTACTTGTCCATAAGTTGGCATCTCTTCTTCTTTTGGAGGATGTGAAGCATGAACAGCTTCTTATGCTCACTTTTTCACGGGCGGCGGCTACGGAATTCAAACAACGATTATTGGAGCTGATAGGTAATGCCGCCCATTTTGTGGAAATAAAGACTTTCCATTCCTACTGTTTTGACTTGTTGGGAAGAATTGGAAGTCTGGAGGGCTCCAAAGATGTGGTGGCGAGAGCGGCTGATATGATTACGAAGGGAGAAGTGGAGCGGAACCGTATTGCCAAGACCGTCTTGGTTGTGGATGAGGCTCAGGATATGAGTGGGGAAGAATATGCTCTTATACGTGCTCTAATGTCGTTCAACGAAGATATGCGTTTGATAGCTGTGGGAGACGATGATCAAAATATCTATGAGTTTCGAAATTCAGACTCCAAATATATGTCTGAACTTTTGAGCGAACCGGGTGCGCGTTTTGTAGAAATGACAGAAAATTACCGTAGCTCGAGAAAGGTGGTGGAATTTGCAAACGCATTTGTGGGAAAAATAGGGAAGCGATTGAAAGAAAGTCCTATACTTGCTGTGAAGAACGAGGAGGGGAGTGTAGCATTACGGCATTATCTAAGTGAAATACTATATTATCCTCTCATAGAGGATCTGATGTCTCATAAGAGTGCCGGCTCTACATGTATCCTCACCCAGACCAATGAGCAAGCGTTGATGTTGGTCGCTTTGATGAGAAAAGAGGGCGTAAAATGCAATTTGATTCAAAATACTGACAGTTTCCCTTTTTGGAATATTGCAGAGGTAAGGATGTTTCTTAAGACGATAGAAAAAGAATGTCATGCCCCATTGATTTCAGATGAGGTGTGGAAAAAAGCTAAGGACCATACATATAGGGTATATTCGCAATCGTCTTCCCTCCCTTTTCTGAAGCGTTGTGTGGAGACTTTCGAGCAGGTAAATAAGGCGAAATATTATACTGACTTCAGAGAGTTTGTATTTGAATCCACTTTAGAGGATTTTACAGACTTCTCTCAAGAAGGGGTAACTGTGTCAACTATTCATAAGGCAAAAGGGAGGGAATTTGATGATGTATATATGTTGATTACAAATCCGCGTTTCCTTCATGATGCTGATATCAGGGCATACTATGTCGGTGCTACTCGAGCGAAAAGAAGATTGTTTATACATACCAATTCTTCAATATTTGATCGTATGCCGGTAACGGAGTATCGGGTATCGCAGCAAGCTTACTCTTCTCCATCAGAAGTGATAATTCATCTTTCACATAGAGATGTGAATTTAGGCTATTTTAAAAGTAGAAAGGAAAATATCCTTAAACTTAGAGCGGGGCAGAAATTGAGATACGAGAATAATTATATATATGATGCCAATGGAAACATTCCTCTGGCTCAACTCTCTCGGGCAATGCAGGAAAAATTGCAGGATTGGTATGGAAAGGGTTATATGGTCGTCGGGGCAAGTGTCCGCTTCATTGTGTCGTGGCGACCGCAAGATGCTCAGACTAAAAAAGAGGAATATGCGGTATTGTTAGGTGAGCTTACATTAAGGAAAATTGATATCTGACGACTCTAATAAAATGAGTAGCTATTAAAAATGAATAAGTAGAAAAAATAAAATTTTCCTTCATACTCTACAAACCATTTTCCCTTTCCCGCGTTATAATAGATGAAAAGTAAATCGTTTCATGATGTTAGGTTAGTTTAGTTAAGTATTATGGAAAACACGCGAACGCGGCTGATCGTGAGATTAGCCGCGTTCGCGTTATGAGATCGGCAGTCTGAGCTTTTCCAATTATTACTTTCATAATCAAATTTGGCTATTATCTACTTATTGTGTATATTAGCAAAAAAATTATGGGATAGAATCAGGCAGTGGCATTTCAAAATAGAAATGAAATTTTTCGCCGTGTGGCTAATATCGGAAGATTGACAAACTTAAGTCCCGAGGAACGAAGGGACTATGAGACAGAAATTAAGTATGCACGCGACACATATAACCAGATAAAGTTCGCCTTAAAGGAAGGAATGGAGAAAGGTATATAAAAGGGGCATGCCGAGGGCGAGATATTGGGACTTGAAAAACCGCGAGAAAGATGAAACTCATGGGATTCAGTCCCGAGGATATCCACTCCATTACCGGACTTCCGCTAATAAGTTTGATTCAGTCTTAGATATATACATCTAAGTAAATATATGTCGGGCACAAGAGAAATGTCTCTATCGATTTTTCTTTTCACCAGCCATTATCTCTATCTCCATATTGACCACTGAAAAAAGAAAAACAAGTCAAAAGAATAGAACTAAAAATAAACGAAAGACAGCAAATTAAACTAAAATAACTGCTTTTGATTGTATTTTATCCACTCATTTAGGGCATATTTTCGTAAGCTATTTTTATATATAAACCGATAGATAAGTGTTCAAAATAGATTTATACCATATTGGAGCTTATTCTTAGACGATTTGGCTCGTCCTTTTTTCTTTTGTGGAAACTTGCCGATTTCCAAATGAGCGCGGAGAGAAAGACCATAGCTTTCTTTGAGACTGAATGAGAAGCTTAAAACGGTAAAAAAGAAGCCGCAGATAGAATAAAAGATAAATGAATTTCTGATGATATATTTACTGTAGTTGAAAGCATGGAGGATAGCCCTCATCTCCATAGTGGATGCTTTAGATGGCGGTTATTTCTTTGTCTTAATACCACCTATCAGCTTATTTGGAGAGACTGACTCCATTTTAGCGAAACCAACGAGTTTCTTTCCCAGATCCTTGAAAGATCCCCCGACAAGGTAGACGGACTCATCAATTATCAGGAATCTGTCATGCACATTTTGATAATACCTTACTTCTATGGACGGATATTGAGCGTCATGGCGCTTTATATCATCCTTAATACTTTTATTCTTATCAGAAGTGTACACAACAGCGGAGACACCTGAAGCCCGTTTGTCAAGCTGCTTCAAGGAAGAATAGTCCGCGTAGTTATCTATAAGGATTATTCTATCTCTGGCACTTTCGATAAGATCACAGATAAAGACATAAGCATCAAAGATTCGACCGTCAAAAAGAATACCATGCAAAGGTTGATGATTGCCATTATCAAGACGAGTCAGCACTTCATCAATCTTCCTGTCGGTTTCAGACAAGTGACTGTTCATCAAAAGATGATTATGCTCCAAAGTTTCTATACGACTAAATAAATGGGCGTTGTTCATCACGAAACTTCTCATTGCCGTGAAAGCACGCATAATTCGGATGTTTACATCTATCGCAGTTTTAGAGCGTAGTACGCTACTTAACATCGCCACTCCATTTTCTGTAAAAACGAATGGCAATTTGCGAGTACCACCCCAGTTGTTATTACCTGTTTCTTGATGCTTAAGATCTCCGATGTTCTCATTTAGGACTGGATTTTGCAATCTTAAACTTGAAGTCACAATTTGTGATTTCAAGTTTTCTATATCATCTTTCGGGATAGCATTTTGAGACTTTTTACTTGATGTCGCAATTTGCGACATCAAGTTTCCAGCATCTTCTTTGGTGAGCTGAAACATGAAGTCTTCAGGAAACCGATCGATATTTCGTTTTACTGCTTGATTAAGCACTCGTGTTTCAACACCATAAAGTCGTGCCAGATCACTGTCGAGCATCACCTGTTGACCGCGAATAATATGAATGAGATTTTCAATAGGCATCAGAGCGGAATCAGTAGATTCCGAAAAGGGAGCAGAATGGAGCGGGTTGATTTCTTTCATTTATACTGATTTTATATTGCAAATTTAACGATTTTTCCTTACAATAGAGATATTAGGAAAGATCTATAGTTGATTCTACATAAAAAAGGAAATGACGAGTCAAAAAACCGCCTTGCATTTAACATTCTTTATTGGAGGGAGCCTTAATCTTATTACCACATATTAGTTCATCCCGAAGATATTATAATTAAATGAATTGGAAAGATTGTGTATTATGGCACAAAACGTGGCTGACGTAAGATATTTATGGACTATTTGAAGAATGTGTGAACAAGTAAGATTTTAGTAGCATTATACTGACAGAAATTAATAAAATGAAAAAACAATTTATTCCTATTTCATGGTGCCGGAATTTTTCGTCAAATTGACTGATATACCTCTTACCCGACGCGGTAAGGTAGATGTGCAGGCTCTTCCTGTCGTTATGAAAATTGAAGATCTCTAAAGCAGGATACATAAGATGATGAAGGAGAAGATTGTAATTCGCGGTGCTAAGGTGCATAACCTTAAGAATGTAAATGTTGATATTCCCCTCGGAAAGATTGTAGGGATAGCCGGAGTTTCGGGCTCGGGCAAATCCTCACTTGCCTTGGGTGTGCTTTATGCAGAAGGCTCACGCCGTTATCTTGAGGCATTATCCACATATACGCGGCGACGTATATCGCAGGAGACGAGAGCTGATGTTGAGGAAATACTCCATGTACCGGCAGCCGTAGCGTTGCATCAGCGTCCGGGGGTGCCGGGAGTGCGAAGTACATTCGGCACGGGCACAGAGTTGCTCAATAGTTTGCGACTTATGTTTTCACGTCTTGGAAGCCATAGGTGTCCGAATTGCGGTCATTATCATGTGCCGTCGCTTGATGTAGCTGCTGAAAAAGAACTTATATGTGAAAACTGCGGCACTCATTTTTATGGACCGGGTGCAGAAGATCTTGCCTTTAACAGTTCAGGAGCGTGTGAGAGATGTGGAGGTACAGGAGTGGTGATGACAGTGGATCGTACCACGCTTGTGCCTGATGAGACTTTATCAATCGATGAAGGAGCAGTCGCGCCTTGGAACAGTCTGATGTGGTCGCTGATGACCGATGTATGCCGGGAGATGGGAGTACGCACGGATGTTCCGTTCAATCAGCTCACAGAGAAAGAACGGGATATTGTATTCAATGGACCGGCAGAAAAGAAAACCATCCTGTATAAGGCTAAAAAGAGTCAGACAGCAGCGGAACTGGACTTTACATATTATAATGCTGTCTATACGGTGGAAAATGCCCTTTCAAAGGTGACGGATGAGAAGGGGATGAAGCGTGTTGAGAAATTCCTGAAAAGTGAGGTGTGTCCATGTTGTCACGGTACACGTCTGTCGGAAGCCGCACGCGCGCCCAGGATTGCAGGGATAGGTCTGGATCAAGCTACTTCCAAAACTCTTTCTGAAGCCATGGAATGGGTTAAAAAGATTCCCTCTACTCTCCCTGACGAGATGAAGCAAATGGCGATAAATATAGGTGAGGCTTTTCTACTTACCGGGCGCAGGCTTGTTGATCTCGGATTGGGATATCTGAGTCTCGATCGAGCATCATCGACTCTTTCCACGGGTGAACGTCAGCGTATGCAGCTTGCAAGAGTGGTACGTAATCGCACTACAGGCATCCTATATGTACTTGATGAGCCTTCTATCGGTCTCCATCCCGCTAATATCAATGGCTTGAAGGGAGTGATGCAGGATTTGATTGCCGATGGCAACTCTATCATTCTTGTAGATCATGATACTCAGATTTTGAGAGATTCAGATTGGATGGTGGAGATGGGACCGGGCGCCGGAGCAAATGGCGGAAGGATAGTGGCTGAAGGAACGGTTAAGGAGATTGAGGAAAATCCAGATTCACGTATCGGCAAGTTTCTTTCCGGGGAAAATGAACATCGGGTGCGACCTATTATTGAAGCGTCAGAAATGTTCAGGCATGGCAGTATTGATTTGACTACCACGGAAATACATACTGTCAAGCCTCTTGACATAAGTATTCCCAAGGGGCGACTTACAGTCGTGACCGGTGTTTCCGGTTCCGGAAAGACAACAATGGTACTTGAGAGTCTTGTTCCCGGCCTTCAGGCATTTATAGAGGAAAAACCGTTACCGAAGCATGTGGTTGAGATTCAGGCGAAGGATATTAAACATGTGAAGCTTATTGATTCTACTCCCATCGGGGCGAATGTGAGGTCAACTGTGGCGACATATGCCAATATTCACGATGAGTTGCGAAAGATATTCGGACGTTCGCAAGAGGCAAAGTCTCATAATTTCAAGGCCGGTGATTTTTCTTACAATACAGGCAGTCTCAGGTGTCCTGTTTGCGATGGTACGGGAACAGTGAGCCTTGATGTGCAATTCCTCCCCGATGTGGATATCCCGTGTCCGGAGTGCGGAGGTTCTCGGTACAGTAAGAAAGCATGGTTGGTAAAGATTCCGGATGCATCGGGCCATATGGTATCAATTCCCGAACTTATGGAAGATGATGTAGAGGTTGCTCGCGAGATTTGTTCTGCTCACAAAACAGTTGCATCCCGACTTGCTACACTTGATAATCTTGGACTCGGCTACTTGACTCTCGGTGAGGCGACACCAAGTCTTTCAGGCGGAGAGGCGCAGCGTCTGAAGCTTGCAACCGAAATGGGACATGAGCAGGACGATACACTCTTTATATTTGACGAGCCTACTATAGGTCTTCATCCTCTTGATGTTTTAAAACTCATAGACGTATTTCAGAAATTAATAGATCTCGGAGCAACTGTAGTGGTTATTGAGCATGATCTTGATGTGGTACGTAATGCCGATTATGTTATCGACATGGGACCCGGAGGAGGTGAGGAGGGTGGCACAGTGGTGGCGTGCGGCATCCCTTCTGATATAGCTGCGAATCCACTCAGCATAACCGGACGATACATTAATAAAAACAGAGATAATTGATTTAAAACGTATTGAAGATATTGAAACTCTGATGACTTGGCGAGCCGAGGTGATAGAGCATGTGTTCGGGTACGGAGCTGATTATGCTACGCTTGGTTTTCAGGATATGCCGGATACGATGAAATACTATGACACAGAAAATAAATATTGATAGTCTCAGCTGTCTATGCAGCTCTCGGATAAGAAAGGATAGGATCGCATATATCCTTTATCCTCTTGATATACTTAGCGACTGGCTTGAGCAGGCGGCGGAAAAATATGGTGTTACAATCGTTGTTGTCACCGGCATGGACTGGCGGAATGTTTTCAGTCCTTGGTCTGCTCCCGGCGTGCCGAAAGGAGCCCCGGACTTCAAGGGGGAATCTCCGGAGTTTCTTAAGTTATTGCAAACGAAGGTTATCCCGGAGATAGAGGAGACTATGCAGATGGATAGCCATCCGGAGCGCAGTCTTGTGGGGGTATCGATGTCAGGACTTTTCGCATTGTGGCAATGGATGGTGTGTGACACTTTCAAGAATATCGCCTCGCTTTCCGGTTCTTTCTGGTACGAAGGTTTTCTTGATTGGATGAAGAAGATCAAGATGCCGCAAAAGTCGGGATTAGGATTTTTCCTTCTTGGCGACCAAGAATCAAAATCAAAAGTGAAAGCATTTGACACTGTAGGTGTAAACACCGAAGAGATCTTAAAGCTCTTGAAGGCGGCTGATATAAAGGTAAAATTCGAGAGCGTACCCGGCAATCATTTTGCCGATGCAATCCCGCGGCTTGAAAAAGCATTTGAAAATCTTTTCCCCAATAGGTAATTGCATTGAATACTTATCGGACCTGTAAAGAGTTTGTCAAGGATGGACGGCTATAACGATAAAACGAAGTATTTTTTATCAGCCGGTTATTGAATAATTGCCATCTTTGCATATTGATTATATCGATATGGAAATTAGAAAACATATGGCGGCGAGTGAAAAATGTATCAGGCACAACTCTTTTATCATAGTCAGAAGAAACCGGAGGAATTACACGCAGGCTGTGAAATGTAATTCTATAACAGAGGATAGGAATAATCAGTAGCTATGTCATATGACCAAATAGATATAAGAAATGCGACGAGCTGTGTTTACTCGCCGCATTTAATTCATGATTGTTTACTTCTTATTCTTTTCATTGCTTGGAAGTCGCTTCCAGGTATTCCTGATGGTAGGCCTCCATTATCTGACTTATGGCTTTTCCGATCACTTCATAGTCATCTTTTGTGAGGTTTGCAAGGGAGGCTCGGATACTCCATTCAGGTCCGGCAAAACCGCTGCCGTTGAGAAGCACCACGGACGTTTCGGATGCAAGACGGATCACAACATCAAGAGGCTGATAGGTTGCCTTCAACCATTCACAGAATTCCTTGCCGTAACGTTTCTCTCCCCATACCATAAGATCAATCTCGGAATAGTATCCGACTCGATCCTCATCCGGACGGAGCTGCATGCCTGCGGAATCCCACAAGGCAGAGAGACGCTCATGCATCATCTCCATCATCTTCTGCTTATATGTGTTCTCCTTGTCGACAAGACACATAAGAGCGAACATATCCATCTGGATCTGCTGCGGAGTAGAAAGACCGGCAGTATGGTTGAGAGCCACTGATCGGGAATCCGCCACTATGCGGTCGATAAATGATATATGATCAGGTTTAGGGGTAAGGGAACGGTAACGGTGGAAAAGGTCATGCTTCTGGATCTCCGGTTGCTCGGCAATGAGACGGTTGAAGATGTTATCCTTAGCCAAAGCGATCACGGCAAGACGCCAACCCGTGGCACCGAAATATTTGGAGAAAGAGTATACACAGAGAGTATTCTGCGGAAGCTCATACATCAATGAGCGGAAATCCTTTGCAAATGTGCCGTATACATCATCAGTGACGATCATAAGATTTGGATTATCATTCTTAACGATATCCACAATCCTACGCATACACTTGTCGGATAGCTTGTAGGATGGGGGATTTGAAGGATTGACCAGACAGAGAAGCTTGACTTCGGGATCTTTCAATTTCTCGAGTTCGGAATCAGGATACTGCCATAGGTGGAAGCCCTCCTCATCCATCTCGCTTGCCTGGATATTGACTACATCAAACTCATATCTGTCAAGCTCCGGAATCTCAAGGTAAGGAGTGAAGATAGGAGTCATAATGGCAATCTTGTCATGATTGTTGACAAGGTGATTTGCCTGCAAGGAGTCAAAAATATAGCACATGGCGGCAGTACCCCCCTCTGTGGCAAAAAGGTCGTATTCCTTGCCAAATCCCGGAGCATTATTGCCCATCTCCTTTGCCAAATATGCCTTGACTATCTCTTCCGACATCTCAAGCATTCGCACAGGGGTAGGGTATTCATCGCCAATGATTCCTTCAGCCCATTCGTAAGCGAGGGTGTCAGGGTCAAGCCCGAGAGTATTGATACAATACTCGATGCTGTCATGAAGCAGAAGAGCTCCCGGAAGGGTGGAATTCACCATCAGGAAATGACGGAGACGTTCCATAGAGCCTTCGCTTGACGGAACGCCTGCGATGCCTGACTCATCCTTGAAATTGCGTTCACACTCTTGAAGCGCCCACTGACCCAGGAGGAAGAAAGCCTGACGGGGAGCAGTAGCTACCCAATCCGGGTTACCTCTGCCGGCATTAAGAAACTGATCGGTAGACTTTCGCGCATCTTTCTTAGCGAGTTTTATCAATTCGTTTTTGATCTCGAAGGGACTCATCTTGGAGAGTTCCTCCTCTTTTCTTTTCGCGTTTGTATTCATATATCGCTTTTTTATAAATTTCAAAATTATATTTTCTCTATCATCAAGCCAATACCATTATTAATCCGCAAAGGATAAGAAGGGTATTTCCGACTGCATATGTAACGGTATATCCCATAGCGGGAATAGTGGAATGGAGAGAATCCTGAATCGCGCCCAGAGCGGCGGTTGTAGTGCGTGCGCCTGCCACACATCCTAAGTTGATGGCGGGATGGAATTTGAAAATCTTATTTCCGATCCATATAGCGAGGAGAAGAGGAATTGTGGTGGATATTACGCCTGCTACAAGCATATGCCAGCCCATCTGTTGCAGACCGGAAATGAATGTCGGACCGGCAGCCAGACCGATAACGGCGATAAACATGTTAAGACCGACATTATTGAATACCCAGATTGCCTGCTCAGGGATAAATCCGAATGTCGGGTGCTTGGAACGAAGCCAGCCACATATAAGACCTGAGATCAGCGCCCCTCCGCTTGTAGAGAGTGAAATTGGTATGCCGCCAATTCTCAGGGCGAGCGAACCGATAAGCGCGCCGATGGCAATACCCAGTCCGATCAGAATCATATCGGAGGAGGTGGTGGGGCGATCTGCATAGCCAATCACAGCCGCTGCTTTATTCACTTGAGCCGCCGGACCGGTAAGAGTGAGAATATCTCCTCGCTCAAGACGGGTGGAGACAGTAAGAGGAATTTCCACTCCTCCTCGCTTTATATTGACTATCACCACACCATGATTATTGGGCGAGGTTCGGAAATCTCCAACAGTAGTGCCAATCACTTTTTTTGAAGCCACCATCACTGGAATTTGCTCCACAGAGAACGACAGGAGAGAGGAATCGACAACCTCTTCGCCGATTAGCGACGCATCTTCTACCACAAATTCACTGCGGCCAGCAATAACGATATCGTCACCATGGTGAATAGTTGCGTCAGCTTTTGGAAAAGAGACAATGTCATTTTCATGTCTTATTCTATCAATGAAAAGTCGCAGTCCTTTACTTTCAAAGAAGCTTTCAGTCTCCTCAATAGTTCTCGGAGTAGAGAAAAATTCGCCGGTGGCTTTGTATGCGCGATGAGTCACAGGTGACCAGGCTTTGGTCATGGCAGGATCTGCCGAAGAGGCATCCTGATTCATGGTGCGTTCCAGATCCTCAGTCTGCTGACGTACTTTCTTCATTCCTCCTAAAAGCATGGGACCTAAGTTACCCAATATCCAAGCTGATCCTATTGTTCCGAAAATATATGTCACTGCATAAGCTACCGGAACAATGTTAATCCAATCAGTCTTATCAGCAGAGGAAACATTTAAAGTGCCTATTGTTTCATCAGCAACGCCTATGACGGCAGAAATAGTCTGCGCTCCTCCAAATAATCCCGCTGATTCTCCGGGATTAAAATGGAAAAGTTTGGCAGTGATTAAAGTCACTCCCAAAGAGAGACCACAAATCAAGACTGCGAAAATAACCTGCTTCAATCCCGAGCCACGGAGGGAAGCGAAAAACTGAGGGCCGACACTATAGCCGATGGAAAAAAGGAAAAGAAGGAAAGATACTTCTTTAAGCGGACCGGCAACAGGAATATTAAGCTGTCCGATCAGCACGCCGATCAGCAGGACAGATGTGACTGTGCCTAATGAAAAATTCTTATATTTCAGTTTGCCGACCAGAAAACCCAAGCCTAATGTGATGAAAATTGCGATAGCGGGATTCTCCCTTAGCGTATCAACAAACCAATGTACGATTTCCATAATAATAAGTTAAGATGTAGTTTATAAAATCCGGGAGAGGAAACAGTGTGCTCCTCATATGTAAGCAGAAAATACATTCAAGCTTACTATACAAAATAAACATCAGGATATAGAAGTAAGTTCGATAAAAAACATGAGAAAAAATTTGGAGAAAATAAAATAAATTATTAATTTTGGGTGCTTATTCAGAATGAAATGTCAAGAATAAGAGACACGATGCACGGGGCTGACTGGCTTTGACAGCGTGTAGAAGCGATAAGTAAGCATGCAGAGCTTTGGTGTTCAAGCTCTATAATCGCAAGAGCATCGACCTATAATTGGCGAAAATAACAATTACGCTCTCGCTGCGTAACCTGAAGAACAGTAGGGTTCCTTTATTCGCCTCAAAGTGAGGTGAACGAGACATCTCCCCATTGCCCCGTTCCGAGACGTTTGGACAAGGAGGTGCAGAGAAATTCGGAAATAGGAAGTATTGAGCTCCGTAATACTTCCGAGATTAAGGAGCTAAGGATATCATTGGTAGTCGTGAGCCTGTGATATTTCGAAAATCAAGTCAATGACTAAGCATGTAGAAAGCTCATTGATTCCGCGTTTGGACGAGGGTTCAATCCCCTCCAGCTCCACCGGAATAGCCTTTAAGGTTATTACAAGTAATCACAAATAAGGATAATGGCTAACATTTTCAGAATGTTAGCCATTTTTATTGTCTCTATCAAAATACATTTAATAACTCCAAATCATAGGGAATCACAGCGTTTTTAGTTCCGGTTTTAGTTCCGTTTTAGTTCCGCTTAGATTCCGGGACTTGAACCCTCCCCGCGAAGTAGAGATTTTTAATCATTGGAGCTTGGAGAACTTTTATCTATTTTGATGAACTACCGGTCTTGGTTTTGTTTCATTTCATCTTGTTAAACATGCTCATGTTTTCTTTTCTGACTTCATCAGCTATCTCCAGATATGGGCGCATGGCTTTATAGTCGCTGTGTCCGGTCCATTTCATCACTACGTTTGGGGGAATACCCATTGCGATGGCGTTGCTAATGAATGTCCGCCTACCGCAATGTGTGGTGATGAGCTCATATTTGGGGACGGTTACATCTTTCCTTTCTGATCCATACATTTCTGTAATGGAGATAGGAGTGTCGATGCCACACATCCTGCATATCTCTTTCAAGCGGAGATTCATCTTCTGCGCACTCTTGGTCTGGAACACGGAATCTCCATTCTCTTTTGTGTGTTCGTATTTTTTGAGAATTGCTCTGGAGAAGTCATTGAGTTCTATAATGAGCGCGTCTGTGGTCTTCTGAGTCACGATCTGAATGTGATCGTCACTGATATTTGACCACTTCAGATTTTGCATATCAGAGTATCGGAGAGAAGTAAAGCAGCAGAAACAGAACATGTCGCGTGTCTTTTCTTTCTCCGGATGTCCGGAAAGATCCATGTTATAAACACGCATAAGCTCTTCCCATGTGAGGAAGATAATGCTTTTCTGATGTTTTTTGTATCTCTGTTTGAATGATTCAATTTTTGAAATATCGAAGTATCCTTTTTCGTGCGCCCATGAGAGAAACCATTTAATGTTTGTCATGTTTTTGTTGATGGTCTCATTCTGATATTTCCCTTTATAGTGGATGATGGATTTATTCTTCTCAATTTCATTTTTGCTTTCTCCTGATACGGAATTTGATGTCTGGAAAGCCATGAGTGATTTGAGCAGATCTGTGTTTATTTCGGAGAATTTCAGATTGGGATTAAAAAGATGAAGAAGCTTTTTGATGGTCTTCATCTTCTTATGGGTTGCGTCAGCCCATTGAAATATGTACTGTCCCTCTTTAAGGAATTGGTCATAGGCTTTAAAGAGGTCAATCTCCCCTTGAAATTCTTCTCCATTCAAACAAGCTTTAAATTCATCTTTAGTAGGTATTTTGTCCTTCAATTCAAAGGAGTGGAATATCTCCTCGATGCGAGTTTCCAGATTGGTGATGACTTTATTTATTGTAGCAGCCGGTATTCTGTCTTTACCATGGGTAGTATTGCGGACGCATCGTGTTCCGTCCCATTTGGATTTTCCTGTGGCAGGATCTATTCTGTCAACATTATATCCGATTGATACGGTATGCTGGTTACCGTTGACCCATGTAATTCTCAATCGTAATAGTGATCCTCTGAAGATGTAGAGAAGTTTGTATTTGATAGGTGTCATGGTTATGATTTATTTGGTGAGGCTCTCTTGAATTTTTTGAGAGGAGTTATTTCTTTAGTAAACATTCCTCCCTGACCGGTAAGGAGCCAGAGAGGGGAGACGTCATAATCTCGCACAAGGTATGTGAGCCATTCTTGTTTTATCCTGAGCCCTTCTTTACGGCAGGTATGGAAGTTCCAGTAATTTTCGCCATATTCACGTGTGAAGGTCTGCATCCCACGTATTCTTTTCTGAGCCTTGATCATATCAAGGGCTTCAAAGAATCTACGGGTTATTTCAAGACATTCTCTGGGTTCATTCATGCTAATCTATATTCTATATCAACTTAGGAATTAAAGACGGTCAGGAGGGAATTTATCAGTTTTTATTTTAGTTGGAACGATATTTTATCAACCTGTCTTTTGAATCGGCACATTGGGCTAATATCTTATCACGAGCTTTCCCAAAATTCTGAATATTGTCGATATAGATTTCGGTACAGTTTGCTACGGAGGCATTGTTACAGATTTTAACGCATATCTTATCATCGAATTTTGGTCTTACTTTAAATCTGCATACAGGCCACCATCTGTTTGCATAGTCAACACTGATATAACCGTTGGATAATTTCCGGAACACTATCTTATATTTGTTTGTCTCAAATTCAGAGAGCCAATCTTTAATAATCTTAATTAGTATTTCCTGGTCCTCAGTAAATATAGGAAGTTTCTCTGGCGATTCATCTTCTTTATTAATAACTTCATCATCCTTTATAAATTCTGCTTTTAGAAGCTGTCGGAAGCAGTCTCTGACTATATTTGAATATCTGGCAAAAGAAACATCTGTAAGTACACTGTCAAGTGTGCCGGAGTAGAGGATGCTGATCATTTCTCTTGACGGGAGGTTGATCTCCTCCTTAATTCTGGTCATGATAGCTGTGCGGACAATTACATCATTGGCATTGGACAATACACGATCGGGATTAAAGTGTGATTTTGAAAAGTCTGACAGGAACGTAATATCTTCATCCGAGAGATCCAATATATTTATCGAATAATATGGCTTCTCATCCATAATATGAGCTTTGTCGTGATCAGTAAAGAAGAGATAGTCTATGCCGTTTGTAAGGACTGCTATTCTGGCATCAGAGGCGACAAAATACTTCTTCATCTGATTGACGTGTGAATAAATATTTTGGTGACACTCCTTACATTCGATAAGAATCATGTGCTCATCGTTAAGCGAAATTGCATAATCTACCTTGTCTCCCTTCCCAGAGATGTCGCATGGTACTTCCGGGATTACCTCCTCCGGATTAAAAATGTCATAACCGAGAATCTGAAGGAGCGGGAGCACCATTGACTGCTTGGTCGCCTCTTCCGATTTGACTTTAGGTTTAAGAGTTCGGATCTTCTCAGCTAATGACAATATATTCTCTTTCATAAACTGATTTGATTTATCAAACTATTCATCGAATGACTCCTCTATTGGCTCAGCTGCATAAATACGTTCGATGACTCTGCTTAGCACATGGCTCGTAGCCGCGAAGAAAAGAGATGTCAGAATTGCCGAAACCCAAACTACCCATGAAGTCGCGGGATGGGAATATGAATCCTTCTCCATCATCCAAAGTATAAGTGAAACTATCGCAGATGCGATGAATACGTAAGAAAGAACTCTGAGCGTCCAATATGCAAATTTGTCCATAATTATATAGTTGAGTTAATAAATGTTCCTCCAAGTATTCGGTAAAGACCGAGAATACAGGAAGTTTCAACCTTGAATGGAGGGTATTTCGGATTTATGCTTCTCGCCTCAATATAATCGTCGGTTTCCGGAATCGGGAAAATATTCTTAACTACCACTCCGTCATATGTATCAACCACCATCGTATGTCCCCAAGGAATAAATGATCCTCTCATCTTCTTTATAAATAGATAAGATCCATTTCTATATTCCGGCTCCATGCTATCTCCTGAAACCTGAATAGCCCAATCAGCCCCCTTGACCGGAGATTTAATTTTTCTGCAGTTAGCGAGTTCTACTCCTTCAGTGTAACCTTGCAGCGAACCAGCCATAGCTTCGACAGGAAGAAGTGGAACATATTCAGTATCTTCATTATGTACCACCGGGCTTTCTAATAGCATTTCACCTTCCCCGGTTCTAAGCCAGTCAATATTCAAATCGGGAAACGCAGATTCTATCCTATTGAAAGTTTGTCTTCGCGTCTTATCTCCTAATTTTTTGAGCATGCCATTAGCCAATCCGCTATCTCTTTCAAAATCAGCGGCGGTCATTCCCTTGTATTTAGCATATTCTAATGCTCTACTAGCTATTGTCATATACAATACGTTAATAAAAGTTAATAAATAGAATTACATTAGATTATTCTAATAATATTTACTAACTTTACATCACAAAATTAAACTCCAATGCAAAAGTAATGAAAAGTATTGAAAAAGCAAATACAAAATCGGGGGAGCGAAAGAAAATGACGCTCAGGGATTACTTCAATTCCCTCCCCGATGCTGCACAGATTGCTCCGCGGAAAAATCTGATTGTCAGGATAAGCGAGCGATGCGGAGTGCCATACTCTACAGCAAGAAGCTGGCTGGCATACGAGGTCAGACCGCGAAACGAGGAACATCTTCGCGTGATTTCAGAGGAGACCGGGATAGCGATCGAAGATTTCTACAATGAGCAACACTTTTTTCCTTCTGAATCTCAGAGATAACACTAAAAGGTAAACACTAAAAGTAATATGACAAGAGAATTTTATATCTGCGATGACAAGCTCTTCTGCATCACTGACGGAGTAACTTCCGAAATTACGGAGAAGGACACGGAGCTTATAAACGAGATACTGGAAAGGGTGGAGACCTACTATCCTACGGCTATGAAAGCCTTGAATGAGGTATATGAAAAGAGCAGCCGGAATATAGGATATTTCAAGTATCTGCGCGCAAAAAGATTTCTGAAATGCAATTTCGGAGATCTTGATACCTCCCACAGTGATGATGAGAACGGAGTGTTCCATTTCGAGCGGATTCACTGTCCGTTGCGAGGAGAATGCAAGTATGAGGATGTGATCTGCAATCCGACATTCAGCACACGCCTGACACAAGCCGAGAAGAGAGTGATGAAGCTCTATTACGATTCCGACAATATCCTTGATATAGCTGACAAGCTTTATCTGTCAGGACACACTGTAAAGAATCATATAAGGGCATCATACGCAAAGCTCGGGATTCATTCGAGAGCGGAGTTTGTGAAATATGCTGAACGACATAATTTATTCGGATAAGATATGGAAAGAACGATCATAAGAGGGAGTAAGGGTTTGGCTGATATTCTTGGAGTCCATTTTAATACTGTATTGAACTGGCGTAAGAAGGGCTTGCTTGATAAGGCGACAGTCGCAGAATACGGGAGAGTGATACTATACGATTTAGAATTAGTACTGGAGTGTCTGCATCACACTCCGGTGAAACAAGGAAGGAGGGAAGCTGTATGAAATGCGCAATCTATATGATGATATGGTATGCAATGGTAATATTCGGAGTGCTCTGCATATTCTCAACTCCGGCAGATAACTCTGAAGCTTGGCTGAGCGAACTTATCAGATCCCAGCTTATCGGGTGGTTTATGCTCGTAGGAGCAAGACTAATGAGAAAGACTACATCAATTAGAAACATAATAAAAGAAAACTGACTATGAGTTTATTCAAGAAGCCATCAGAGCTTACAGCAAAACCTGGAATCGTGGCAATGATCTATGGCACACCGGGCTCTGGAAAATCAACATTGGCATGTTCCGCTCCGGGAGCGGTGATGCTTGACTACGACGGCGGTGTCAACCGTATCAATGGTGCGCATCAGGTGCCGACACTACAGGTCCACACATGGGAGGAGACCGCGGAGGCTCTGAAGGAGATAAAGGAGAGTCCGGAGATTAAGACGGTGCTTATTGATACCGTCGGCAAGCAGCTCGCCTTCATGGAGGATTATATCAAACGCAACGTAACATATTCCAAAGGAGGGAATGCTGTCGAGACGAACCGGGACGGCTCGCTTTCGATGAAAGGATTCGGACGCAGAAAGCAGATGTTTGTGGATTTCATCAAGGAGATAACGGTGCTCGGCAAGAACGTTATCTTTATCGCTCACGACAAGGAAGACAAGGATGGAGATTTCCGCTATTTCCGTCCGGATGTAGGAGGATCTTCCGGAACTGACCTTATGCGTGAGCTTGACCTTGTGGGCTACATGCAGATCATCGGGAATGAGCGAACCATCACCTTTACTCCCACCGGAGCTTACTATGCCAAGGATACCTGCGGAATGCCGGGTATCATCAAGCTGCCGGTGCTCATTAATGATAAAGGGGAGAATATCGGCGATAACAATTTCTTCTGCAAAGTGATAGATAGTTACCGTAACCGTATCAAGAGCAATCTGGAGAATAACCGTAAACTTGATGATCTGAAAACGGAGATCAATAGGAATCTGGAGGAGGTGACAGATGCAGATTCAGCCAACCGTTTTATCGAATGGTGCAAGGGTGTAGAGCATGTATATAATTCAGCAGCCATCGCAAAGGTCGGAATCTCGACTAAAGCGAAGGAACTCGGGCTGATATTCGACCTAAGCAGCAAGAGCTATAAGAATCCGGAGAAAAAAGAAATGAATGATGACAAAGCAGATTGAGCGAAAGCCTGATTACAGGATATATCCGTCATTGCTTGATAAGTTTCAGGATCTCCTCGACTACGAAAGGTTAGCCGAGGAGGACTGGAACAGAGACAGTGAGACAGGAGAGTATAAGTTATCTCCCGATGAGATGTATCTGAAAATTGAGTCGGAGCTTATAGATACCATCAACAGGTGTCCGAAATCAGCCAATGAAGCCGCCGACAAGGGCACGGCTTTCAATGAGATAGTGGACTGTCTGATAGAGCATCGCAAGAGCTCCAGAAAGGATTGCAAGATATACTCCTGCTTCAACAGGGGAGGACTGAATGCGATAAAGGTGATCCGCGCGGAGATAAACGGTTTTGTCTTTGATTTTGACATAAATCTCTGTAAGGAAGCTGCGGAGTTCTTTGTCGGATCTCTTCCTCAATATTGTGCGGAAAGCACGATGCGGACTGCATACGGCGATGTTGAGATCTACGGATTCACTGATGAATGGGTCGGCAACAGAATGTATGATATAAAGACCACCGGAAGATACTCCTTCGGGAAGTTTGAGCGGAAATGGCAGCGCCATGCTTATCCATGGTGTGCGATTGATTCCGGGATGGCTACCGAGATTGAGAGCTTCACATACTGGGTGGTGGAATGGGCTTATCAGAGGAAAGGAGATCCTCTGAAAGCAAAGAGCATCACGCAGGAGACGTACACCTACGATCATCAGGACACGGAGATTAAGCTCAGGGAGCATGTGGAAAGATTTATCGAGTGGCTTGAAGCACGCCGATCCTACATTACAGACAAGAAGATATTCGGGGGAGAGAATCCGTCGGGGTATCATGGCGAGCCGATAAGTATAGACAAACTAAAGGAAGCAATATTTAAAGAGACAGCATAATGGCATATAGAATATCAGGGAAAGTGTTGCACTTAGGAGAGATGCAGACACTTCCGGCAAAATCAGGGAATCTCTATACGAGGAGAGAGCTGGTGATAACGGTAAGGAAGTTTGATCCTTATACCGGATTTCCGACAGATGACACCCAGAACACGCCGAAGTTTATATTTTTCGGTCAGCAGTGTCAGCAGCTTGAACAGTTGAAGCCCGGGGATATAGTAGTGGTCCACTTCGATATATCCGGCAGGACATATGAGAAGGATGGAAAGACTGAGTATTTTACAGAAGTCAGACCTTTCAAGGTTGAGATTTCAGGAAGTGCGAGCCAACAGGCTCCAGCTCCTATCCAACAATCCGCTCAACAGCCATCTCAGGCTGTCACTCAGCCTCCACAAGCTCCTCAATATCCGCAACAATCCAATACCATTCCTCCGATGCAAACAACGGTTACAGACTCTAATTTCGGTTTTCCGGTACAGGATGACGACCTGCCGTTTTAAATTAAGTAATTATGCTGTACGACCTTTCAATAGATCTCCAGGCAGAGAATTTCAAGAAGAGATGCAATGCATTATTCAAGAAGAGATGTGTCGTAGATCTTACAGAGAGAAGACCTCAACGCACACTCCGGCAGAATGCCTACCTTCATGCCGCCCTTAGCTATTTCGGATTACAGTTCGGTTATAAGGCAGAGGAGGTAAAGCAATGGTATTTCAAAGAGCTATGCAATCCTGAACTTTTTGTAAGGACAATTTCAGACCGTCTCACAGGACAGGAGAGAAAAGTGCTGAGGTCGTCGGCGGATCTTGATACGGAACAGATGACACTTGCCATAGAGCGGTTCCGTGACTGGGCTGCGAATGTGGCAGGTGTCTATATCCCTTCTCCGGATGAGCATCGGATGATAGAACAGATGGAGATAGAGATTCAGAGAGCCAAACAGTATTTATAAATAAGAGAGATTATGACATACGACCATCAGATAATATACGGGCAGCCTCCAAGCAAGAGCAATTCCTATAAGATCATCACTATTGCAGGGCATTCGAGGCTTGGGAAGACAGAGGCAACCAAGAGATACGAGCAAAGCTTCTTCATGCAGTGCTCGCTAAGGAAGAAGGAGATCTCCAAGAGATTCAAGCTGACAATAGATGTCTATTTCGCCTCAGACCGTCCGGATCTTGACAATAGCCTGAAGTCGACGCTCGACTGCCTGCAGAGCTGCGGGGCAATAAAGAATGACCGCCTATGCGCCGAGATTCATGCCCGGAAGCTCATTGACAAGATGAATCCGAGAATAGAGTTCGACATCGAGGAGCTGATAAACTGATAAGTGAAAAGTTAAAACATTGTTAATCAATAAGTTAAATCTTAAATTTAATTTTTATCCAATGATTAAATTTTATAACTTTACCTTCCCAAACTAAAAGTAATAAAAAAGTAATGACCTACATTGAGTTAATAAATGAGTTCTGGAAACAGAACGGTTTCAAGCCATTCAAGCCGATGGATGCCAAGATGTACTTTTATTTGCTACATCAGTGCAACATTCGTGGTTGGCTTAACCCATTTCAATTGCAGACGAGAAATTTGGAGCTTGAGCTCGAGATTACTCGCAAGATGATTGAAGAGTCTAAGAACAGGCTCAAGCAGCGCGGTCTCATTGATTTTACAGTCGGAAGCAGACATAAATCTCCCTACTATACGATAATCGGAATAGAGGTTACGGAGAATCCGGATAATTTCAATGTTTCCCACGGAAACACTAACGGAAACACTAACGGAAACACTAACGGAAACACTAACGGAAACACTCTATATAATAAGACTAAGATATATACTAACAACAATAAAAATCTTCTACCGCGTGCGCGCGAGGAGAGGGAACTTGAACGGCTTGACGGCTTTCTTCAGGAAATCACCGACAACCGCCATCAGATCTGGGAGAACAGTGTATGTAAAAAACTTGGTATCGACAGTGTAAGGGATTATCTCTATTCATTCCGTGAGCATGCTATCCTTAACGCCGCTGTAGAGAGAATGGTTTCCATAAACGAAGTGAAGTCTTATTTCGTTAACTCTTTCCGCTATTTCACCAAAGATAATCCCTTATCGCTGCTTAAAAGCTATGAGGAGAAAGGGGAAGATGAGAGCTATGTCAAATTCTGCCACTGGATTCGCACCAAGTGTATGAATGTAGCCAAGGATCTGATACCGGTGACAGAGGATGAGTTTAAGGCTGTGGTAAAGGCTTATGGGAGCAGGGATCTCTTCGAAGCTGTAAAACAGATCAATGAGCGACCGGATATAACACAGAAGTATTTCAGTCTATACAGGCTGGTGATAAAATGGGTAGAGAATGGAACAAAATAATAGAGACACAATACAGACAGAGAATAACGGTCCGATAAGAGACCTTGAATGCGAGAAGGTGGTGATAGCATCTCTGCTGACCTCCGAATATGCAATGTCAGAATGCGAGTCGGTGCTTGATTCCGATTGTTTCTACGACCTCCACCATCAGGAGATTTACAAGGCGATCAGGAGTGTTTATGATTCGGGAGAAGCAGTCTCTCTAATCACGGTAAATGCCGCACTTGCCAAGGATGGTTCGTCTGTGGCGTCCAATGAGGTATTTACAATCCTGAAGGATACGATGGTGGATCTTGATCCCTATCATCTCGCCGTACGTCTGAAAGAGCTTTCATATCGCAGGAGACTTTGGGAAACAGGGATGAAACTCATGACAGAGAGCTGCATGGAGATGTATCCGGTAGATGAGATTCATAACGACGCCAAGAAAGGTATAGACTCTTTGTTTGATGATCTTACTAATCAAGTGACTACTCTTGCGGATGCTTACAAAGAGGTGCAGACACAGATGCTTCTTAACCGTGACAGAGAGCCGGGAACTATCTCCGGCACGCCAACCGGCTTCCCATGGATTGATAACAACGGAGGACTATCCGGAACTGATCTGATTGTCATAGGAGCTGACACATCGCAGGGTAAGACCTCATTTGCAACTTCTGTGATTGTCAACGCCATCAAGAGCGGGGAGAAGATAGCTTTCTATTCGATGGAGATGACTCCCAAGCAGCTTGCCGCCCGTATAGCCTCAATGCAATCGGGGGTAATGTCGAAGGCAATTCTGAATGGGCAGATGGAGCTTAATGAAATCTATCGTGTGGATGCAGGTATGGATCATATCAACTTGAATAACCTTTTCTTTGACGGGCGTTCTACAGCATCCCTTGACTCAATCATTACCTCTATCCGACAGTTAAAGAAGAAGCATGACATCAAGGGGGCATGTGTGGACTATCTTCAATTAGTAGGTGTGAGCGACAGCAAACTCAATAGAGAACAGGCAGTGGCTAAAATAGCCCGCGACCTTAAGAATCTTGCCAAGGAGCTTGACATCTGGATTATTGCGATCTCTCAGTTGGCACGAGGAGATAAGGGAAATCCCAAGCCTCTTATGTCAATGCTCCGCGATTCGGGACAGATAGAGCAGGCGGCTGATACAATCATACTCCTTTACCGACCGGAGGTCTATGGCAGATCTTATCCGGCTCCGTATGACAATGTATCGACATCCGGAACTTGTCTGGTGGACATAGCCAAGGGACGAAACATAGGCACAGGCGATTTTATCTGCGGCTTCCGTAGAGAGAACACTCTATTCTATCCGCTATCTCCCACAGACCCTGTATTTTCAGGGAATGAAACCTCCTCCGGATCAGAGATCGCAGGCTCAAAAGTGAGCGGGCGGATGGAGCTTGAAGACTTACCGTTTTAATGAAAAAATTAGCGTTGTATATTTGGAAAATAAATATATTTATACTAATTTTACATACACAAACACTAAAAGTATTTTATTAATGAAAACAGCGTCAGATAAGCCCTTCTCAGGGCAAAACTCCCTGCAACCCATATCTTCTATCAGGGAGAATACAAATGGCTTAAATCAAGCCAAATTTCCATTATGTAAGATTAAGAAAATAACTGAGGAGGTCAGAGTATATCTCCCGACACCTGATGAAGATTGTGAGTTACGTATGCTCCTTGACAGTAATGGTTACAGATGGGGAAGTGGGGCTAACCTTAGGTATCTCTCATTCCGGAATGCAGGTAGTGTGCTTATGATCCAACCAGATCAGAGGGTGATAAGAAGTGCTTGTCAAGAATATGCAATAAGCTTCCGGGAGTTCTGCCATGATTATCTCATCCCCAACAAATAAAGAAAGAGATGTGTGTGACATTACGATGTGAAAAAGAGTGTATGGATGGTTTCGCTCCATCTCTTACCCCCTCCCTCATCTCCTCACTTACCAATGCACTCAAAGCTGAACTTGACCGCACGGATCTTACCAAAGGCGCGGACTTTGACGATGAAGAACAATGGGAGGAGCGAGAGGTTTACGCCTCCTTTGGAGAATGGGAAATCGCTCTGACCTTTGACGTGAAGATGAAGCTGATAAGTGAGGATGGAGATTATTACACTCCCTCATATTCGGAGGTGTTGATAACAGACATAGACTGGATAGACACCCGGATAAGCAACGGAGATGAGGAATGGGATGATGATACAGAGATACCCGACTTTTACAAGATTGAGAAAGTTGTGGCAGAGTTTATAAACTTCAATTTGGATTGAGATATGGAAGATTATGGCTACAAAGTAACAGAGTGCAGTTGTGACAAATGCAAGAATCAATGCCGTACTCCATGTTTAGGCACTCCCGAGGATATAGACCGGCTGATTAGAGCCGGGTATGGAGATAGATTAGCACCGACACTATGGGGAGCAGGTATATTAATCGGATGCACCAATAAGATTATCAAACTAATTGCACCTAAACAAGAAGATAACGGGTGGTGTGCTTTCCGGACATCCGATGGATTGTGTGAGCTTCACGACAAAGGGTTGAAGCCAACAGAGGGAAAACTGACACATCATAGCAATCCATTAAAGGTTAGTCCGAATCGTAATCTTACTTGGCTTATAGCAAAGGAGTGGTTGCCTTATCAGGAAATGTTTAATCAAAAGAAATAGAGATATGAAAAGAGAGACGCAAGACAAGCTGTGGGCGGTTCTCACGGAGGAGGAGAGGAAAGTATTCAGACGGCATTATGAATTACAGATTCGTGATGCGCGAGACCGAGGATTTAACGATTCAGTAAGGTTTATCTTCGGTGAGCACAATCTTAACCTTGCAAGCTCCAATCCTAACCTTGCAAGTAATGTTGCAAGCTCCGAAAGTAACGAGGGTAAAGTCAAAGAGATAGACTGGGAGCAGAGGAGATATGAGGTGGCAAAGGATATTTTTACACGTTTGCTTTCTCACGAAGATGGCAATGTAAGAGCCTTTAGCTTTAAGGACCTTGATGGAACGGCAAGAGAAGCTATTTACGAAGCAGACGCCCTCATCAACGCACTGAAATCAGAAACTAAATGATATGACAGCAAAAGAAAAACGAGAGCTGAATGTGATCAAACGAGCAGAGAGAACGGTAATACGGATAGATAAAGAGCTGGAGAATCTAAATAAAGCACGGGAAAAGCTAAGCACAGAGTCTGTTGAATACTTTCTTATCGGTCAGGCAAAAGGACAGCTCATGGAGGCACAATCAGATTTGAAGATAGTTATAAGCAGGATGAGAAATAAATGACAATATGGAATCAACAGACAAATTCAACGAAATCAAAGCCGAGATACTTTCTCGCGCAAAAGAGGCTGATGCTTGTAAAGAGCAATACGGCAGAGCTTACAAGTCAGAAACACTTGCAGAACTGATGCAGGTGGTCAAAGATAACTTTGATTGGGCGTGTCGTAACAAGGTTATCACTCCCGATTTGATAGAGAAGTATAGAGAGGAGTTTGCAGAGAATAACATCTGGTTGAATGTGAATGTAACATCCGGATTCCTCCTTTGTGGCAACTCCACGGTTGAGGCTTGGGGCAACTCCACGGTTGAGGCTTGGGACAACTCCACGGTTAAGGCTTACGACAACTCCACGGTTGAGGCTTGGGACAACTCCACGGTTAAGGCTTACGACAACTCCACGGTTGAGGCTTACGACAACTCCAC
>JAAVFG010000049.1 GCA_014800895.1 Bacteroidales bacterium
AAATCAAGGCGTTCAGAACCCAGTTCCGAGGAGTTGGCGACATCAAATTCTTCATGTTCAGACTTGCAACACTATACTCTTGACATCACCTCCCGCCCACCGGAAATATCCGCTGACCCAAAAAATCAATGGCTGATGAAACCGATATTCTAATCGTTCAAAGCGTTGGGAAACGGCATAGCCTTTCATTATCACTTTATTTGCCCATTGGCGGAATTGCGTACCTCTCAGGGATTTTACTCTGTATCCAACGGATATGATAACATCAAGATTATAATATTTAGTCTTATATTTCTTACCATCAGAAGCAGTTGTCAAGGATTACTTGACAACTGAATTGCTATCGAGTTCTCCTTCTTTGAAGATATTGTTGACATGAAGACTAATATTCTGTTTAGAAGTCTGGAACAATTCTGTCATCTGCTGTTGTGTCAGCCACACAGTCTCATTCTCCAGCCGGACTTCAAGCTTTACGGTTGAATCTGGCTGGTAAAGTATTATTTCATTGTCTTGCGATGATTACGCAAGTGGAATAGGGGTATTTTCGTTCATACCGTAAATATAATGATTCTTTGAGATTATTGAGGCAAATCTCAGATAATCAATCAAAAATGCTTACATTTGTGTACGATTATCCCACAGTAATTATTGGTTGTCCGAAGAATGAGGAAAGCATCGCAAGGGTGGAGATTGTGAAGTTATGCTCTCCACTGAGCCAACGGGTAATCTCGCTTGGACGTTTTCCTATAGCATCGGCAAGTTGCTTCTTCGATAGTCCCTTTTCCTTCATGAGGAAGTCAAGACGGTTGGAAATCTGAAACGACAACCGAGCCTCAGCCCTCTCTTCCGGCGAAATATCGCTCAGAAGTTCCCTCAGAGAAATCTTAGCTCTTTTCATATCTCAAATGTTTTATCGGTTTCAATCTCGCTTTCAGTGATGATAACGCTCCCGTCTGCCACACCTTCCTTAAGGAGTTCTTCAAAACGTTGCAAAGTCAGAACGTACCCCTTTAATGGTTTTATTATTTTAACGTAAATGTACGGCAAATATTTCACATAAATGCGAAATATAGAATATTCTCCTTTTTAAGACTCCATACACTAAAATTTGCCGATTAATCGGTTATTATCACAGTTATCCGATTACTCAACCTTGTAAATCATATTGTAGATTCCCTGCTCCTAACCGGCAATTTTAATATATGGCTTCATCGCCTTGTAATCACTATGCCCCCTTCATTTCATTACGACGTTTGGAGGTATTCCCAATGAGAGAGACTTACAGATAAGGATTTTTGAGAAAACCAAGTTATTCCCCAATACACCTGTTAAGCATATTATATTAATCAAGTCCATAATAAGACTGAATTTTCAGTCTTATTATGGACTTGATAACGGTTGAGGAAAGACGCTATTAATTAATATATTCGTTTCGGGGTATTCCGGTTGTCAATACAAAATCAACAAAATTGAAACGAACAAAAGAGTACAGCATAAGAGTACGAAGTCCTAAAACTCCTTCACATTCACTGCCGGAACCAAATTCCCGGGTGGTTCTTACATCAATCTCCGGGATATCAGCAACATGTCCTCCCAATGAAATTTTAGTATTGGGAAGTATATAACGTTCATTTATCTTGATGCCGCCTATCCCTGCCTGTTTAACAGTGTCCTTGATTCCATTATCCACGACATACTGCTTGTTGTTCTCAAAGAACGCTTCACCAACGACTCCATAAGAGTTGTCGCCCGAGTCAATAAGCATCAGCAGAGGATTGTTATGAATGTCACACTTACCAAGCAGAAGCCTTGATTCAGAGAAGCACATATTGGGCTTGGCTTCGGGCTTGCGCGTACGCGTAATGGATGATATGCTTGATGGTATTATCAAATTGTTTGTGACAAAATCAATGGTAATCTCCTTTAGCTGAAGCATCAGATCGTTACCCAACAAAATACTGACCACATCAGCATACTGGTCTGCCTCATCATTGAGAGACGATAGAGGAGCGACCGTAAAAGGAATATCGCGAAGAGTAATATTTCCTAATTGTAACTCTTTTGCCATTGCAAAATACCCTTCTGTTTCGCTTACTCCGTTTACAGAAACGGTTGTACCTTCCAGAGGTATCAGACCATACTTTTCAGCCATTTCCGGAGAGATTATGCTGGTTGCGCAACCTGTGTCAAAAATAATATTGGCAGGTAGTCCATTTATGCTACTCTCCCGCAGCTGCATCAAAACGCCACCCTTTTCTTTCGGTCCCATTGGAACGATACTAAACGGCACAGTTCCTTCGCCGTCTCCGTTAATATGGATTTGATAAGGTTTATAATCGGCAAGACCTTTATACCAATTGGCCTGCAGAGTAAAGTTTGCGACGGTAGCTGAATCAAGATACTGACGGGTCGCATCTAAAGTCTGATTTATCATTGATTCGGCAAATTCATTTTCCCCCGCTGTGCTCAAGTCTCTACCAAACATATAGGCGCAAGAAAGCATATTATTCAAATCAAGATATTCTGAATGTGTGTTGAACAGTTCTTTAAAGGCAGGGATTGATATATCCTGACGATTTAATTTGTTTCCGATCAAACAGCGGGAATATGTTTCGATATACGGATGAATTGAGTTTTTAGGCACAGAACTGTGGATTGAATCAAGGGCGAACCAATCAGTGTTATTGATCGCATTGACAAGTTTCTCATCTATTGATTGCGGGTAAGCAATCAAGGATGTCATGCTGATAAAAGCATATAAAAGGATTTTTCGTAGCATAATGTTTTAAATTAGCATTTGAGCAAAGTTTCGGATAAATTACGATATTTCAATTATCAGTGGCAGCTAAAATTTTTGAGCGCAAAGAAAAAAGAGAAATGGGTATGTGACAGCCTATGCCACATACCCATTTCCGTATAGTAGAACTTTGAATTAATATTCAGACCAGGACGTGATGCCGATCTCCTGTATCTTCTTATTGATGAAGGCTTTCACGTATGCGCTTGCCAGACGGGCATTGGTGAGCAACGGTATGTTATGGTCGATAGCCTGACGGCGGATACGGTAACCGTTGGTCAGTTCGCGGCGGGTGTGATTCTTAGGAATGTTGATCACGAGATCCACTTTGTGGTCAGCCATCAGTTCCATCACTTTCTCTCCGTCACCCTCCTCATCGGGGAAGCATGTGGTGATAGCGTCTATGCCGTTCTGCTTCAGGAAAGCGGCAGTGCCTGAGGTGGCATAAATGGTATAGCCATTCTCAAAGAGGAGTTTGCAAGCCTCAAGCATATCCACTTTGCCACGCACATCGCCTGAGCTTACCAGTACACCACGCTCCGGGATATGATGACCGACGGATATCATCGCATTGAGAAGAGCCTCGTCGAAGTCGCGTCCGAGACATCCTACCTCACCTGTGGAGGACATATCCACCCCTAATACGGGGTCTGCCTTATGCAGACGCGCGAATGAGAACTGTGAAGCTTTCACGCCGATATAATCAACATCAAATGTGGAGGTATCCTCTTTCTCCACCTTCTCGCCGAGCATGATGCGTGTGGCGGTCTCTATGAAGTTTTTCTTCAATACTTTTGATACGAAGGGGAATGAGCGTGAGGCGCGGAGGTTACATTCGATTACCTTCACGTAGTTATCCTTTGCAAGATACTGGATATTGAACGGACCTGATATATTGAGCTCTTTGGCTATCCGGGCACTGATACGCTTGATGCGTCGGGCTGTCGCCATATATATCTTCTGCGCGGGGAAGACGAGTGTGGCATCGCCGGAATGGACACCGGCAAATTCCACATGTTCCGAGATGGCGTATTCCACAATCTCACCGTTACGAGCTACGGCATCAAACTCGATCTCCTTGGCATTCTGCATGAAGGCTGAAACGACCACCGGGAATTCCTTTGAGACCTGAGCAGCCTCGGAGAGGAAGCGGTGGAGCTGCTCATAATCGTAGCAGACATTCATCGCCGCGCCTGAAAGAACATAGGAGGGACGCACCAATACCGGGAACCCAACCTCCTTGATGAAGGAATCAATCTCATCGGTCGTGGTCAGCTCTTTCCAGCGGGGCTGATCAATGCCGAGCTGGTCAAGCATGGCTGAGAATTTATGACGGTTTTCGGCGCGGTCGATAGATACCGGAGATGTGCCTAATATGGGAACATTCTGACGGTAGAGCTTCATCGCGAGGTTATTGGGAATCTGCCCGCCAACGCTTACGATGACGCCACGGGGAGTCTCGAGATCAAGGATATCCATGACGCGCTCAAAACTCAGCTCATCGAAGTAGAGGCGGTCGCACATGTCATAGTCGGTAGAGACGGTCTCCGGGTTATAATTTATCATGATGGATTTATACCCGGATCTGCGGCATGTGTTTGCGGCATTGACCGAACACCAGTCAAACTCCACTGATGAGCCGATGCGGTAAGCTCCCGATCCGAGCACTACGATATTATTACGGTCGTTCATATCGTAGCGTATGGAATTTTCAGTGGCTCCGTAAGTGGCGTAAAGATAATTGGTGGGATATTCGGATGCGACTGTATTGATACGGCGGATAGCAGGAGTGATTCCAAATCCTTTGCGGTGTGCTCTTACCCGAAGTATCTCCTTCTCAAGGTTTCCTTCAGGATTCTCCACGCAGCGCGCGATCTGGAAGTCGGAGAATCCGAGACGTTTTGCCTCACGCACTACATCTTCGGGAAGCTCCTCGATCTTATCATATCCTTCAAGCACTCTCTGATATTTCACGATATTGTTGAGACGCTCTATAAACCATTTGTCAATCTTGGTCAGCTCCTCGATGCGGTCGATGGTATAGCCCTCCTGGAGCGCCTGTGCCATGGCGAAGATGCGGAGGTCGGTGGGATGTGAGAGGACGCTGTCAAGATCTTCAAAATGGAGATCGGTATTGCCAACGAAGCCGTGCATGCCCTGACCTATCATGCGGAGACCTTTCTGTATGATCTCCTCAAAAGACTTGCCGATTGACATAATCTCACCCACAGATTTCATTGAGGATCCGATCTCACGGTCTACTCCAACGAATTTAGAGAGATCCCAGCGAGGGATTTTCACAATCATGTAATCGACAGAGGGAGGAACGGCAGCCGAATTAGGCGTGCCGGGTGTGCCGATCTGGTCGAGGGTATAGCCCAAAGCGAGTTTGGCGGCTACGAATGCGAGGGGATAGCCTGATGCTTTTGAGGCGAGGGCGGAAGAGCGGCTCAGACGGGCGTTGATCTCAATGATACGGTAATCATTGGTCTCGGCATTGAAAGCATACTGGATATTACATTCCCCTACGATGCCGATATGTCTCACCACTTGACATGCGATCTCCTCAAGCTTGGAGATCTGCTCTTTGGTCAGGGATACGATGGGGGCAACCACGATTGATTCGCCCGTATGGATACCGAGGGGGTCGAAATTCTCCATAGGCACTACAGTGAAGCAATGGTCGTTGGCATCGCGTATCACTTCAAATTCAATCTCCTTCCAGCCTTTCAGACTCTCCTCGACAAGAATCTGCTTTGAATATGCAAAGGCACTTTCGCAATGCTTGATGAATTCCTCCTCATTCTGACATATTCCTGATCCGAGTCCTCCGAGGGCGTATGCAGAACGGACCATGACGGGAAACCCGATTTCGCGGGCAACCCGGATCGCATCTTCCATAGTCTCCACAGCTTCCGAAACGGGGGTCTTGGCATCAATCTCCTTAAGCTTCTTTACGAAAAGGTCGCGGTCTTCAGTGATCATGATGGCTTCTACAGAAGTGCCGAGCACTTTCACTCCGTATTTCTCCAGTGTGCCGTTGAGGTAAAGCTCTGTGCCGCAGTTGAGGGCAGTCTGTCCGCCGAATGCGAGCAGTATACCGTCGGGACGCTCCTTTTTAATTACCTCCTCCACGAAGTGAGTGGTGATAGGGAGGAAATATACCTGATCCGCCACGCCTTCGGAAGTCTGGATGGTGGCGATGTTAGGATTGATGAGGACTGAAGAGATACCCTCCTCTCTGAGCGCTTTGAGCGCCTGAGAGCCGGAGTAGTCAAATTCGCCGGCTTGTCCGATTTTGAGGGCGCCGGAACCGAGTAATAAAACTTTTTTCATGTTGTCATTATGATGTAAAGAGAGCTCGACGTAGACGACTGTGGAGACTCTTGATCGTTTCAGACTCTAAATTAACACTTTATTTCCATAACTGCCAAATTTTAAGCATAGAAGTTGTCTAAACTATTTCATAAATATAGGAAAACCAGCTAAAGAGGATATAGCGGGAATAAAATGATAATGTTAAAAAAGTATAATTATAGACTCTTATAAGTATATTATAAAACTTTTTCCCACAGATACTGTTTTAGTAAGTGAAAAGTAAATCGTTTCATGATGTTAGGTTAGTTAAGTTAAAAGTATTATGGAAAACATTAAAGCGGCTGATCGTGAGATTAGCCGCTTTTACTTTGTGAAATATTGAGCCTTGGTTTTGAAAAATAATGACCCATGCTTTCTCCACATTATTATAGAAAGGTAAGAAACTCCTCTTTTCATGAGTTATAACATAACGCGAACGCGGCTAATCTCCCGATCAGCCGCGTTCGCGTGTTTTCCATAATACTTAACTAAACTAACCTAACATCATGAAACGATTTACTTTTCATCTATTATAACGCGTGAGAGAAAAAATGGTTTAATAAGTAGGTAAGGAGCAACTAAATTTTTTACCGTTTAATCGGTAAAATTTAATACTGTCAGTGAGCGTTAATCTCTATATTCATGAGGAGATATAATAAAGGATGAGAGCGGATATAAGATATGTGGAGGAGAGATTCCACCATTTCAATCATTTGATATTCGGAGGAAAGCTGCCTCCAATCCCGGTGAAAATGTCAGATGGCGTCAGTTTCCTGGGGATGTGTGTGGCAAAAGTTAGACGCCACCCTGACGGGCGCGAGGAACATTATGACTTCGAATTGCGTATGAGCCGGCGTTTTGATTTGTCCGAAAGGGAGATAGAAGACGTTATCATACATGAGATGATACATTACTTCATAATGTATAATGAGCTTGCAGACACTTCATCGCATGGAGAGATCTTCAAAGGGATGATGCGGGCTATCAATAAAAGCTACGGACGTAATATTACCATAAGCCGCCGTCTGAGCGCAGAGGAGAAAGTGACCACCGCTTCCTCTAAGCGAAGCTGGCATGTTGTGGCTCATGTCAGAATGCGCACCGGAGCGCATGGTGTCAAGGTGCTTCCCCGCGTTGTTCCGAAGATTCTGGATTATCATAAAGTTGTCAGCGCATCCCCAGAGGTGACGAGTATTGAACTCTTCCTTACAGATAATCCCTTCTTTAACCGTTTCCCCGTCTCGGCAGCGTATAAGGTGCATCCTGTTGGGGAGGAAGAGATGACTCTGAATCTTGTTAAGGCAGCCCGCCTGATAGTTGAGAATGGGAAGCTGATACAGAGATAGAAATTGCAATAAAAGAATCAAGGCATCCTCACGGACGCCTTGTTCAAGAGTATTCACTCCATATTAACACCTTTTTATTGACTCAATATTAACACCTGTTTTAACTTATTCCATACTGTATCTGCACTCTGTTCAACTCATGGCCCTGACTGATATGGTCTCTTTTCAGTCTGTTTTGTGTGTCTCTCCGGAGGATGAAGAATTTTTATCCGGAGGCTCCACAGTATTAACTTGGAGTGTCAGGTCTCGGCCTGAGATAAATCGTAAAATAATTTTTCGGTCGTTAAGTTGATAAAAGTATTACAATTTCTTTTAGGCTTTTGATTACTATTTCTTCCTTTTCATTTTTAACATTTATTTAGATTATTGTTTATTTTACTTATTAAACACAGGTAAATGTAAAAAAGTTTTAAAATAGTTAAGAATTTTTAAAATAATATTGAGATTTGACTTTTAACACTGGTTATTTCGGAGTTAATCATGGAGATTGCGGGATATAAAAGACCCCGGATGCTTACTTTACATCCGGGGTCTTTTATAGCTTCCGTAAGGTGGAAGCATTTATCCATCAATAAGCGGGATTATGAATCATCTCTATATGACCGATAGGAAGCTCGGCGCTCAGGAGGAGAGGGATACGGCTTGAAGTAGATACCTGTGCCTGAACCGGATAGCCGCTCATAGCTCCATGATAGGTGTATTGATATGTGCAAGAATAGGTGGGATATGTGGAGCCCCCGACATCATAAGTGGAACGACCGTTATATGTTACCACTACTGACTGGGGATAGCCTCCTTCGACTGTGATAGGAATTGTCACGCTGCTTCCGGGAGCCATTGTGTCAAAATTCATCTCTCGGAAATAGTAGAACATACCGAGCATATCGGCGGTGACAGTGACAGCCTCCATTGTGTCATCGGAGGCATCGAGGTAACCCTGCCCTTTTATATTTTTATAGTTGGCAGGATTGGATGGGTCAAAGGAATTGGTATTATACATTGACGCCTTAGGCTTCATATACCATCCGTTTTCGTATGTCACGGTCTCATGGCTTAGCCCGGAGCCCGGAGTCATAATTGTATTAAGAGTGTCGGAAATGCAGAATACCCGTCCCTCCCATGGGATGCTGTTGCCGTCGAGAGTGGCGTTGAACTGGTTGCCGTTAGTAGACATCGTCACTACTCCGTGAGCTATGTTTATATCTACGAGTCCCCAATGGTAACGGACATCATAACGAATCTCCTGAGGAGGAATATTTACTTGCGCTGATGCCATCATTCCTGAAATCAGTGCGACAAGAAGGAGTAATGTTTTTTTCATAATCTATTGTTTTGTTTTTAGATAAAACAATAGAGCGGGGAAATGGTTGATAATTAACGCCCCCTCCGCGACTTAGATTCGCAGAGGGGACGATCTTTGTTTATTGGGGCCTTTTCTTAGATATGAAGGGTCACGCCGATAGCAGGAGTGAAAGCATGGACATGATAGTCTGCCTTGAATGTATTCATGACCGGTGCGCCTGTGAGTTTGGTCATCAGGAGATCGGGATACTCTACGGATCTATTCTTTGCTCCCAGACCTGCCACGTATAGGAATGAGGCATCGATGGAGAGCTGGGGGATGGGATAGAAGCTGAATCCTACGGAGGGCGATATCTTGGTCATGCCGGGAGTCTCGGGATTATAATGTTCCTTATCTACCGGAGTGGTATCAACCATCACACCCGCCCTGATCTGAAAGCGTTTGGTCAGGTCATACTGTGCGCCTAAGCTGAAGGTCCAGCTGTTGGAATATTTTTTTTCGATATGCTGGTTATAGGAAGCGAGGGCATCATCCAGGAAATCAATGTCAAGGCTCTTATAAGTTTTCCAACCGGTGATCTGTGCATCGAAAGCTACTACCAATGGAGATATGGGACGATATGCGGCGCCGATTTTAACAACGGCAGGGAGTGGCATCTCGGCAGCAAACTGACTTTGGTTAAGAAGTCCGATCTGATTGTCGAGTATACTTTGCGCATGATTATTTGCAAAGCGGAGTGTGGCATTTCCTGCATCGACCTTCATCTTCTGCAATGAGCGGCAGGAAAGACCGACAGTCCATTTCTCATTTATATCATACATCACGCCGACATTCACACCTAATGCCACCTTTGATTTCCCTTTGAGATTGATGGAGGCGGGAATAGTGGAGGGCCCATATTCCTGATAAGCTGCGGGAGGAAGAGCCCCCGCCACTATCAGCATCTGCTGAAGAGTATTGAAGGAACCGGGATCGACCAGTCCTTTATTCAGATCCACATTACCCCAGGATATCATCAGGCCCGCACCGATGGAGAGCCCTTTCACGGGGCTCCATGCAAGAGTCGGCTGAATGGTGAAAGATTTGAGAGTGACCGACTGGTTGAGTACTGCTCCCGGCCAGTTGTCTGTCCAGTTGATGCCTGAGCCGTAGGGGGTATAGAAGGCGATACCACCTTTCAGGTTCTTATATATAGAAAAACCGGCGGTGACGCTGAGAGGGGTGGATACACCGTTGTCGGTGGTGAAGGAGGAGCCGTCAGGGAGTGTGGCTTTCGCTGTGGCAAAGATAGGGAGGATGGAAGCGGTCGCCTCTACGTTACCTTTTACGGAGGTTAATCCCGCGGGATTGAAAAATTGGGACTCTGCACCGAGATGCATCGCAGTGCCGACATTTCCCATACCATTCTGACGAGCAGAGAGAGTATTGACCTGATAACCTTCCGCCTTAGACGCGGAAGTGGAGAGAATCATTGCCGCGATGGCGATCGCTCCTTTGATCTTGCCCGAAGATAGGGAGAGATGTGAGATAAAACGTTGTTTCATTATGCAAGCATTATAAATTTTAGGTAAGTGTCAAAAATTACTCTTGAATACTTACTTATGCAAAATTAGTAAAAATTAATGGGGTATCTCCCTCTTTTTCATTAATTTTATCTACAGTTTGGCTTAATGAATGACGGCTAATATATATATTTATGGAAGATATAAGATTAAATAATGGATTAACGGTTCCTGCAATAGGATACGGGACATACAACCTGCCGGATAATGAGGAGGGTATGAATGCAGTCATTTCCGCGCTCGGGATGGGCTACCGCCTGATAGATGGAGCGGCGGCTTATGGTAATGAGCGGATGGTAGGAGAGGCTGTAAGGAGAAGTAGGATAAGAAGGGAGGAATTGACACTGACAAGCAAAGTGGCGAATCCCGACCGTGGATACGACTCTACTCTCCATGCCTTTGATAAGACACTGTCAGATCTTGGACTTGATTATCTTGATCTCTATCTCATCCATTGGCCTGCCGATAAGGCGGTCTATCCTGACTGGGAGATAGTTAATTCCGATACATGGCGTGCCTTGGAGCGATTATACAGTGAAGGGAGAGTAAAAGGGATAGGGGTAAGTAATTTTATGCCCGAACATCTAAGGGCTCTTCTTCGTGAGGCGGAGATAAAGCCGATGATCAATCAGATAGAGTTTAACCCCGGTATGCAGCAGCCTGAATGTGTCGCAATATGTAGAGGAAAGGAGATAGTGGTGGAGGCATGGTCGCCCTTGGGACGCGGTAGGATTTTAGGAAATACTCTTCTTGAAGAGATAGCGCGGAGATATGACAAGAGTGTGGCACAGATCGCTCTCCGGTGGGAGATACAGAGGGGAGCGGTGCCAATCCCTAAGTCCTCCAATCCGGAGAGGATGAAGGAGAATATGGATATTTTCGACTTTAGTCTGTCAGAGCGGGAGATGTCTGATATTGACGGTCTGGCTCAATTTGGTAATTCCGGTCTTTCTCCTGAAAATATTGATGCGCATATCGCCGGAAAAAGTTAGGACGGGACTTAGGAGAAGAGGAAGAGCAGGGGAGAGAAGGTTAGAAAAGTTTACTTACGTTTAGGGTTTTTAGGAAACCACCCTTTTCTAACCCTTTCTCCTTGTTCCTTTATCTCTAATATTGACCAGAAACTTGAGAATGCCACTACGCCCAGGAGTATTGATCCTGACCCACTTGTGAAAACCGAAAGTACGGCGAATATAATGCCTAAAACAGCGAATATCCATTTCGCTTTTTGTCCTAAATAATATTCACCTTTGATAACAAGAGGATGGAATAAGCCTATGATAAGAAATGTGAGCAGTCCGATTAGTAATCCTTGATAATTCATATTATATAAAGCGGATAAGTATGTATTCTTATTGGAAAGAGCCCTACTTAGATGGAAATAAATTTACATAGGTTCCTTCCTTCCATCAACGTATTTTCGTGAATGGAGCTTTGATTATTATATAACGGAGTAGGGGATGATTAAATTATCCGTACTAAGTATATAACGCGAACGCGGCTAATCTCCCGATCAGCCGCGTTCGCGTGTTTTCCATAATACTTAACTAAACTAACCTAACATCATGAAACGATTTACTTTTCATCTATTATAACAGCATGAATATAAAAAAGTTTGTTTAACTTTGAAGATAATTTATCAATTCATGAAATTTGACGGATTGTCTTTCGGCAAGGAGGTAAGGGAGGTAGTAAGGATGATTCCTCGGGGGATGGTGCTTACATATGGAGATGTATCCCTTCTCGCCGGCTTTCCCGGACATGCAAGGATGGTAGGGAGAGTATTGGGAATGATCGGTGAGACTTCGGATGTGCCATGCCATAGAGTGGTTAACTCTCAGGGGCGTATCGCTCCACACTGGCCCAATCAGGCGGCTCTTCTAAGTGGGGAGGGGGTTATATTCACTCGTCCCGGCTACGTAGATATGAAACAATGCCATTGGAAATTTGAAAAATATTTGACTTAATGATACAGGATTTAGTTACAACAGTTTCCGGGATTCTCACTGATTATGTAATGGTGGCCGGATTATTGGCAGCCGCTTTAATCTTCACTGTCTTGACCCGAGGAGTGCAGTTTCGGATGGTAGGAGAGATGTTTCGTCTGTTGTTGACCTCGGGGAGGAAATCCGGGTCTGTAGATGCGAAGCATTCTTCCGTCACCTCCTTTCAGGCATTCGCTATCTCGATAGCCTCCAGGGTAGGGACGGGAAACATGGCGGGAGTAGCGACAGCAATCGCTATCGGTGGACCCGGGGCGATATTCTGGATGTGGATTACGGCGATCCTGGGAGCCTCAAGTGCTTTTGTGGAGTCCACACTGGCACAGCTCTTTAAAATAAAAGGGAAGGAATCATTTATGGGAGGACCCGCTTATTATATCCAGAAAGGTATAGGGAAAAGATGGTGGGCAGTGCTTTTTGCTATTTTGATTACGCTTACTTTCGGGTTTGCCTTTAATACAGTCCAGTCTAATACAATAGCATCCGCTTATGAGGCGGTGTTTGATTTTCCGAGGGAATGGATGGGAGTTATCCTGACTCTGCTCACGCTCCTTATAATCTTCGGTGGAATAAAGAGCATATCTAAATTCAGCGAATGGATCGTACCGGTCATGGCTATCGCCTATCTGCTGCTTGCCCTGATAATTATTCTTATGAATATCGGGAGCATACCGCATGTGCTGACCATCATAATGGAGAATGCTTTCGGAATAGAGCAGATAGCTGGCGGAACATTTGGAATGGTAATCATAATGGGTGTGAAACGCGGACTCTTCAGCAATGAAGCCGGCGAGGGGTCGACTCCTAATGCCGCTGCCACGGCATCGGTGAGCCACCCGGTAAAGCAGGGATTGATACAGAGCCTCGGGGTCTACACCGATACCCTTCTGATATGTTCAGCGACCGCCTTCATTATACTTTGCAGCGGTATCTATCCGGAGGGTCATGACGGAATCGTGCTGACACAAAAGTCGATTGACACCGCATTAGGGGGAGGGCATAATTACGGCTCTGTTTTTGTGAGTATCGCTATTTTCTTTTTTGCCTTCACCAGTATAATAGCCAATTATTATTACGGTGAGACAAATCTAAGATTTATTAGAAACAGCAATCGGATGGTCAATATCTATCGACTGACAGTCGGCGTAATGGTGTATTTAGGTGCGGTCACATCGTTAGACCTTGTCTGGGGCTTTGCTGATATCACAATGGCATTGATGACTATATGCAATCTCGTCGCCATATTATGGCTCGGTAAATATGCCGTGAGATGTCTCAGAGATTATCAACGACAGAGGCGTGAAGGGAAAGATCCTGTATATAAGTCTTCCGTCATACCTGAAATTGCTACGGAAACAGAGTGTTGGAAATAGATCAAAGCCTCTCAGGATACTTTGCTATCCTGAGAGGCTTTGATTATTCTTTGGTATAGACTACACGGTCTCGTTTATCTCCTTATACTCATTCATAAATTTGCGAAACTGTATCAATCCGCCGAAGAAGCCTACGACCGCCCCGGCAAATATACCCGCGAGCACCCAGACATCAGTCTGGAATGAGTAAACCATCATCCCGATCACTATGAGAGCGAAAGGGAAAAGAAACATCATCGACTGAAGATGACGCTTACGATAGTGGACCGCTTTTTCAATCACCTCCTTTACAGTCATTTTGTAGCAGTTGATGGAAGCTACTCCGCGTGATAGGAGAAAGTCAAGTAAGGAGCAGAGCGCGAAATAGACTATCATCGCAATAGGGATGGTGTGTCCTAATTCCCTACTATAGAAGAGAGAATTATTCATCATCCACGCTGCCGACATAAAAGCGCAGGAGAGAGAAAGCAAAGAGAAGCGGCGATAACGACACACAAGTCTTTCCAGTGCCGTCTCTTTCTTATGGATGAATATACTTTCAAATTCATCCGGAGTGGGATTATACATTTTACGGGCAGCCTCAGCCCAAGTTTTTTTGATTTCTTCAGGTGTCATATCAGATAGATTTAGAGATTTTCTGTTTTATACGGTTTATTCTCACAGCCACATTATTCCGGGAGATACCGGTGACGGTAGCTATCTCCTCATAGCTCCGCTCATCAAGCCACATTGTAATGATTGCCTTATCAAGAGGAGAAAGAGTGGAAATTTGGTAATGAAGCCATTCGATGCTTTCATTTGAAGCGTAGTCGGGATCCTCTGATGCTCCGTATTCCTCCTCCAGCGGGGAAGTAGATATCTTCCGTTTCTTGGTTCTGATAGTAGAGACGCAGGTATTCAGAGCCACGCGGTAAAGCCAAGTGGAAAGGGAGGAATCGCCTCGGAATGAATTGAGACCTTTCCAGATATTGATAAGTATATCCTGGCGCAGATCCTTTATATCCTCGGCATTATCAGCATAAGAGAAGCAGATACCTGAGATCATATTGCCATAATCGCGTAAGATATCAGTAAACTCCCGTTCCTTATCCCGGCTATTGGAGAAGAGGTTAGAAGAGAGGGCAGCGAAGAAAGAGCATATTCGCTCCTTCAAAGTGTCTGTAAATTCTTTTATTATGTGAGTGTCATACTCTAATTCCAGAAGCATCATATCATTCCTGTTATTTCAATCTACATCTTATTAGTAGTCCGAAAATAAATAAAATTACAGTAGCCCCCAAAAAAACGGCTTGTTCCGGTCTTAAGTCCGAAACAAGCCGATTCAAAATATTCATGACATCGTTTTATTACACTGCCTTGATCAGGAAATGATTTTTCTTTCCTTTCTGGATATGGATGTACTTGTCGCCGAGGAGAGCTGAGGCATCGATAGTGCCGTTGGGATCGGTGTATTTCTCTTTATTGATGCTGACGCCATTACCCTGTACCATTTTGCGCGCCTCGCCCTTGGATGAGAATACCGGAGTCTTTACTGCCAGAAGGTCAAGAACCGGGATACCGGCTTCAAGCTCTGCCTTGCTTACCTCAAACATCGGTACTCCTTCGAATACGTCAAGGAGGGTCGCCTCATCGAGATTCTTCAGAGCTTCGGCAGCCGAATTGGAGAATAGTATTTTGGAAGCCTCCACAGCCGCCTCATAGTCTTTCTCGCTATGCACCATTATAGTCACTTCCTTGGCAAGACGTTTCTGCAAAGGACGCTGACCGGGATCCTGCTTATGCTCTTCAACGAGCGCTTCAATCTCCTCCTTAGTGAGAGAGGTGAAGATCTTGATGTATTTCTCGGCATCTGCATCTGAAACATTGAGCCAGAACTGATAGAACTTGTAGGGGGAGGTGTATTTGGGGTCAAGCCAGACGTTACCGCTCTCGGTCTTGCCGAATTTTCCTCCGTCAGCCTTGGTGATGAGAGGGCAGGTAAGGGCAAATACCTCGCCTCCGTTCTTACGACGTATGAGCTCGGCGCCGGTAGTGATATTACCCCATTGATCCGAACCGCCTAACTGGAGTTTACAGTTTTTCGCTTCATATAGATGCAGGAAGTCAAAACCCTGGAGGAGCTGATAAGTGAACTCTGTGAAGCTGAGACCGTCGCGCGCCTCTCCGTTAAGACGTTTCTGCACGCTGTCCTTTGCCATCATATAATTGACAGTGATATGCTTGCCGATCTCGCGCGCGAAGTCAAGGAAAGTTATATCCTTGGTCCAGTCGTAGTTGTTGACAAGCTCGGCGCGGTTGGGAGCGTCGCTTTCGAAGTCAAGGAATTTCGCCAGCTGTTTCTTGATGGCTTCCTGATTATGGCGGAGAGTAGCCTCATCGAGGAGGTTACGCTCCGCTGACTTGCCGGAGGGGTCGCCGATCATACCTGTGGCGCCCCCGACAAGAGCCAACGGTTTATGACCGCAACGCTGGAAATGGCGGAGCATCATCACGCCGCAGAGGTGACCGATATGAAGGGAATCGGCGGTGGGGTCAATACCGAGGTAGGCAGTGGTCATCTCTTTTTTCAACTGCTCATCGGTGCCGGGCATCATGGTATGAATCATACCGCGCCAGGTTAATTCTTCTATGAAATCCATATATTTTTGCTTTAGTATTTTTATTATTATCTCGGCACAGCCGAGGCGGGAACGGCTTCGCGCTGACCGGCGAGCTTTATCTCGGCAGAGGTGAGGGAGGGACCGGCTTCGCGCTCAGGAGGGGAGCCTTACGGCTGCGAGGAGAGGAATTGCATGAGCGAATTGCCGACTGCGCCTAAGGTCTCCGTGGAGATATTCTCAAGATTATCGGAGGAGGTGTGCCATGTAGGATTAAATCCTGTGCCGGCTCGATAATCGATAATGTCAATGGCGGGAATACCGGCTTTCAGGAGCTCTATGTGATCGTCTGTCACAGCTCCTCCTATCTCATTGGTGAATAATTCGGGATATCCCGCTTCGGCGGCGGCTTTCCAGAAAGCATTGTTTATGGCAGCCGCATATCTTTGTGAGAAATACTCGCGCGGGAAAGTTGCCTCTTTCCCTCCGACCATGTCCAAAAGTATAGCCATCTTGGGGGCATATCCGGGGAGGATCGGGTTATTGGCGAAATAGCGCGCTCCCATAGCCCAGGATTCATCATCTCCGTCAGTGCCCCAGTCTTCGGCATCAACGAAGAGGATATCCACTCCTTTCTTAGAGCCTGTGGCTTTCAGCTGACGGGCTGCCTCAAGGAGCACCGCCACACCGCTTGCTCCATCATTCGCACCATCCACGGGGGTATTCCTCTTGGAGATGTCGGGATCCTGATCCGCCCATGGACGGCAATCATAGTGAGCCAAAAGGAGGATACGATCTTCCGCTCCCGGATTAAACTGTCCGAATATATTACGCGCTGTTATGGGGGTATTGTCGAAGGTAGTGAGTCCTGCTTTCTGCTCTGTCACTTCCGCCCCATGGCGTTTTAATTCCGCCACAAGCCAGTCTCCAGCTTTGCGGTGAGCCTCAGTGTTGGGGACACGCGGTCCGAACTCCACCTGCCTTGCCAAATATTTATAAGCTGAATCAGCAGAGAATGATGGAGTGATATTCTCATTGACAGACGCTGTCTCAGCTGCAGAGACGCCATTCTCTCCCTTATCGGAGGATTTAGCGGCGCATGAGCCCAGTGCCAGGCTGACAATCAATATTAAAGGATATAAAGACATATTGCAAAATTAGTCATAAACTTTGAAATAGCCAATGATTAGAGGTCTTTCTCATTCAATACTTCGGGACGCGCGTATGCCCCTAAGGTAGGCGCTCCTCCGGAGAGACGGTTGAAACCATCCATGTCGATAATCGCGGCTTGCGGGACGTAGACACTGTTACCTTTTCCGATAACAGGGGAATCGGGCTTGACATGGTAATTGAAATAATATGCCGCACGGTCGGTGAGGAAGAGGGGGTCCGTGTCCCAAAGACAGTTGATGAAATTGGGGTCATCCTCTCCGGCAGCCTTAAGGGATGTATTGCGAAGAAACACCATCGTCCCGGATAGATCCGTGACATTAAGATCCTTTGCCAGCCCATAGATGATCGAGTTCTCAATGTTGGCGTTCATCAGCGGGAGGGAATTGGCGGCCGCCTCTTCCGGTAGAAGATGATACAGTGAGATGATAGGATTTGAGATGGCGGAGAATAGATAGTTATTGGCAAAAGTACATTGCGTGAAATCATATTCGCCCCCTTTCAGACTCACTACCGCATCCGCCGCCTCCGAGAAGCATACACCCATAGCCGTCACTTTTGAATAAGCGGAGGATAACACATTTCCCTGCGAATTATGAAGCCATGAATTAAGAATAGTCAGTTTCCGGGTGTCAATGTTAGCACATGAATCGAGCTGCAATCCGAAAACAGTGGAACGCATATCCACATATTCAAGACGGTTGTCAAAGGAGGAGGCTGAGATGCGTATTCCTCCCCATTGTCCAGCCATGATATCATAGCCTACTCCCGGAAGGACATTGTCCAGACGGTCGCCCCGCATCTGTATCATCTTTCCCGGCTCGCCTACAGCTTCAATCTCGCCATGCACAATCATCTGCGCCCCGTCATGAAAGAGAAGACGTGTATCAGGAAGAATTGACAGCCGGGCTCCTTTCTCCACCACCAGAGAATCAAAGACAACTATAGGAAGGTCGGGAGTAAAGGTAGTGTCGCGCTCAATTCTCACGGCTCTGAGACGTGTGACATTCTGACCATAAGCCTCAAGGCGCACAGTCTGGACATTGCCGTTGGTGATAAATTCTATTTCATCCTCCACCAGAGCCGGCTCGCGTGAGGCAGTGGGGGGAATAAAACATTCGATGAAGAGATAAATGGAGTCGTTACCGCGTATTTCCACATCATTAAATACCTTTCCGCTCTGTCCATCCACATTAATTGAGAAAAAAGATGACTCATTACGTAGGCGAATCGAGGAAATTTCTATATTTTTCTTGTTATTATTAAAGACCAGCAGACGCGCTGTCGGAGTGCCGAGATCGGTAAAGACCGTATCGAAGCTGACCGTATCTCTTGAAAAGGCGAGACGATCTGACGAGGACGTTGAGACCGCATCCGAGATGCAGGAAGAAAGTATTAAACCAATAAAGGCAGTGATGGTCAAAAATAAAGGAACGAATTTTCTCATATATCAGAAAACGCCCGGCAGGGCGTAATATTATACATGAAATACGTCATAATAGCAGGCGAAGCGTCGGGAGATTTACATGCTTCGCAAGTGATAAGAGCCTTAAAGGATGGGGATAAGGAGTTTGATATCCGTTTCTTCGGAGGCGATCTTATGGAGAAGGAATCGCGCCGCCGTCCCGATCTCCATTATAAGGAGATGAACGTGATGGGCTTCAGCGAAGTGCTTCGCAAGCTTCCTACTCTATGGAACAATCTCAAAAAAGCGAAAAAGCTTCTGGATACGTATCGTCCCGATGCCTTGATATTGGTGGATTATCCCGGTTTCAATCTTAAACTGGCGAAGTATGCCGCCAAGAAAGGGATACCGGTGCATTACTTTATCTCCCCAAAGGTATGGGCATGGAAAGAATACCGTGTGAAACGGATTAAGAAATATGTAAGCCGTCTGTATTCCATCCTGCCGTTTGAGGTGGGTTTTTATAAAAAGCATAATTACGATGTGACATATGTAGGCAATCCCTCTGTGCAGGAGATAGCTCATTCCATCAAGCATATCCCGCCACGCCGTCATTTCCTGGAGCGTCAGGGGCTTTCGGATGATAAGCCGATTATCGCTCTTCTGCCGGGTTCGAGAAAAGGGGAGATACGCAATAATCTTCCTTTGATGATAGAGGCGGCGAAGAGGTTTCCCGATTTCCAGTATGTGGTGGGAGCCGCTCCTTCCATGCCTGAGAAATTCTATCGTGAAGTGGCGCAGGATCCCGGGTTGAAAGTGGTGTTCGGGGTGACGCATACGCTATTGAAATATTCACAGGCGGCGGTGGTGACCTCCGGAACGGCTACTTTGGAGACAGCTCTGATAGGCACTCCTCAGGTGGTGGCTTATCGCGCGAACGGCATGAAGCTATCCTATAAGATAATGGAGAAACTTTTGAAGGTCAAATATGTATCGCTCCCGAATCTGATAGTAAATAATTCAATCGTGCCGGAATTATTAGTGCATGAGTGCACGGTAGATTCCATCGCCCGCGAGCTGACTCCTCTCTTGCAACCCTCACCGCGCCGTGACTGGCAGATAGCGGGTTATAGGAATATGCAGCGTCGTTTAGGTAATTATATTGCTGCCGATTATGTGGCTGAGTTGATAATAGATAGTCTTAAGGATAAAGCGCCCGGAGGAGAAAACGGGGAGAGGAAGACTACCCGTAAGAATGGGGTGGCGATAGAAGGACAGGGGAAGAGGAGAGCTGCCCGTAAGGATGAAATTTCGACAGAAGGACAGGATAAGAGGAGATCGCCCCGAAAGGATGAAATTCTAACAGAAGAGACCGGAGGAAGTGATGGCGAGAGACGAAAGCGGAAGTATAAGCCGAGACATCGCCGCCGACCTTCTGAATCTTCTGATGGAGGAGAGAAAGGCAATCAGTAGAGCGCAAAGGATAAAAATAAAAGTCGCGATTAGAAGTCGCGACTTTTATTTTTATAACCATTCCGATTGGATTAGTTTACGGTAACGGTAAGATCATTGTATGTATAAGGGAATCTGATGGAGAGCATCTGTGATGCTGCATCATAATTCCAACCGCTTACGCGGATAGCCTTCAGAGAGTCGTTGGGACGCATTTCAGTGCCGTCAGAAAGCTGTACTTTTGCCGGACGTTTAGCCAACGGCATCTGGAGAGTGATGATACGGCTCTCCGGCATACCCTCATACTTCCCTTCCGCAGAGAGGGTGACAATAATTTTCGAACCGCGACGCTCACCTGAGAAATGAGTGAGCTGATAATCATTCTCGGATAAAGAGACGGGAGATTTGCGGTTATCATCGAAGAGAGTATATTCGCTTTTCTTATCGGAGGGGAAATACTTCACGGTAAGGAAAGCCGGGTTGTATTCCTCTACATTTGCGATAGGCATGAGATACTGCGGGATGAAGCTTCCTGCTTTCACAAAGAGCGGGAGCTCATTGAGAGGCGCAGCTACAGTAGCAGTCGTGCCCCCCTTGTATGAGAGCGAAGGATGATTCCAGTTGATCCATTCTCCGGAGGGGAAGAGTACTTTGCGGCTTTTTAGACCGGCTTTCATCACGGGAGCCACAAGCACCTCATCTCCCCAAAGGTATTCATCAGACACATTGGAATATTTAGCATCCTTATTCTCTGCTCTGAAATTGAGCGGACGCACCAATGGCAGACCCTTAGAGGCATTCTCATAAGCGAGTGTATAATTATATGGAAGCCATTCGTAGCGCATCTTTATAAATTTCTTCAGGATATCCTGTTGCGCATCATAGTGGTATGGCTCCGGCTTCTCCTGAGCATGAGTGCGGAGCACCGGGGAGAATACACCCATCTGCAGCCATCTGACATATAGCTCGGGATTAGTGGGATTCTTAGGATCCACAGCAAAACCACCTATATCGGAACTCATATAACCGAGACCTGAAAGTCCGGAATTGAGCATGATAGGTATCTGCGCCTGCAATCCCTCCCATGAGCGACCCACGTCGCCCGACCATGGGAATACGGAGTAACGCTGGAGTCCTGCTGTGCCGCCACGCATAAGGAGCATGGGACGCTTGTCGGGGAAGTCCTTGCGCAGACCCTGATATACAAGGCGTGACCATTCATTGCCATAGGCGTTGTGAAATTCGGAAGCTTTCTCTCCATGAGCGTGAACGATAGAGAGGGGATGCACCTCAGGCTCTCCAAGGTCGCCCCACCATCCGGCGAGTCCATCTTCCGTAAGGTCTTTCAGACGAGCCCACAGCCAGTCGCGGGTGTCGGGATTAGCGATATCGAACATTCCGGCATCACCCACCCATGTAGTCACATCATTGGTGTTTCCTTGAGCATCTTTAGTGAGCATCCCTTTCTCATTCAGGAGATTGTAATTATCGATTGCTCCCTTCTTGTTGATGTAAGGCTGATGGATTAGGATGGTGTTGACCCCCATTTTATTGAGAGAATCAAGCATAGCCTTATGGTCGGGGAATTTCTCCTTATTCCATTCAAGACGCCCCATATCTGTCTCAGTGCCATACCAATAAAGATCGAAAACGAGACCATCCACAGGATAACCGCGGGTCTTTAGCGAATCAATCACCCCCAAAGCCTCATCCTGCGACTTATAGCCATACTTGGAGGTGATATAGCCAAGAGTCCAGAAAGGGGGGAGATCCTGACGGCCTGTAAGAGTGACATAATTGGCAGCCGCGCCTGCCAAGGAGCCCTCGCCGTTGATGAAATAATATGAAAGGGGCTTCACTGACTTTGAGGCATAACGGATACTGTCTGTAATCGTGAGAGTAGCCTTATTATAATCATCAAAGAGGATAGCGAAACCATTTTCCGCCAACAATACCGGCATGGTGATATTCATCTGGTCGATACGGGGGTCACCGGCGCCATATCCGTATGTGGGACGATTCCACATCTGAAGGGTGTCGCCGTTCAGACGCAGGGAGTGACCTCGCTCTCCCGCTCCATAGAAAGAAACATTCTCGGGAGTGGCGAAAGTGACGGTCTTCAAGGAATCCCCATTCAGTATCCCGCCCGCTTCGGAGATAAGAGTCTCACCCTGAGCATTCTCAAAGGAGATGTTACCTGTGGCGCGGTTAAGACGCAGAGTGGTGGAAGTAGTGGACACCACATATTCCGTAGGAGTCACATAAGAAGAAACGGGAAACTCCTCCGGGATAAGGAGAGCGGACTGCGACAGGGGGAAATTCATAGCCGCCACCCCCACCGGCATCTGACGGATACGGAATATCTCGGGAGTGATAGGGGTAATCATGATTGTCCCCCCCGGTGTTGATACGAGCGATGTCCGCCCCTCGGTGGAGATAGCTCCGGGGAGAGGAGCTATCACAGCCGAGGTGCCGGTCACTACGCATGATAGGGTTATGATAGATAAGAGTTTCATTCAGATTTCGGGTTATAGTGTGAGCCGAACTTACTCAACGGTAAATTCAAGGTCTTCATCAATAATCACGCTCCAGGGGAGTCCGGACACGGCAAGCTTCTCAAGGAAGGGGTCGGGATTGAATTCCTCGACGTTATGCACGCCCGGCTTCACCCATTCCCCGGTGAGGAACATAAATGCGCCGACCATGGCGGGCACGCCTGTGGTATAGCTTACCGCCTGTGCGCCGGTCTCCTTGTAGGCAGCCTCGTGAGAGCAGTTGTTATAGATGTAATAAGTGGATTCCTTACCCTCCTTGTCAAGACCGGAGATGCGGCATCCGATAGAGGTCTCGCCGGTGTAGTTCTCTCCGAGCGAACCGGGATCGGGGAGGACAGCCTTGAGGAACTGGATAGGGATAATCTCACGACCCTCATACATGACGGGGTCGATACGTGCCATACCTATATCCTGAATGACACGGAGATGAGTGAGATACTCCTGACCGAAAGTCATCCAGAAACGTGCACGGCGGATAGAGGGGAAGTTCTGCACCAGCGATTCGAGTTCCTCGTGATAGAGGAGATACGATTCGCGCTCACCGATATTAGGATAAGTGAGAGGCTGATGTATCTCGAGATTCTCGGTCTCCACCCATTTGCCATCCTGCCAGTATTTACCCTTTTGGGTAATCTCGCGGATATTGATTTCGGGGTTGAAGTTTGTAGCGAATGCCTTGCCGTGATTTCCGGCGTTGCAGTCCACGATATCGAGGTATCTCATCTCAGAGAAATGATGTTTGGCGGCATAAGCCACGAAAACTGCCGACACGCCCGGGTCGAAACCGCATCCGAGGATTGCTGTCAGTCCGGCTTTCTCGAAGCGCTCGCGGTATGCCCACTGCCATGAATACTCGAAGTGAGCCTCATCCTTGGGCTCATAGTTGGCAGTGTCAAGATAGTTGACGCCACACTGCAGACAAGCCTCCATGATGGTAAGATCCTGATAAGGAAGGGCTACGTTGATACATATATCGGGACGGTGACGGTTGAAGAGCTCCACGAGCTGCTCCACAGAGTCAGCATCGACCTGATCGGTTATGATATTTTTTGCGCCGATTTCAGCGGCGATCTTGTCGCATTTGGATTTTGTGCGGGAGGCAAGCACGATCTCAGTGAATACCTCAGGATTCTGCGCACACTTGTGAGCCACAACAGTGCCCACACCGCCTGCGCCGATAATTAATACTTTTCCCATGACAGTATGACTTAATAGATGTTTCTATATCATGCGTCTTGAGAGGTGTGAAACTCAAGACATAAATAAAATAATTGCAAATATAACAAAAAATTAGGATTGATTCTGCTATATTGGAGGGAATGTAGTAAATTTGCATATAATATAAAGAAAAGAAGGAGATGGAAATAAGGATATCTGATATGGATGACTTGGGGCGTGCGGCACGCGAATTTCGCGCCGCCTTGGGCGAAAACCGTCATGTCGCTTTTCATGCCGGGATGGGAACGGGAAAGACTACATTCATCTCCGCACTATGCCGCGAATTGGGGATGGAGGATGAGGTGACATCGCCGACTTTCAGCATCATCAATGAATATCGCGGAGGAGAGCCGGAGCAGAAGGTGTATCATTTTGATTTCTACCGTATAGAGAGCCCCGAGGAGGCGCTTGACCTCGGACTTGATGATTATTTTGATTCCGGCGCGTTATGCCTGATGGAATGGCCTGAGAATGTGGAGGCTTTCCTCCCGGAAGATACACTCCATGTCGAGATTGAGACAGAGGAGGATGGTAGCCGTGTAATGAGATTCTGATATGCAATACAGGGTGATAGAGGAGACCGGCTCCACCAATACATATCTCAAGCAGAAGGTCGGGGAGGATGCCGCTTGGGAGGCTCCGCTGATGCTGCGTGCCGTGCGACAGACAGCAGGGAGAGGTCAGCGGGGTAACAGCTGGGAGTCGGCGCCCGGCAGGAATCTGACTTTCTCCATTCTGTGGCGCAGCGCCGATGTCGCGCCTCGGGAGCAATTCTGTATCAGTGAGGCGGTGGCTTTGGGAGTAGTGGACTGGCTTGCGGAGAAGGGGATAGAGGGGAAGGTGAAATGGCCCAATGATATCTATGTGGGGGACAGGAAAATCTGTGGTATTCTCATCGAGCACACCTTATCCGGCGAGGGCATAGAGCGCAGCATACTCGGCGTCGGCGTGAATGTAAATCAGGAGGAATTTATCAGCGACGCGCCTAATCCGGTTTCACTGCATCAGCTGACCTCCCGATATTATGATTTGGAGGAGGAGAAGAAGAGAATAGGGAGCGCATTGGAGCGGCGCCTTTTATCTATCGAAGATAAAGAGGAGCGAGGAAAGATGCACGAGGAATTTTTAGGAAAGTTATGGAGAGGCGATGGAAAGCCCTACATCTTTAAGGATATTAAAGGGGGAAGAGAGTTTGAGGGGATAATAAAGGATGTGGAGCCGGAGGGGATGATAGTGATAGAGGGAGAGGGTGAAATAAAGAGATATGCCTTCAAGGAGGTGGCTTATAAATTATGAAAGAAGAGAATCAGCATACGCCAGCAGAGAAAGAGTCAGAGAGTCCTAATCGTCGGGCACTTGACTATCTTTTGCGGTGGGGTCTCCCTTTGTGCCTTACCCTCCTGTTGGTGTGGTATATGTTCAGGAAGGTGAGCTTCTCGGAGATGCTTGCCATATTGTCGGCTGGGGTGGATTATTGGTGGATATTGGGAGCTATGGGGGTAAGTGTATTCTCTCATATCTTCCGTGCCATGCGCTGGAGGATACAGTTGCGCAGCCTGGGTATCCACGCCTCCCTGGGTGCGTTATGCTGTTCGATTTTCGGGTGCTACTCCCTTAACCTTATATTTCCCCGCTTGGGAGAGGTGTGGAGATGCACATTCATATCAAGACGCGAGAAGGCACGTTTCACCACCGTTTTAGGATCGATGGTAGGTGACAGATTATGCGACACCCTGATGGTGCTGATGCTCACGCTCCTCGCTTTCCTGCTCGCCGCTCCCGCCATAGAATCCTTTATGGCGAAGTATCCGGTGGGTCAGGGTATTCTCTCCCTGCTTGGGAACATATGGGCATGGCTCGCCTTTTTTGTCGGCATCCTGCTCGTATGGGGGCTATTCCGTTATGGAAAAGAGTTATGGATTGTAAGTAAAATCAGGGGATGGGTAAAGGAATTATGGAGCGGATTTGCGGCTCTATGGAGGATGAAGAGGAAATGGGGCTTCCTTGCTCTCACCATAGCGATATGGGGATGCTACTTCCTGCAACTCTATTTGGCATTCTTCGCCTTCGGCTTTACGCGACAGTTATGTGAAGAGGGTAGTCTCGGCTTCGGTTTATTACCATGTCTCGTGGCATTCGTGGTCAGTTCGATAGGGATGGCGATACCCAGCAACGGCGGTCTTGGTCCATGGAATATCGCCATCATATTCGGGTTGGGACTCTACGGAATAGGGGAGGCTGAAGGCACGGCATTCTCAATGCTCGTATGGTCGGCGCAGACAGTGATGCTGATAATATTGGGAATATATACAATGATTTATATAAGCAAGAAAAAGGAAAAAAGATGAGTATATACGACGAAAGCGGAAAAAACGATTACTTTGACGGTCCGGATCTACCCGATCAGCCTGTAAAAGAGGAAGAGCCCAAGGGACCTGTGCTGCATCCCGATGATCCTGAATATTGGGATCAGCCGGAATCTGAATGGGAGCATCTCAAGCCGCGTAAGCGTAACTGGCGTTTCTGGGTATTGTGCGGTGCCGGCGCCGTATTGATAGGTATTCTGATAGCCCTCTATATGCGCTTTTTCATGCCCTATGTGCAGGATGCCTCTATGTGTGGCTATGTGGAGGGTATAGAGCGTCGCGGCAGAGTGTTCACTACGTTCGAGGGAGTATTACTGCCCTATAAGGAATTGAAAGATACAACCCGTGTGTATAAGAAAGACTTCCTTTTCTCCACCACTGACGAAGCGATGGCTACTCAGCTTCGCCGTATGCAGTATGCCAATCGCCCCGTGCGCGTGGAGTATAAGGTCTATAAGGGTTGGTTGCCATGGCGCGGAGATGAAAATGTGATAATCACGAAGGTGGATAGCGTGAATCCCCGCTCAATCCTACCCCCCGAGTATCAGCCTGAGGTATTATGAGAAGTATACTCTTTTTTCTCCTCCCTTTTCTCTTCATCATATCTCCGGTTCATGTATCGGCAGAGCCTCTCTCTTTAGGACGAGGTGTGGAGCTAAGGGATTCTGTCCTTGAGATAGGAGCCGGGGTGGAGAAGATAGGCGACTATCAATTCAGGGATTGCACTCAAATAAAGGAGATTCGTTTTGCAGAGGGTATAAGACTCCGCTCTATCGGCGATTATGCCTTCTGGGGATGTAGCAATCTGAGAGAGATAAAATTACCGGCCACAGTCCTGACCATTGGAGAGGGGGCATTCCGTGAATGTGAATCTTTAGAAAAGGTGGGGCTGCCCGATAAAATTGAGAGTCTGCCGCCGTTTCTCTTTTATTTCTGCGAGTCTCTCAAGGATGTGACTATCCCCTCCGGCGTGAAGAAAATAGGTAGAAGCGCTTTCGGATATTGCAGAGACCTGCAGAAAATAGATATTCCGAAAGGTATCAGAAATATAGGTTCGAATGCTTTCTCATGCTGTTCCTCATTGGAAAGAATAATGCTTCCATCTTCCATTACCGAACTGGAGTCATACGCTTTCTCCGATTGCTCCTCGTTGGAGAGCATCACTTTTCCAGCCAATGATTATCTGCTTGGCGAACTGATACTGAGCGGATGTCACCGTCTGCGGAGGATAATAGAGAGAAGCAGCGTGCCTCCGAAGTTTGACTGCGAGAGTTATCTTTTCGAGCCGGATGAGGCAGAAAGATATGCGGAGGTGGTATTGCAGGTGGCGCCCGGCAATACCACAGCCTATCGTCATGCCCACGGTTGGCGCCTTTTCAGGAAGATAGAGGAGTAATTTTCTAAGATTATACCGGAAAAAGATGAAACGATTACTGTTTTTTACAATCACTCTTTTCATATCCATAATACACGTTTTTGCAGCCGGCTCTCATACCCTTACATCTACAGAAAGGAGAGTATTGATAGATTCCGTGTGGCGTGCCGCCCAGCAGCAGGAGATTGATTCGCTGCGCCCATTGGTGAAAGGTGTCCCGGTCGTCATAGAGCAGGATACTCTCTTCACGCTCTACGCCTCAATGGGAGGAAGAGCGGCAACCGACAGAGTGGAGAGAATAGTGGAGACCATTGAAAAATTAGGGAAAGAACATTATATAAAAGGCGATTCAATCCATTTTATGGATAATCTCACCTATATAGATATAATGTATGGGGATAAAGTTCTGATGAGCCTGACTCTGCAGGATGCAATGTGGGCAAAAACCACTAAAGAGAAATTGGCTGACCATTACGGCAGACTGATGGGAGCCAAGATCACCTATCTTCGTAATGAACATAGCTTCTGGAAATTACTGAAACGTGGGACTCTGTTTCTATCTGTGCTGTTAGGTCAGTATGTCATTTTCCGGCTTATCAATCACCTCTTCAAACTGCTCAGGAGATGGATAGTCTATTTCAAGCGCTCCCGGATGCTGCCCTGGGTGGTGCATAACTATGAGGTGCTCAACCGGGAGCGGATCGCTCGCGTCTTGCTCTTTATCACCAATCTCCTGCGCTATGTCATTCTTGCGTCTGTGCTGGTCTTTACTGTCCCCATTCTTTTCTCCATCTTCCCTCAGACGGAGGGACTGGCGACGCAGATATTCGATTATATAATCGACCCGGTGAAAATGATTGTAAAGGGAGTGATCGATTATATTCCCAATCTCTTCATCATAATTGTGATATGTTTCTGTGTGCGCTATCTTGTGAAGGGATTCAGGTATCTTTCACGGGAGGTAGCCACCGAAAAGCTGCATATTCCCGGCTTCTATCCCGAATGGGCTCAACCGACATTCAATATCATCCGTTTTCTGCTCTATGCCTTCATGGTCGCGATGATTTATCCATATCTGCCGGGCTCTAAATCAGGAGTATTTCAAGGTATATCGGTCTTTGTCGGCGTGATAGTCTCCTTGGGCTCAAGCACGGTGATATCCAATTTCATATCCGGCTTCGTCATCACATATATGCGTCCCTTCAAGAGCGGCGACTTCATAAAGGTAAAGGATACATTGGGGACAGTTGTGGAGCGCACGCCCTTCGTGACGCGCATACGCACCATCAAGAACGAGCTTGTTACAATCCCCAACTCCTTCATAATGTCGTCAGATACGGTGAATTACACTGTCTCCGCGCAACGTTACGGACTTATTATCCATACGGTGATGACAATGGGATATGATGTTCCCTGGCGGAAAGTGCATGAATTATTAATAAAGGCGGCGGAGGAGACCCCCGGAGTGTCGGAATATCCCAAGCCGTTTGTCCTTGAGCTGGATCTTAACGACAATTATATGTGTTATCAGATCAATGCCTATATCAAGGAGGCGGATAAGATGCCTGATATAATGTCCACGCTTTTGGAGCGCATCCAGGATCTCTTCCATGATGCGGAGATTGACCTTGTCGCCCCCCATTATTTCTCGCGCAGGGAGGGCGCATTTCCCAAAGAGGGGAGAGCGGAATTCAGAAGAATACATTCGTTGGATTGAATAAAAAATGAGAATCTGTCATAAGACGGATTCTCATTTTGAAAGCAGTCGGGGTGAGGCGACTCGAACGCCCGACCTCTACGTCCCGAACGTAGCGCGCTAACCAACTGTGCTACACCCCGAATGCGTTATGCGACTGCAAAGATAGCATTTTTTTCTGACAGTAGCAATATTTTTAAGGAAATATTGATGTCCAATTAATTTTTTGCTATCTCATCTTCGGAATGAGTGGAGAGCCAAGCCTGTGCCATGAAGGGATTAAGGGCTGCCTCACGGGGATAATTATCGTAAGACGAGAGACAGTCGTCACACCAGTGACCTCCCAGAAGAACAGTGGCAGGCGTTGCTTTGAAACGATGACCGAACGCACACTCCCATTCAAGCGGAGTATGGATATCTCCTTTGGTCATCGTGTCCGACAGACATTTACCTCCACGAAATTCCGCGGCTGCCTTCATATCATCGATGGTCAGTTCGGAAAGAGCTTTCCTCTCATCGTAACCATGATTCATATACGTGGGCTTCTTGGAGGGAGGATCAAGAGGGAAATCTTTCCATCCTGGTATGGCTGCATAATCCTCGCGGCTTTTGAAGTATGACTTGATCTTCTCTTCATTCCCGTCCCTGAACCATCCCAATGTTCCGAGTCCCTTTTTCTTGGCAATCTGTTTCATACCCCATTTGATAAGAGGGGAGGGGACGATGCCGGCAAGTTTGAAGTAGGAGGGCAACTGAGAAGCCATGAAGCGGAAATATTCATACGGACCGATACCCGACCGGAAAGGAACCATCTCCTCCAGACGGTCAGAATCCGAAAACCATGCACCATGGAAATTGCGGGTGACAAACCAGTTGGTGTCGAATATTTTTTCCGGTGGCGGACATGAGAGAGCACCCAACAGCTGCTGCTCGAATTCATAATTGGTAAGGCGGAACTTATCTCCGGAGCCTATATTATAGAAATGACGCCAGAAGTCGGCAGGAAGTGTGTCCTCCCTCATCATGTCACATATATTGGCAAGCAGTCGACCGGATTCCTCGACAGTGGTCCATTCCAGCACACCTGCCAGCGGCACATGGAAGGTTATAGGGTCTGTGCCATTAAATAGAAGATCCGGATAGAGGATGCCGGTCTGACGAAGAGACACCCATCGCTTCAGCCCTGAATCAGCCAAGAGGCGCTCTGCCTTTATCTTGGAAAGAGCATACATATCATGGTCGGCAGGCACCATCGGGTCGCCGCAACGACACCAATGCTCCTCCGCTTCCCGTGGACCATATTGCGACACCGAGCCGATATAGACTACTGCCGGCTGACGGTCGGAAGGAGCTTTGAGCGCCGCCTTTATTATATTTTTCATCGCCGTGACATTCACATCCATCGTAAGGACGGGGTGATAATCAGCCTTGGGAGATACCAATCCCCCGACATGAAGCACAATATCCGCATCTGTCACGCCTTGACTCACTGTCTGATAATCGCGCAGGTCTCCATGAATTATCCTGACATTGGGATGATCGGCAAGAGCCCCCAATTTTTTCAGCTTCTTTTTATTATTGTGTACGAGAATTTTGATTTGAGGCACGGGCGAGAGCTCCAAAAGAGAATTGAGCGTGGCAGCTCCCATCGTGCCTGTAGCTCCCGTAAGAAATATATTCATGGTGTTATTCTATAGTGTAAAGGCAGACAAAGAGAGAGGAGACACCTATAATAATCCAGAGGAGAACAGCCAGAATCAGAGGTTTTGCCCCGACCTCCTTAATCACCTTTAGGCTAAGGCTCGCCCCGATGGCAAACAATACTGCGACGAGCGCTTGTTTTGCCGCCTCGACTATGCCGGGATATAAAGACGCTTTGAGGAAGGAAAGGGAATCGGAAGTGTAGGTATTAATCACCATCGCCACAACAAAGAGGAGAATAAACCAAGGGATGGAGATCTTGGCTTTCCCCTCGCCTCCCTTTATATCCTTTCGGAAATACCACATGGTGAAGAAAGCCAGTGGAATAATCCATAGTGCACGGGTGCATTTGATAAGGGTCGCCAATTCGCATGCTTCCGGACTGTAAGCGGCGCCTGCTCCGACCACAGAACTTGTGTCATGGATAGCGATAGCCGCCCATGTTCCGAACTGTGCGTCGCTCATGTTGAAGAGATGACCTAAAGGAGGGAAGATAAAGAGTGCTATCGCATTGAGAATAAAGATCACACCTAAGGAGACCGCCATATTCTTTTCATTAGCTTTCATCACTCCTCCCACGGCGGCGATGGCGGATCCTCCGCAGATGGCAGTGCCCGAAGAGATGAGGTATGTCGCCTTATTATTGATTTTAAGAACGCGACCTAACCATATGCCCGCTATCATCACGACCACAACGGAGATGATAGTGAACAGCATACCGTCAGCGCCCGACTTGAGGCTCTGCTGAAGGTTCATGCCGAATCCCAGACCTACCACGGATGCCTGCAGAAGATACTTGGAGAGCTTTTTGTTAAATTTCGGATAGGGGGTGCCGAAAACGATTGCGAAAAGGAGTCCGATGAAGAGGGCTGTAGGAGCTGTGATCACTTCCACGCCCCATAATGATTTGAACGGTATAAGCATCAGAATCAGTAGAACCCAGTAGAGAGGGCGTCCGAGCGATGCCAACGATAGTTTAGTTCCCTTTGCCATAGTACAAATAGAAGTTGAATTTTTCTAATAATTTCGCTGCATAATGATTATGGAGAGAAAAATAAGCATGCGGATAAATAGTTTTACTAATGGGAGAACGATAATGAGTGTAAAAGATTTTACATAGACGTTGGAAAATTAAAGCTTTTACGTTAAATTTGCAAATTAAAGCTGAAAAGCTTTGATAATACCGTGGGAACGAATCCGCTCCCGTTGGGGAGAGAGATAATTTACGAGCCGGTTCGGCATAACGCCGGAGCGTCTTAATTTATAGAACCAATCAACCGACCGATACCGATAGTGAAAATACATCACGAAGGAACCAACATCCTGATATTGTTGTTTATAGTGTTGGGGATGCTCAACATTCCGGTATGGCTTTTCCTGCCGCCTTATATACTTCCCGCCATACTTAGCGGGATATCGCTGACCATTTATCTCTTCGTATTCAATTTCTTCCGGTGTCCAATCCGGCATTATAGAGGAGAACGGGTGAATCATGTGGTCAGTTCGGTAGACGGTCGGGTGGTGGCTATAGAGAAGGTATACGAGGGAGAATATCTGAAGAGCGACGCAATAATGCTCTCCGTATTCATGTCTCCTCTGAATGTCCATGCCAACTGGTATCCGGTAGATGGGGAGGTGGAATATGTGCGCCATCATCGCGGACGTTTCCTCTCTGCATATCTTCCGAAGGCAAGTGTGGAGAATGAGCGCAGCACGGTCGGTATACGCTGCAACGACGGCAACCGTATCACTGTCCGGCAGGTGGCGGGGGCTATGGCACGCCGGATCGTGACTTATGCCCGAAAAGGTCATTATGCCTCAATCGACGAGCATCTCGGGTTTATTAAATTCGGATCCAGAGTAGATCTCTATCTTCCGGTGGATTGCAAGATTCTCGTGCAGATAGGAGATGTAACACGCGGAGGTCTTACCCCCGTGGCTGTAATGAAGGAGAAAGATAAAAATGAGTAAAATCAAACAGAACATACCGAATTTCATCACATGTATCAATCTTCTTGCAGGGATTATCGCTATCCTCTGCTCGATAAAGGGGAGTGAGCAATTCGGATCCCTCCCTGCCTATCAGTGGGGATTCATATTCATAGGGATTGCCGCCGTCGCGGATTTCCTTGATGGGTTTGCCGCCCGTCTTTTGGGAGCCTATTCCGCTATGGGGAAGGAGCTGGATTCACTCAGTGATCTGGTGAGTTTCGGAGTGGCACCCGGTATTCTGGTATTCAGCTGCATGCATGAAGCCGGCTTGGAATCAGCATCATGGCTGGCGCTGCTTATACCGGTGGCAGGAGCCTTACGGCTTGCACGTTTCAATGTAGATACCCGGCAGAGCGAGAATTTTATCGGTCTCCCCATCCCCGCCAACGCCATATTCTGGATAGGATATACCTCTATCGTATATTCAAGCGGGACACTCCTTTCCACATGGTGGATATTCGGAGCAATCGTATTATTGGAAACGTGGCTGATGGTCAGCCCTCTGCATCTCTTCTCCCTGAAGTTCAAGACATGGGGGTGGAAAGGTAATGAATTCCGGTGGCTCCTTATCCTTACGGCTATTGTCCTTCTGGCATGTATGGGAGTCGAGGGATTGATGTGGCTCATAGCAGTATATGTGGCTTACGGTGTATTTGACAGCTCAAGAAGCTGAGACGAAAGATTGAAGTGATTAAAAGATGACATTCTTTATAATAGTATTAATTATAATTTTACTTCCTCTTCTATTTCCCTATATCACGCGCTGGATTCGCTCCTATATAATGGGAAAGATGGAAGACAGGATGCGACGCATGATGGGTATGCCCACGCGCGCTGAAGAGAAGAAAGCCCGCAAAGCGCAGGAGCGGGAGCAAAGGAAAGAACGCAGGTCCGGCTGGGGCAGAGATAACGATGCCGCCGCCGGGAGAGGCGCGGAGTCAAATAATGGCGGAGGCTCCCGTTATGGATTCAGAAGACACGGACGCAATCATAATGTCGGCAATCCCGTAGAATCTCTCCGACAGATGCGTATATATGCGGAAGATGTCGAATTTGTGGAGATACGGGAATATTCAGCCGAGCTCCATTTCGAGCAGGATGAGCAGACCTCTGCCCGTAAACTGATACTTGAGGAACAGATGTCGGATGCCGAATATGTCGTGATCCGTATATAATCCGGTGAAAGATGAGGAGAAAGACATTATATGTAAGCGATCTTGACGGCACTCTTCTCCAGCCGGATGCCACATTGTCGGCGCCTACTCTGGAGATGCTTAACAGTGCCATTGAAGATGGAGCGCTTTTTACTTTAGCCACAGCACGCACTCCGGCTACTGTCGCGCCTATTGTAGAGAACCTCGATTTGCGTCTGCCTGCGGTAGTGATGACAGGCACGGCTCTTTGGGACAAGAGTAGCAATGCCTATTCCGACATAAGATATATTGACAATGACGCTGCACATAAGTTGGTGGATGTCTATCGCAAGATGGATTTCCCCACTTTTCTTTATACCCTGCGTGATGGTATGATTCATATCTATCATCTCGGCAAACTATCCGGCATAGAGAAGACCTTCATGGATGAACGCAGTCACAATCCATATAAGATATTTCATGTCCCTGCCGACGGAGATTCCCGGCTGCCGGAATTTTTAGGAGATACTATTCTATTTTATGGTATGCAGCCGGATGATCACTCATCGGCTACGCTACGTTTGACCTCAGAGATAGAGGGGGTGCGGGCACAGAAATACCATGATTTCTATGGACCGGAGATCGGGATCCTTGAGGCATTCTCTCCATTAAGCACAAAAGCAAACGCTATATCGGAATTAGCCCGACGTGCGGGAGCGGAAAGGATTGTGGCGTTCGGAGATAATATGAATGACCTGCCCATGCTCGAGCTTGCCGATGTCGGGGTGGCGGTGGAGAACGGAATTGAGGAGGTGAAAGCAGCCGCAGATATCGTGATCGGTGCCAATACAGCCGACAGCGTGGCGAAGTTCATACTTGAGGATATCAAGCGGGAGAAGGAAAATTCGTAAAGGCTCAGACAGATAAGGGATGAAAATAAGCTTATACGATCGCCGGCGCACGGGGAGGATGATAATGATAATTGTCTCGGTTATCGCCATTGCATGCTTCCTCTTTATCAGCAACGGGCTGGTAAAGGAGCTGGCGGAGCAGGAGCGTGAGCGTATGAATATCTGGGCTCAGGCTACCGAGCGCATAGCCGAAGCCGGAGTGGAGAGCGATATAGAATTTATGCTCACCATCATTTCGCAGAATAATACCATCCCTGTACTGACATGCGATAAAGATTTCAATATATCGGAATTCAGAAATTTCGACCTTCCCGATAAAAGCGAAAAGGATCGCTCCCTTTATATGGACTTGGGAGAGAAAAACCGGAAATATCTCTCCGGCAGACTGCGTAAGGCGGCGGGCGTAAAAGATATCGCCACGCTTGCCGAAACCGACCCGCATTTTATTGAGATTAAATATCTCGGGGGAGAGAAACAGTATATCTACTATGAGGACTCGCGTCTGCTCCGCAAAATCAGTATCTATCCCTATATCCAGATGATAGTGATGATAATTTTGGCTCTTATCCTCTACATGGCATTGATATATACCAAGCGGGCTGAGCAGAACCGTGTATGGGCGGGACTCTCCAAAGAGACTGCCCACCAGCTCGGCACCCCGATCTCCTCACTGATGGCATGGACCGAATATCTCAGAGCTATCGGGACAGATAATGAGGTGACTGATGAGATAGATAAGGATGTGAAACGCCTCTCGGTCATTGCCGACCGATTCTCGAAAATCGGGTCGCAGCCCGAGATAGAATTTGATTATCTCAATGAAGTGGTGGCAGGTTCGCTGGAGTATATGAAGAGCCGCGTTTCGGGAAAAGTGAAAATCGAACTTCACGTTTCGGAAGATGACCATGGAGTGAACGTTAGCCGGGCTTTGATGGAATGGGTGATGGAGAATCTCACCAAGAATGCCGTCGACGCCATGAAAGGGGAAGGGGAGCTGCATATCACTACCGGAGCCGATAAGGGAATAGTATGGATAGAGGTCAGGGATACAGGCAGGGGGATAGCGAAGAAACACTTCAAGACCGTGTTCAATCCCGGCTATACCACCAAGAAGCGGGGCTGGGGATTGGGACTTACATTAGTGAAGCGCATCATAGAGGAATATCATGGAGGGAAAATCTATGTCAAGGAGAGCGAGCCCGGAAAGGGAACGGTTTTCCGTATAGAACTTCCGGCTGTCGGAGGGTAGAAGAAATCCGGAGAGCGCGACAGGCAGTTGGGGGATAGAAGAAAATTTATTAAATTTGCAAGATATAAACCATAGATAACGATCAACGATGAATATTTCATATAAATGGCTTAAGGAGTTCATCAATCCTGAGGAGAATCCTCATGAACTTGCAGCCACTCTCACCTCATTGGGATTGGAGTGTGACACAGTCGAGGAGGTGGAAAGCATCCGTGGAGGACTTCGCGGGATAGTGACCGGAAAGGTGTTGACCTGCATAGATCACCCCGATTCCGATCATCTACACATCACCACTGTTGATTTGGGAGGCGATGAGCCGGTTCAGATTGTCTGCGGCGCGCCGAATGTGGCTGCCGGGCAGAATGTCGTGGTGGCTACCGTAGGCACTACGCTTTATGACGGTGATAAGGAATTTCAGATCCGCAAGTCAAAGATCCGCGGAGTTGAATCTTTCGGTATGATTTGTGCAGAGGATGAGATTGGTGTAGGTACGGATCATGCAGGTATTATGGTGCTGCCCGAGGATGTACGACCCGGCACGCCGGCTGCGGAATATTTCAAAGTTGAGAGCGACTATGTGCTTGAGGTAGAGCTTACCCCTAACCGTGTCGATGCCGCCAGTCATCTCGGAGTAGCGCGCGATATCAAGGCGCGTATGTGGGACGAAGCGGCTCAGGGTCAGCATGACGGCTATCCTGAGGTGAAAATCGCCGATGTAAAGGATTTTACTGTAGATCAGGAGGATGGCGCAGTCTCAATCCGAATAGAGGATAAAGAGGGATGTCCCCGTTATTGCGGTGTGACTATCCGCGATGTCGAGGTGAAAGAATCTCCCGAATGGCTCCGCAATCTTCTGACGGCGGTAGGCCAGCGTCCGATCAATAATATTGTGGATATCACTAACTTCATCCTGCAGGGATACGGACAGCCGCTCCATTGCTTTGACCTTGATAAGATCAAGGGGGAGGAGATTGTGGTGCGTACTTGTCCGGCAGGCACAAAATTCACTACCCTTGACGGCGTGGAGAGAGAGCTTCATGAGGCTGACCTTATGATCTGCAATGCCGAAGAGCCCATGTGTATCGCCGGAGTGTTCGGCGGACTTGATTCCGGAGTGACGGATGCCACCAAGTCGGTATTTATCGAATCAGCCTATTTCAATCCTACCCGCGTGCGTAAGACCGCGCGCCGACACGGACTCTCTACCGACGCTTCTTTCCGATATGAACGTGGAACAGATCCCAATATCTGTGACTATACCGCACGTCTGGCTGCCGTTATGATTAAGGAACTCGCCGGCGGTAAGGTATGCGGAGGTGTTAAAGACCTATATGAGGAGCCTGTTGAGAAGGCTGAAATGGATTTCTCCCTCTCTTATTGTGCATCATTAATCGGCAAGGAATTGCCGAAAGAGCTCATCATCTGCATCCTTAAGGCTTTGGAATTTGATGTGGAGGAAAAAGATGAGGATACGCTGCATCTCAAAGTGCCTACATATCGTGTGGATGTCTATCGTCCATGTGACGTCGTGGAGGAGATACTCCGCGTATACGGATATAATAACGTCGAGCTCACCGACCGCGTGAATATGTCTATCTCCCAGCGCACTGACACCGATTACAGCTATGCTTTGGAACAGACAGTCAGCGAACAGCTCACGGCTCAGGGATTTTATGAGATACTCAACAACTCCCTCTCCTCTGTAAGCTATTATGAAGGCTCGGAGCTTTATCCGCTTTCAGCATGTGTGCGACTGATGAATCCGTTGAGTAACGATCTCGCCGTATTGCGTCAGACTCTGCTCTACGGAGGTCTGGAATCAATCGCCCACAATGTGAACAGAAAAGAGAGCAATCTTAAATTCTATGAATTCGGTAAGGTCTATTCATTCGATGCCTCAAAAGAGGCTTCAGCTGATAAGCCGTTAGCTCAGTTCTCCGAAAAGGAGACGCTTGCCATATGGATGACCGGCGACATGATGAAAGGCTCCTGGAATGTCAAGAATGTAGAGGCTACGGTTTATGACCTTAAGGGTATCCTTCTCAATATCTTCAGCCGTGTGGGTATCTCCGTGTCTTCACTGAGCATGACTCAGGGGAGCGATGAGATTTACGCCGCCAAACTGGATATCTCATTCCGTTCCGGCAAGGAGCTGGCAACAGTAGGTATCTTGCGTAATACCCTTCTGAAGAAATTTGACATCGGGCAGCCCGTGGTCTATGCATCCGTAGATTGGAATGCGCTTTATAAGCAGGCACGTAAGACAGTCATAACCTATGCGGAGCTTCCGAAAACTCAGGCAGTGGAGCGCGACCTCGCTCTCCTTGTGGATAAAAATGTGAAGTTTGCCGAGCTTGAGGATGTGATACGCAAGGCAGAGAAGAAGTTGCTGCGCGAAGTGCGTCTCTTTGATGTGTATGAGGGTAAGAATCTGCCGGAAGGCAAGAAATCATATGCGGTTTCAATGAAGCTTCAGGATGCGGAAAAGACCCTCAACGACAAGCAGATAGATGCTGCGATGAGCAAGATCATCAAAGCTCTTCAGAATTTCGGAGCAGAATTAAGATAAATAGAAAGTATAATAACAGAAATAACGATAAGAATTCACAATGGGAAGAGCATTTGAATATCGTAAAGCGCGTAAAATGAAACGCTGGGGCAATATGAGCCGCACCTTTACCCGTATCGGTAAGGAGATCACAATAGCAGTAAAGAATGGCGGTCCTGATCCGGATATGAACCCCCGTCTTCGTGTGTTGATGCAGAATGCAAAGGCAGCCAACATGCCTAAGGATACTGTGGAGCGCGCCATCAAGAAGGCAACAGAGAAAGATGCCGGAGATTACAAGGAGATAGTGTATGAGGGATATGGTCCCTTCGGTATCGCTATCGTGGTGGAGACAGCCACTGATAACAACCAGCGTACTGTAGCGAATGTACGCAGCTACTTCAATAAGTTTGGCGGTTCGCTCGGCACTCAGGGTTCACTCTCATTCCTTTTCGACCATAAGAGTGTATTCCATGTAAAACCCGGCGAAGGGGTGGATCATGATGAGTTCGAGCTTGAGCTGATGGATTATGAGGCTGAATTGGAGACAGATGATGAGGAATGGCTCATCTACGGCGCATTCGATCAGTTTGCCAACATCCAGAAATTCCTTGAGGATAAGGGAATGGAGATCGTGTCAGCAGAGTTTGAGCGAATCCCGACCGACTATAAGGAAGTGACTGAGGAGCAGCGCGAGCAGCTCGACAAACTCCTTGAGAAATTCGAGGATGATGAAGATGTGCAGAACGTCTTCCATAATATCAAGGAGGACTAAACAGGTTTTAAAAGCAGAGCCTTAAAAATAATTTCAGCGGGGACCTTTCCGGTCTCCGCTGAATTCTATAAGAAGATTATGGAAGAATTAAAATATTTTGATTTTTTTAGAAATCGCAGTACGTTAAGAAAATATTCCGCTACGAAGGAGGTGAGCGATGAGACTTTGAGTGCGCTTCTTGAAGCTGCTTCTCATGCCCCGACCACAGGAAATATGCAGCTATACAGCGTTGTGGCTACCCGCGACCCGAAGATGAAAGAACGCCTCGCGCCTCTTCATTTCAATCAGCCCACGGTAAAAGGGTGTTCCGTAATGCTGACTTTCTGTGCCGATCTAAATAGATTTGAGAGATGGTGTGAGGAGAGAAATGCCAAGCCCGGGTTTGACAATTTCCATTCCTTCATCACAGCCCTGATAGATACCTCCCTTTTCGCCCAGCAGTTTGTGACGCTCGCCGAGCTTAACGGCATCGGCAGCTGCTATCTGGGAACAGTAACATATAATGCCGAGGCTATTGCGGAAGTTTTGGAATTGCCTGAAAGAGTAGTGCCTGTAATCTGTCTTACGGTCGGCTATCCTGAAGATGGAGTGTTCCCTGCGGCATCCGACCGTCTGCCCGTGCAGGGCATCCTTCACGAAGAGGTGTATCATCCCTATAAATCATCAGATATTGATGATATCTACGGACCCAAAGAGGAGCTTGAGGAATCACGTCGTTTTGTTGAAGAGAATGGGAAGGAGACGCTTGCGCAGGTCTTCACTGATGTGCGTTATCCCGGCAAGATGAATAAGGAAGTGTCGGAGAGCTTCAGCCGTCTGATAAAGAAGAAAGGCTTCTGAGAAAAAGCTCGCTGGTAAGAAATAGAAAAATCCCGGAGACTCATAAGAGACTTCGGGATTTTTGTGTGATCTGGCCGCGATTCGAACGCGGGACCGTCTGCTTAGAAGGCAGATGCTCTATCCAGCTGAGCTACCAGACCAACTGCGCCACAAAGTTACGAATAATTTTTCAAACTGCAAAATTAAAGGATAGGAAAGAGGTGTAAAAACTGGGATAAAGAAAAAAGAGGTGGCAGACTCCTCAAAAATGATGATAAAAACCACAAAAATCTTTAACAATTATTTTCAGTATTGCCAAAATAATGATAAATTTGCAAAGAATCCGCAGAGGCTTTAGCCGAGCGGCGGTCATAACAATTCATGATACGACTGACCTGATCACCTTCGAATACAAAAAACACAATAAAAACTAATAATTAAATTTCAGAACAGCTATGTGGTTATCATGCTCATCTGTAGGACGTAAGTTCGTGATGGCCCTCACGGGTGCATGTCTCGTCCTATTTGTAACATTTCACTGTGTGATGAACGCTGTAGCTATCTGCTGGCCGGCGGCTTACAATTCAATCTGCGAATTTTTGGGAGCGAATTGGTACGCGCTTATCGCCTCAGTAGGGCTCGCGTTTTTATTCATCGTGCACATCATCTATGCGTTGATGCTTACAGTTCAGAACCGTAAGGCTCGCGGTAATGTGCGCTATTCTATCGAGAAGCGCCCCAAGAATGTAGAGTGGTCTTCTAAGAACATGCTCGTTCTCGGTATCGTGGTTCTTGCTTTCCTCGTTGTTCACCTTATCCAGTTCTGGGCTAAGATGCAGCTCCAGGAGATCCGCGGTGTAGAGGGCTCTGTTCCTCCTGCTGCCGGTACCCTCTTCATTCAGGAGGCTTTCAGCCAGGTATACACTCCTATTGTATACATCATCGGCTTCATCGCTTTATGGTTCCACATGAATCATGGTTTCTGGTCAATGTTCCAGTCTTGCGGTTGGGACAATGAGGTATGGATCGCACGTCTCAAGAAGATCGGCTGCTGGTGGACTACAATCGTTATCGCGCTTTTCGTGGCACAGGCTATCGTCTTCACTGTAAAGGCACACGACAAGGATTATCTCAAGGATCCCGTGCTCCGCGAGCAGTATAAGGATATGATGCCCGCAATGGTAGAGAAGGATTTCGGTCCCGACGCCGCACAGCTCGGTATGCAGATCCGCATGTCTCCCTACGAGCAGGTATCAGGCGGTATCCGTCAGATGGCAGGCGGCATCAGCCAGCAGGTGGAGATGATGCAGCAGGCTACTGAGGAGCAGAAGAATAATCCCGCTTTCCAGGAGCAGTTTGAGGAGATGTCCAAGAAGAGCGAGGCTCTCGGTCGCGTAGTGGCATTGTTAGACTATCTCGAGTCTGCCGACAATGCGCCTGAGGCTGTTGAAATCCAGAACGTAAATCAACCCAAGTAATTAGCGATATGGCAAATTTAGATAAAGTAAAAGTAATGAGCCCGGAAGCATCCAAGATTCCGGAGGGTCCTGTCGCTGAGAAATGGACCAACTATAAGGCTCACCAGAAATTGGTGAACCCCGCCAATAAACGTAAACTTGATGTAATCGTAGTAGGTACAGGTCTTGCCGGTGCCTCTGCCGCATCAACTCTTGCAGAGCTCGGCTTCAATGTGCTTAACTTCTGCATCCAGGATTCACCCCGTCGTGCCCATTCTATCGCGGCTCAGGGTGGTATCAACGCTGCCAAGAATTATCAGAATGACGGCGACTCCGTATATCGTCTCTTCTACGACACAGTGAAGGGTGGTGACTATCGTGCTCGTGAGGCAAACGTATATCGCCTTGCAGAGGTGTCAAATAATATCATCGACCAGTGTGTGGCTCAGGGTGTGCCTTTCGCACGCGAATATGGCGGTCTTCTCGCCAACCGTTCTTTCGGTGGCGCGCAGGTAAGCCGTACTTTCTATGCCAAGGGTCAGACAGGTCAGCAGCTCCTTCTCGGTGCTTACAGCTCTCTTAACCGCCAGATTCAGCTCGGCAAGGTGAAGAGCTATAACCGCTACGAGATGCATGAACTCGTCCTCATCAAGGATAAGGATGGCGTGGAGCGCGCTCGCGGTATCATCGCCAAGAACCTCGTGACCGGTAAATTCGAGCGTTTCGCCGCTCATGCCGTAGTTATCGCAACCGGCGGTTACGGTAATACATACTTCCTTTCAACAAATGCGATGGGCTGTAACTGCTCCGCAGCAATGGCTTGCTATCGTAAGGGCGCTTACTTCGCTAACCCCGCTTTCGTTCAGATCCACCCGACTTGTATCCCCGTACACGGCGACAAGCAGTCAAAGCTTACTCTTATGTCAGAGTCTCTCCGTAACGACGGTCGTATCTGGGTGCCTAAGAAGAAAGAGGATGCGGAGAAGCTTCAGAAAGGTCAGATCAAGGGTAGCGATATTCCCGAGGAGGATCGCGACTACTATTTGGAGCGCCGTTATCCTGCATTCGGTAACCTCGTTCCCCGTGACGTTGCATCTCGCGCCGCCAAGGAGCGTTGCGATGCAGGCTTCGGTGTAAATAATACAGGTCTTGCAGTATTCCTTGATTTCTCAGAGGCTATCAACCGTCTCGGTATTGATGTAGTGCGTCAGCGTTACGGTAACCTCTTCGATATGTATGAGGAGATCACTGACGTTAATCCCGGTGAGTTCGCTAATGAGAAAGATGGCGTGAAGTATTACAACCCGATGATGATCTTCCCCGCTATCCACTATACAATGGGTGGTATCTGGGTAGACTATGAGCTCCAGACTTCTGTAAAGGGTCTCTTCGCTATCGGCGAGTGTAACTTCTCAGACCACGGTGCTAACCGCCTCGGTGCTTCCGCACTTATGCAGGGTCTTGCCGACGGTTATTTCGTGCTTCCCTATACTATCCAGAATTATCTCAGCGATCAGATCACTGTGCCTCACTTCCAGACCAACACTCCCGAGTTTGATGCTGCAGAGGCTAAGTGTATCGCAGACGAGGAGAAGCTGATGAATATCAAGGGAACACGCTCAGTGGATTCAATCCATAAAGAGCTTGGTCACATCATGTGGGAATATGTCGGTATGGCACGCGACAAGGAAGGTCTTGAGCTCGCGCTCAGCAAGCTTAAGGATCTCCGCAAGGCGTTTGAGAAAGACCTCTTCATCCCCGGCACCACAGAGGGCATGAATATCGAGCTTGATAAAGCATTCCGTCTCAACGACTTCATCACAATGGGTGAGCTTATAGCCTACGACGCCCTCAGCCGTAACGAAAGCTGCGGCGGCCACTTCCGTACAGAATATCAGACTGAGGAAGGCGAGGCAAAACGTGATGATGAGAACTGCTTCTATGTAAGCTGTTGGGAATATGAGGGCAGCGATGATAAGGCACCCGAGCTTATCAAAGAGCCCCTCCATTATGAGGCTATCAAGGTTCAGACTCGTAACTATAAGTCATAACCAAGCTCTAACCCTTAAATACTGAAATTCAAAAATGGAAGATAATATAATGAAAGTCAATCTTAGGGTATGGCGTCAGGCGAATCCTAAGGCACAGGGTGAGTTTGTGACTTACAGCAATGTCGAGACCACACCCGACACTTCATTCCTCGAGACTCTCGATATCCTTAATGAGACTCTTATCGAGAAAGGCGAGGAGCCTATCGTATTCGACCACGATTGCCGCGAGGGTATCTGCGGTATGTGTTCGCTTTACATCAATGGTCATCCTCACGGTCCTGCTACAGGTGCGACTACATGTCAGCTCTATATGCGTCGTTTCGCTGATGGCGAGACTATCACTGTAGAGCCCTGGCGTTCTGCGGCGTTCCCTGTAATCAAGGACTTGATGGTAGACCGTAACGCATTCGATAAGATCCAGCAGGCGGGTGGCTACGTATCATTCAACTGCGGCGGTGCGCAGGATGCCAACGACCTTCCCATTGCGAAGGTTAAGGCTGATGAGGCAATGGACTCAGCAAGCTGTATCGGTTGCGGAGCATGTGTAGCTGCATGTAAGAATGGCTCAGCCATGCTCTTCGTTTCCGCTAAGATCAGCCAGCTCGCGCTTCTTCCCCAGGGAGAAGTAGAGAAAGATCGTCGTGTTCGTGCGATGGTAGCGAAGATGGATGAGCTCGGTTTCGGTAACTGTACCAACACCGGAGCTTGTGCGGCTGAGTGTCCCAAGAATATCAAGCTTGCCAACATCGGCCGCATGAACCGCATGTTCATCGCCGCTAAATGCAAGGAATAAGAGAAATCTGAGCTATATATAGAAAGCCGGGCGTCCCATCGGGAGCCCGGCTTTTTTGCTTTTTATTGCGGCATAGCCGCAGCGGAGACGGCTTCGCGCTGATGAAAGAGCTTTGAAATGGCGGCATAGCCGCAGCGGAAGCGGCTTCGCGCTGATAAGGAAAAGCTTCCGGATTGCGGCATAGCCGCGGCGGAAACGGCTTCGCGCTGAAGGAGGGCATTTTTCTTTTTATTGCGGCAGAGGCGTGGCGGAAGCGGCTTCGCGAGGCAGGAGAGCTAAAGCGCGGAGCTGTTACCGATAGGGGCTCTGCCCCAAAGTTAGAGAGGGTGATATTCAAGATCGGCTATCTCCTTTGCAATCGAATTCATTTTTCTGCAATGCGAGTAGGAAGGACTCCCTTTCTCCCGGATATGCTCTGCTTCCTTTTCATCCGGCGGAATAAAGATAATCAATAGTCTTCCTTCTGCGCATAAATCAAACATCTTCCCTTGAGGCTTATATTTTTCAGGAAAAGGCTTGTATGTCAAATAGATTATGGAGCCTCCGTTATCTATCGCCCAATCTCTTACTTTCTTTTCAGCGGGATTGATAAATGGAGATACCAGTACCCCATCATTAAGAATGGTGATATACCATAGTTTTTTCCATCCCCTCAGTTCGGAGGGGGTATATTTTCTACTTACTTTTACCGGGACTCTTTGAAATTCCGAAAGTAAATCCCAATTCCCGTAGGCTTCGTATTTCTTATTTTTTTCGGCGTTCTCTATTATGAATTTCCTGATCCATCCCGGTTTGCTTTTCCTGAGCAGATGGCGGCGGGGATTGTCGCTGACGTATGCGAGCATTTTCTTAAGTTGGTCTTTTCCCGTAAGGAAGGTATCATGATAGCCGGGGATGAAGAATTCAATCTCCGGCTCATGTCCCATCATTTCAAGGCTTGAAGAGCATCTTCTTTTCATCTCTCTAATAATCTCACCTAAATGTATTTCCGTGGCTTTACGGATAAAGATGACGAAATGCACATGATCCGGCATGATGCATCGCCGCAGGATGGAGATAAAGGGGAAGGAAGATTTCAGTGAGGATAATACCTTGCCTATGATTTTGCCATACGGGGATAATTCTACTATGGGCGGCCATTGTCTGTCACCGGGTATCCCTTTTACTGCGGAAAAATCCGGAATGCTGTCCGCTTTATTAAGCACGATATGGTATATACATCTGCTTCTGTAGTCATGCCCGGGACATCTGATTCCGGCATTCGGGCGTTTTCGGGAGAATTCCATGCTTGCTGATTTTATTTTAATTATCGCGGCAGAGCCGCGGCGGGACGGCTTCGCGCGGAGAGGGGAGCTTCCGGATAGCGGCAGAGCCGCGGCGAGAACGGCTTCGCGCTAATGAAAAGCCTTCGGTAAACGGCAGAGCCGCGGCGGGAACGGCTTCGCGCGGATAGGGGAGCTTCCGGATAGCGGCAGAGCCGCAGCGGAGACAGCTTCGCGCTAATGAAAAGCCTTCGGTAAACGGCAGAGCCGCGGCGGAGACAGCTTCGCGCGGATTCTTATCAATAGCTTATCCCGGTATTGCGACGGTTGCGTTTCTGATTGGGGTCGAAGGGATTGGCTGTGGGATCAAAGTAGTCATCATCCTCTTCCTCCTCTGTGGTGGTATCTTTCTTTCTGGAGCGCTTATCCTGAGCAGGGCGGTTCTTCTTTATAGCTTCCGGCTTCTGAAGGTCAATCGCCGTGGCAAATACATCCCAGCTCTCCTCCTTGTCCCAGTTCTTCTTTATATTGAAGGCTTTGGGATAATAATAAGCCAAGTCGGGCTGTAGCAATGTGTCATAGTCGCCGGGATCAAACTCGCCGTTGCCATTGTAATCTTCTATAACGCGGGCATAATACTTGCCCGGCTCAAGGTACTGAAACCATACGGAATTATTCTTTACCGGCTCAGTCCTCACTATTGCATCGCTGCCATTCAGAAGCTCTACGAAAGCAGGAATCTGCGGATCCAGCCCGGTGATATTCAGGCGGAGCGAACAGTATTCATCTCTCTTCTTGATAGAGAATTCGTGTGTGAAGGGTGTTGTGGTCTGTCCATAGATACCCACAGCTGCAAGTGTGTCTGCCACGACACGGTATTTCTCTCCTAATTTCCAATCATAATCAATGATATAATCGCGGGGGGAGAGCGAATCCTTCATGGTGATGACCGGCTGGTTGCCTACAGCTTTCCAAACAGTATCCACCATTGTCTCCAATTTGAAAGCCTTGACTTTGAGAGTGTCAAGGGGCGTGGCGAAGCGAAGATGCACCGGCAGATAGATATCATGCGTAGTGGATGACACAGCCTCAATGCCAAGAGTCAGCGCCTTCAATGAGTCAAGAGCCGCCTGGCGCTCGTCGCGCTTTTTATTGGATTTCTTCTTTGAAGCAGGCTGTCTGAACCGGAAGAAATTCAACGTATCGGTTACAGCCGCGAGATTACCGGTAGAGTCTGTGCGAAGATAACGGGTCTCCACTCTTAGTGAATCCTCTTTTATGAGCCGAGGAGGTAGCCAGAAGATAAGAGAATCATTCTTTTCTGAGCGCTCTACCACCGCCTCCCTCATCAATCCCGGGAAACCGAGAGCATCCAGCTCCGGCAAGCCTTCGGCGCGTGTGTTGAATTTAAGGAAAAGCTTTGTGGAGTCCTGACGCTCATATTTGCTTAGATATTGCGATCTCTTCTGCGAGTTGAAGCTTCGCAGTAGGATATCGTTGGGAAGGAAGAGTGTGCGGGAGCGATTTACGATAGTATCAATCTCTCCTGTCAAGGAATTGCGGATGGTATCAATAGCGCCGATGCGCTCGGCGGTAGGGGAGACCACAAAGTCATAGAAGGCAATATCCTCTTCCGGGTTAGCATATTTATAATCGTTATCCCGGTCACCTAAGGCATATACCCGATATTTACCTTCGGCAAGCCCGCGGATATTGAAACGTCCACGGTCGTCGGTTTTTGCCACGCGAAGAAGCGGAAGCATGGTGAAAGCGGAATCCTCGATATTCTGTGTCACTCCTACAATCATCTCCTGCTGAGGCTCGAGAGTGCGGGCATCAAGCACCATCCCCGATATCCGGAGGGTGTCGATCTGATCGCCGGTAGAGAAAGTATAAGAGAAGCCCTGCAATTTATTCGCTTCGTTATTATCCTCGATTGCATCCGCGAAGTCAACGGTATAAGTGGTATTATCAGCTAAGGAGTCAAAAGTGATGGTGATTTTTCTTCCGGAAGCCATCACTTTCGGCACACTCTTCCCGACAGGAGAGACCACAACTTTCGAAAAAGCATCTTTTACATTAACCAATTCGTTGAAGGTAAGAGTCTGCCGCGTCTTCTTGACATTAAGGCTGCCGGGGAGAGGGTCGGCAGAAACAAAAATGGGGGGATCCTCATCGCGCGGACCTCCCGAGGGATTGCCGATATTGGCACAGCCAGCCATTCCGCTAATCATTGTCACAAAAATCAAGACAACAACAAGATATGATAAAGAAAGACGTTTCATATATAAATCATATATAAACTTTAATTTGAAAAAAGGAGGAGAGGGAAGCTAATCAACATCAAAAATAAAGAAAAAAAATGATAACTTCGCCTATAATATAGAATTTTGTTACAATTCATAACAAAAACATCAAAAAAAAGGCGTATATTTGCAAGCTGAAAATAATTTACAACAACCAATAACAACAAACATCAACAACGAAAATGCAGAACAAAGGGTTTATCAGCACCATTGCTATCCTCTTGGTTTTGATCTGCGGCTTTTATATCTCATTCTCATTCGTGACCAGTCACTATGAGAAGAAAGCGAAAGAATACGCAGCAGCAATCGCCAAGACAGAGGATGAGACCAATGATGTCTACAAACAAAGTCTGAAGCAATTTAACGACTCTCTTGACAAAGAGAAAGTATATCTCGGCTACACCTACAATCAGGTGCGCAAGATGGAGGTGGGACTCGGACTTGACCTCAAGGGAGGTATGAACGTCGTACTCGAGATCAACGTTCCCGACATTCTCCGTCAGTATGCATCCGGCGAGGCACAGCTTAGCCAGATCAATTCAGCCATAGCCAAGGCACAGGAGGCAGGTGCGAAAGGCAGCGATAAGGATTTCATCCAGCGCGTCGCAGCACAGATTCAGCCCGGTGTGATGAGCGGTCTCTTCGTGCGTGAGGGAGAATTTCTCGGCGCGCTCAAGAGCGGCGCATCAAATGCAGAGGTGACTGCCGCCCTTGAGAAACAGGTGGACAGCCAGGTGGATGCCGCCTTCAATATCTTCCGTACACGTATCGACCAGTTCGGTGTCGTAGCTCCCAATATCCAGAAGCTTCAGGACAAGAACGGTCAGATTCTTCTCGAGCTTCCCGGTGTGAAAGAGCCCGAGCGTGTGACAGAGCTTCTCAAGTCAAGCGCCAACCTTGAGTTCTTTGAGGTATATAACTATAATGAGATTGCAAATGATTTCAGCCGTTTCGCTGAGGCATATGCGGCGCAGGATACAGTAAACCACGTAAATGTGCTCGCTATCCTCGGTGGCGGTCGTGCAGGAAGCCCCGTTGTGGGTCAGGTGCCTGCCGCTAACCGCGCGCTCGTAGACTCCGTGCTCAATTCGCCTCTTGCGAAGCAGATGCTTCCCAACGACCTTACGCTCCTCTGGACTGTCAAGCCCGTGGAATATCCCGTGACAGATGCTCAGGGTAACGTCGTTAAGAAAGATAACGGTCAGGACAAGACAGTGGCATACTGGCAGCTCGTGGCTCTTAAGGGCGACGCAGTGCTTGAGGGCGACGCAGTGACATCTGCATCTTCAGAGTATGACAATATGCAGGGTAACATGGTCAACATGAAGATGAGCGACCGTGGCGCACAGGAATGGGCTACCATTACCCGCAATAATATCGGTCGTTCCATCGCAATCGTGCTCGACGATAATGTATACTCCTTCCCCAACGTAAATAATGAGATCACCGGCGGAAGCTCACAGATCACCGGCGGCTTCACTCCCGAAGAGGCTAACGACCTTGCCAATGTGCTCAAGAGCGGTAAGATGTCAGCGAAGGTGGATGTGGTCAGCAACAACGTGATCGGTCCGAGCCTTGGTGCTGAGGCTATCGAGATGGGCTTCGTGTCATTCATCGTGGCTATCTTCCTCCTTATGATCCTCATGATCGCATACTATGGCTGGATTCCCGGTCTTGTGGCAAACGTAGGACTTATCCTTAACCTCTACTTCACTCTCGGTATCCTTGCCTCACTTCAGGCAGTCCTCACCCTTTCAGGTATCGCAGGTATCGTGCTCGCACTCGGTATGGCGGTCGATGCCAACGTGCTTATCTTCGAGCGCACTAAAGAGGAGCTTAAGAATGGCAAGAAACTCCGTCAGGCTATCTCCGAGGGTTACAGCAACGCATTCTCCGCGATCTTCGACTCCAACCTTACTTCAGTGATCACCGGTGTGATCCTCCTTATCTTCGGTTCGGGTCCGATCAAGGGTTTCGCTACAACTCTTATCATCGGTCTTGTCTGCTCATTCTTCACAGCGGTGTTCCTTACCCGTATCGCCTTTGACCTTATCACAAAGAACGGTCGCTGCGCGAACATGACCTTCAGCACTGCGATGAGCCGCAACTTCCTTACCAATACTAATATCAACTTCCTCGGCAAGTGGAAAGGCGCGGCTGCAGTATGGGTATTCCTTATCGTGGTCAGCATCGCTTCTCTTGCTATCCGCGGTATGAACCAGGGTATCGATTTCTCAGGCGGTCGCAACTATGTGGTGCAGTTTGAGAAAGATGTGGATCGTCAGAAAGTACAGGATAATCTTACAGCGCTTCTTCAGAAGGAGGCAAATGATCCTACAGTATCAGTAGCTGTAATCAATATCGACAATCCTTCCAAGTTGCGTATCTCCACCAACTATAAGATTGCAGACGAGAGCGAGAATATAGAGAATGAGATTTCCGACCTTCTTTACAAAGGCTTGAAAGATGAGCTTACCGTTAACGGCAAGGCAATGGATGAGAATTCATTTGCCGTAGCAGATGAGGCTCACGGTATCATCTCCATTCAGAAAGTAGGACCTTCTGTGGCAGACGATATGAAACGCGACGCGGTATGGGCAGTCAGCATCGCATTGGTATGTATGTTCCTTTACATCCTCCTGCGTTTCCGCAACATCGCCTTCTCCGTCGGAGCTCTCTGCGCCGTAATGCTCACTGCCTTCCTTATCATCGGCTTCTACTCCGTATGCTGGGGCTTCCTTCCCTTCTCAATGGAGATCGACCAGTCATTTATCGCTGCCGTGCTGACCATTATCGGTTATCAGATCAATGATACAGTGGTGGTATTCGACCGTATCCGCGAGATGATGAAGGTATATCCCAAAGAGGATCGTTACAAGACATTCAACAAATCGCTCAATACAACATTGAGCCGAACCGTGATGACATCATTCTCCACATTGCTGGTGCTTCTCTGCATTTTCTTCCTCGGTGGCGATACAATCCGTTCATTCACATTCGCAATGATCTTCGGTGTAGTGGTAGGTACATTCTGCTCACTCTTCTGTGCCGCTCCCGTGGCATACAGCATCATGCGCAATAAGATCAACAAGAATCTTGCAGATAATGATGGCAAGCCGGTGCTTCAGGGCAACCGTCGCTTTAAATAATCCGACTGTTAAAAATAATTAAAATTAATCGGAAAAGAGATATAATCATCTTTTTGAACAGACAGAGAAGAAATAAGATTATAATAAACCGATAAATTTTATTATCTTTGCAAAAGAATTCCGGAGGGGACGCAAGTCTCCTCCGCGTTTTTTACCCCCGCCGGAAGGTCAGGGGTAGGATTTAAATAGAAAATTATGATAGATAAAGCAGGGATAAAGAGCTTCATAGAGAAGGAGCTCGAAGGGAGCGAATACTTCCTTGTGGATTTGAAGATAACGGGGGATAATGAAATAACTGTAGAGATAGATTCCGACAATAGCGTGGATATAAACTATTGCATAGCGCTGACCCGCAAGATAGAGGAGGCATTCTCAAGAGATGAAGAGGACTATGAGCTTGAGGTCGGTTCGAGCGGTCTGACATCTCCTTTCCGACTTCCGCGACAGTATCGCAAGCATATAGGCGATGAGGTTGAAGTGCTTGAAAAGGGAGGCATGAAGAGAAAAGGTATCCTCAAGGACGCGGACGATGAAAGCTTCACGATTGAAGTGAGCGAGAAAGTAAAGCATGAAGGTGCAAAGCGTCCCGTGGTCGAGACCCGCGAAGTAACTTATCCCTACGGCGAAGTGAAGCAGGTGACATATGTGTTGAACTTCTAAGGAGTCATCCGCAAAGAAATTAATCAAAGATAGAAAACAATATAACGAAATAATGGCAAAGAAAGCAGCGACAGTGAATATGGTCGATCAATTTCAGGAGTTTAAGGAGCTCAAGAATATTGACAAGACCACGATGATATCAGTGCTTGAGGAGAGCTTCCGCAATGTGCTGGCCAAGATGTTCGGAACAGATGAGAATTTCGACGTCATCATGAATCCGGATAAGGGAGACTGCGAGATTTATCAGAATCTCGAGGTCGTGCCTGACGGAGAGGTAGAGAATAAGGATATGCAGATCGGACTCACCGAGGCACGCGAGATCGACCCTGAATGTGAGATAGGCGAGGATGTGACCCGCCGTATCTTCTTCGAGAAATTCGGACGCCGTGCGATCCTTAATCTTCGCCAGACCCTCCAGTCAAAGATCCTTGACCTGCAGAAAGATGCCATTTATTCAAAATTCAAGGAGCTTGAGGGAGAAGTGGTGGCAGCCGAAGTGCATCAGATTTGGAAGCGTGAGATGCTCCTTATCGATGAGGATCAGAATGAGCTGATCATGCCTAAAGAGGAGCAGATCCCCGGCGACTTCTTCCATAAGGGAGATATCGTGAAGGCTATCGTAAAGCGTGTGGATAATCCCAACAATAATCCTAAAGTAATAGTAAGCCGCACAGATGAGCGTTTCCTCCGCCGTCTTTTCGAGCAGGAGGTGCCTGAGATACATGACGGTCTCATCACGATCCGTGCGGTGGCGCGTATTCCCGGCGAGCGTGCCAAGATAGCTGTGGAGAGCTATGACGACCGTATCGACCCGGTCGGCGCATGTGTCGGAATCAAGGGAAGCCGTATACATGGCATAGTGCGCGAGCTCCGCAATGAGAATATCGACGTAATCTCCTTTACAGCTAATCCGTCGCTCTATATCCAGCGCGCATTGAGCCCCGCCAAAATATCATCTATCCGCCTCAACGAGGAGGAGAAGAAAGCGGAGGTATTCCTCCATCCCGACGAGGTGTCGCTCGCTATCGGAAAGGGAGGTATGAATATCCGTCTTGCCACACAGCTTACCGGCTATTCAATCGATGTATATCGCGATCTTGAAGAAGGAGATGAGGATATCTACCTTGATGAATTCAGCGATGAAATCGACGGCTGGGTGATCGAGGCATTGAAGAATTTAGGACTCGGCACTGCCAAGGCTGTGCTGAATGCTCCTAAGGAGCTTCTTGATCAGGCAGATCTTGAGGACGACACGCTTGAACACGTGTTGGAAGTGCTTCGCGCTGAGTTCGAAGACTGATTGTCGTGAGAACTATCGGCATCCGGCGCCATATACCCCGATGGCAGATGGAAAGAATTAATGGGATTGGATAGAGGAATGCCCCGGGCATTCCTCCCGGGGGTATCCTTCAATATCTAAAACCAATATATGCGAACCAAGATAAGCAAATTAGTAAAAGACCTAAACGTAGGACTCCGCACTGCAGTAGATTTCCTGCGAAAACATAATATCGAGGTTGATGAGAATAATCCTAATGCGCGTATCGATGACGGAGCTGTCGATTTGCTGACAAAAGAATTCAGCACCGACAAGGATGTCAAGAAACGCAGCATAGATATCATCAATACCAAGAAGGAGAAGAAGAACGAGCGTATCCAGACCCGCGAGGTCAAGACGGATGTGCCTAAGCTGAAAGTCCTGGGAAAGATAGACCTTGATGATAAGGGTAAGAATCATTCAGCCGCCGCTGCGCCTGAATCGCCTAAGGCTGAATCGCCCAAGGCGGAGCCGGTGAAGACCGCTGCCTCAGCTCCTTCCAAGGAGACGCCGAAAGAGGAGGCTGCTAAGACTGTCGAGGCGCCCAAGGCGGAAGCCCCTGTTGTAAAGAAAGAGGAGCCTAAGCAACCAAGAAAAGAGGAGTCAAAGTCTGAGTCCAAACCGGCTGCGGCGCCTCAGAAAGAGGAATCTAAGAAAGCGGAGATGCCGGCAGCAACAGCCGCCCGGACCACCGCGAATGCAACTGTAGAGTCACATACAAAAGATAAATCATTGAACACCAACCATCACTCTGAGAAGAAAGAGACTGCAAAGACTACTGAGAATAATCATAAGGAGCAGTCAGGAGAATCCGAGAGCCAAGTGTTCCGTCTCTCCACCCCCCAGCAAGGACCGGAATTGAAAGTGGTCGGAAAGATTGACCTTTCGGTTCTTAACCAGTCTACACGTCCCCGCAAGAAAAGCAAGGCGGAACGTGCGCGTGCTAACGGTCAGGGAGGCAACGATGCCGACCGTAAGAAACGTAAGCGTATCGGTAAGGAAAAGGTAGATATCGAGAAGGCGGCTTCCCAGCCCGGATTCGGCAGCGAAAACCGTAAGAAAAACCGCGGCGGTCAGGGAGACCAGAACTCAGGAAATGGGGGCGGACGCAATCATGGCGGTCAGGGCAACCGTAATAATAATAATAATAACGCCGGCGGTCATAACTCCAATGGCGGCAATAATAATGGAGGCGGACGTAATCGCGGACGTAATCGCGACGATCGCCGTCAGAATAAGCCTGAGGTTAACGCCGAGGATGTGCAGAAGCAGGTTAAAGAGACACTCGCACGTCTTACCAATAAGACTACCAAGAAGAGTGTGAAATGGCGTAAGGAGAAGCGCGAGGAGATGCACAACCGCGAGCTGGAGAATCAGCAGCGCGAGGAGGCTGAGAGCCGCGTGATCAAGATCACGGAGTTCGTGACCGCAAACGACCTTGCCAATATGATGGATGTGCCTATCAATAATGTCATCGCCACTTGTATGAATCTCGGCGTGATGGTCTCCATCAATCAGCGACTCGATGCCGAGACTATCAATATCGTAGCTGATGAGTTCGGGTTCACTACCGAATTCGTGAGCGCCGACGTGACTGAGGCTATCGAGACGGAGGAGGATAAAGAGGAAGATCTCGTAAGCCGTCCGCCGATCGTGACTGTCATGGGTCACGTCGACCACGGTAAGACTTCTCTTCTCGACTATATACGCAAATCAAACGTCATCGCCGGCGAGGCGGGAGGTATCACGCAGCATATCGGTGCGTATAACGTCAAGCTTTCCGACGGTCGCCGCATAACATTCCTTGATACTCCGGGCCACGAGGCGTTTACGGCGATGCGTGCGCGCGGAGCGAAGGTGACCGACCTCGCTATCATCATCGTGGCTGCCGATGACGATGTGATGCCTCAGACTATCGAGGCGATCAATCATGCCTCGGCAGCAGGCGTGCCGATGGTATTCGCCATCAATAAGATCGATAAGCCCGCGGCTAATCCCGACAAGATCAAGGAGGAACTCGCCGGTATGAACTATCTCGTGGAGGAATGGGGTGGTAAATACCAGAGCCAGGATATATCAGCCAAGAAAGGTCTCGGAGTGGAAGAACTCATGGAGAAGGTATTGCTTGAGGCTGAGATGCTTGACCTGAAGGCGAATCCCGAGCGTAATGCAATCGGATCCGTAATCGAGTCGTCTCTTGATAAAGGTCGCGGATATGTAGCCACTGTGCTTGTGCAGAACGGTACGTTGCGTGTGGGAGATGTGATTCTTGCCGGAACTCATTTCGGAAAGGTAAAGGCGATGTTCAATGAGCGTAACCAGCGTGTGACAGAGGCGGGACCCGCCACTCCGGTGCTTATACTCGGCTTGAACGGCGCTCCTACTGCGGGCGATACATTCAATGTGCTTGACACTGAGCAGGAGGCGCGCGAGATCGCCGGAAAGCGCGAGCAGTTGCAGCGTGAGCTCGGACTCCGCACCAAGAAGCGTGTCGGACTCGAGGAGCTCGGACGACGCAGAGCCCTCAATGACTTCCACGAGCTTAATCTTGTGGTCAAGGGTGACGTGGATGGATCAATCGAGGCTCTTTCCGATTCTCTTCTCAAGCTCTCCACCCCCGAGGTGCAGGTCAATGTGCTTCACAAGGGTGTCGGTGCTATCTCCGAGTCTGATGTAACATTGGCGGCGGCTTCAGATGCCATCATCATCGGTTTCCAGGTGCGTCCCTCAGCCGCGGCTAAGCGCGAGGCTGAGAAGGAGGGTGTGGAAATCCGCCTCTACTCAGTCATCTATAAGGCGATAGAAGAGGTCAAGGATGCGATGGAAGGTCTTCTTTCTCCCGAAATCAAGGAGGAAATCACCGGTACGGCAGAGGTGCTTCAGACTTACCATATCTCCAAGGTCGGCACTATCGCCGGAGCTATCGTGCGTGACGGTAAGATCAAGAGTCGTTCAAAAGTGCGCGTGATCCGCGACGGTATCGTGAAATACACCGGTGAGCTCGGCTCATTGAAACGCTTCAAGGATGATGTCAAGGAGGTGGTGTCAGGCTATGACTGCGGTCTGTCTCTCCAGGGCTATAATGATATCCGCGAAGGCGATATGATTGAGGCATTCGAGGAGGTAGAGGTAAAGAAGACACTTTAATCTTCCGCAACAGATAATGAAATATTATATAAATATCGGCACCAATCTCGGTCATCGCAAGCTCAATCTGAGCAGAGCGGTGGCGGCGGTAGAGAGACGGTTCGGGTATTTTGAGATCTCAAAAGTGGTGGAGTCAGAGCCCTGGGGCTATGACTCCACCAATCTCTTTCTGAACGTGGCAGTGATGTTCGAGAGCGAAGAAGAGCCCTTGGATGTGCTTCATGCCCTGCAGAAGATAGAGAAGGAGATATCTCCTGAAGCTCACCGCAATCCCGATGGAAGCTATCGCGACAGACTGATAGATATAGATATCATGGCGATAGAGAATGTGACTGTGGATCTTCCCGAATTGAAAGTGCCGCATCCTCATCTCTTTGACCGTCCCTTCTTTATAAATCCGCTCAAGGAGCTTCTGGGTAAAGAGGAGGATTAGATGGGAGAATATGAGTCCTTCCGAAAGTCAGGGAGGGATAATAAAAGAAATACATAAATAAAAATTACAGGCGGGACACGATTAATCGAGTTCCGCCTGTATGCTTTTAAGAAATTCACCCAACCCGTTGTTTTTGGCAATAGCCTTGATAAGAAATTCTTTAGGAGGGAGGATCTTGGCAACTTCTTTTGAAGTGTCCAATTCAGAAGTGATGGCTAAGAAATCATTCCGGAGCGAGTCGCGGAGAAAAGAGATAAGTTTTGGTGAAGACTCGAAAGCCTGTTTCTGTGCCGGATGGTCAAGCAGTAGATGAATTTCATTCTCACGAGGCATAGAAAGCGAAGCGCTCCTCATTGCAGAAGTCAGAATCCTTTGATCCGGATTAGCTATGATAAAATTATTCCATGCCTCCTGCAGAGCCTCTAAAGTAACGGGATTGTTCCTTCGCTCGGTAGATAATCTTTCGGTAGGGGTGTTGTCAGTTAACCTGACCGTCTGTGGCTTTGGCGCCGGTCGGCGGGGCGCTGAAGACGGGGCGGAAGAGGGTGTGACTACCGGCTGATGATTCATCGGTTTAGGAGGGGAGGGTGGAGCAGGTTGAGCGGATGCAGGGGAGGAAGGAGGAGCGGATGGAGATTGAGGCGTCTCAGGAGATTGAGGCGTCGAAGAGACGGGAGCGGGTCGTGCGGGCGCCGCAGGCGACTGAGGAGAAGCAGACACCGGCGCCGCCGTGGGATTCTGTAGACCCGGATTGCGGTAAGTGCCGTTAAAAGGAGGCTCAGCCGGAGAGAGAAGTTGACAAAGGCGTATCAGTGCCACCTCGACAAGTAGCTGCTTGTTGGAAGCGGTACGGTAATTGAAATCACACTCATTAAGGATTTTCAGAGCCGCATAATACCATTTAAGCGGCAGCGAGCCCGCTTGCTGACGAAATCTCTCAGCCGTATCGGCAGGAAGCTCGAGAAGCGGGAGAGTCTTTGGATCGGCAGCCACCATCAGGTCGCGCAGATGACGCCCTAAGCCGTCGATAAAGAATAAAGAGTCAAAACCCTTGTCGCGAATCTCCTTGTAGAGGAGGAGAGCATCCGGAATGTCCGACTTGGCGAACGCTTCCGTAAGACGGAAGTAATATTCATAATCGAGGACATTGAGCGATTCAATGGTCTTATCGTATGTCACGTCGCCATCGCAGGAAGCCGCCACCTGATCAAAGATTGATAACGCATCGCGCATCGCGCCGTCAGCTTTGCGGGCTATCACACCCAAGGCACGTCGTTCCGTAGAGATACCTTCGCTTTGAGCAACATATTCGAGATGATCGATAGTGTCATCGATAGTGATGCGTTTGAAGTCATAGATCTGACAACGTGAGAGGATGGTGGGGATCACCTTATGCTTCTCGGTAGTGGCAAGAATAAAAATCACATAAGAAGGGGGCTCCTCAAGCGTCTTGAGAAAAGCATTGAAAGCCGCGGAAGAGAGCATGTGTACCTCATCAATGATAAAGACACGATACTTGCCGCTCTGCGGAGGGATATTCACCTGCTCGGTAATGGCACGGATATCATTCACGCTATTATTAGAGGCGGCATCCAGTTCGATAAGATTATAAGAATTGCCCCTCTCTATGGCGCGACAGGACTCACACTCGCCGCATGCCTCTCCGTCGGGAGTAGGGTTAAGGCAGTTGATAGTCTTGGCAAATATACGGGCGCAGGAAGTCTTGCCCACACCACGCGGACCACAGAAGAGATAAGCCTGAGCGAGACGTCCCGAGGATATGGCATTCTTAAGAGTGACAGTCAGATTCTTTTGTCCCACCACCGTCTTGAAAGTCGCCGGACGGTATTTACGGGCGCTGACTATATATTTCCTGTTGGAATCAGACATATAAAGAATAAATTATAACTACAAATCTAATAAAAAAATCCGATAATGCAACAATATCCGCCTGTAGGCGTTACAATTTTAAGAATAAAAAGATAACCGAGATTTAACAATTATATTGTATCAGAAATTACGCCTGGCATGGAATCATCCAGGAATTATCAAAATAGAATATAAGTTATGAAGAGTTCTTTATATACCCGTACAGGAGATGACGGCACGACATCGCTTGTAGGAGGCGAGAGAGCCAAGAAGAATAGTCCCCGTCTGGAGGCATACGGCACGATTGATGAATTATCATCTTTCCTTGGAGCGATAGCGGCAGACATACGTACGGACAGCGAGCTGCAGGGACAGATCCGAGAGATACAGAATGAGCTTTTCAATGTCGGCGCCTATCTTGCCACTCAGCCGGCATCGGGCACGCGTCCCGCCTGCGCCGCTCTTACGGAGTCAAAGATGCAGCAGCTTGAAGGCTGGATCGACGCTCTGGATGAGCAGACCCCGAAGATCAATAGTTTCGTCTTGCCCGGCGGCAGCGAATTGGCGGCGAAATGTCATCTGGCGCGCACAGTCTGTCGCAGAGCGGAGCGTCGAATTCTCGACCTCTCGGAAGAAGAATATGTAGATCCGAAAGTGACGGCATATATCAACCGTCTGTCAGATTATCTCTTCATAGCGGCGCGCTATATCAATTTCATGCGCGGTGTGAACGAAGTGATATGGAAACAAGGATAAAAAAATAATACAAACGAAATAAAAACAGAAAGATATGTATTGGACACTTGAACTTGCGTCAAAGCTTGAGGACGCACCCTGGCCCGCCACAAAGGAGGAGCTCATAGATTTTGCGATGCGCAGTGGCGCCCCTATGGAAGTGATCGAGAATCTCCACGAGATCGAGGATGAAGGCGAGATCTACGAGAGCATCGAGGATATCTGGCCCGACTACCCCTCCAAAGACGACTTCTTCTTCAACGAAGAGGAGTATTAAACTAAATATAACCATAAAAACGGGTAAGTAATTGAGGATAAAGGAAATGAGGCAAGTAATGATAAACTTGTCTCATTCTTTTTTATTAAAATTTTGATCTTTTGTTGTGAGTGCAAGGTTTTGGCAGTGATGTTTATTAATTTTGCAGTATGAAGCAGACGAAGATACGGATTGTAAAGGATGATGGGGAGGAGGTTGAGGCTTTTGCTCCTGTTATACTGTCAGCGAGTAGGGCTACGGATATTCCGGCGTTTTATGCGGAATGGTTTTTCGAGAGATTGGAGAGTGGGTATTGTCGATGGCGGAATCCTTTCAATGGAGTGGATAGTTATGTGGCTTTTCGGGATGTTCGGTTTATTGTATTTTGGTCTAAGAATCCAAGTCCGCTTATCCCTTATCTTGATAGACTTAAAGAAAAGGAGATAGGTTGCTATATTCAATATACGCTTAATGATTATGAGGATGAGGGATTGGAGCCGGGTGTGTCTTCTTTGCGTGAAAGGATTCGGACTTTCAAGGATCTGGTGGAGAATTTGGGAGTAGGGAGAGTGGTATGGCGATTTGACCCATTGCTACTTACTGATAAAATCGGGATTACGGAGTTATTGGCAAAGATTGAGAGGATTGGAGATCAGCTGAAGGGATATACGGAGAAATTAGTATTCAGTTTTGCTGATATATCTGTCTATCGTAAGGTGGGTAATAATCTTCGTAATCATGGAGTGAATTATCGTGAATGGACGAAGACTGACATGATTGAGTTTGCCGAGAGATTATCGAAGTTGAATGTAGGTAAAGGATGGAATTTAAAGTTGGCGACTTGTGGGGAGAGGATAGATCTCGAACAATTCGGCATTACCCATAACAGATGTATCGATGACGAATTGATAACGAGGATAGGCTGGCAGGATGAAAAGTTGATGAATCATCTAGGGATGAAAGTCAATACTCTTATACCGTCTCTCTTTGGCGATACTGAAATTCCTGACAGAGCGATAATGATTGATGACAGTCATTATGCTATGCGGAGTCGCTCGAACAAGGATTCAGGCCAACGTAAATTCTGTGGTTGCATAAATGCCAAGGATATAGGTCAATATAATACTTGTCCGCATGGCTGTCTATACTGCTATGCCAATACGAGTCCGGAGTCTGCGCTCGCTAATTACCGGACTTGTAATTCTCTGTAGGACATATCACTAAATAATACGTTATAATGCTATCTAAAGTCTTGGATATAGTAAACTTGTCTATCGTTGTCCGGTATAACCTTTCAAGTAGTTTTCAGGTCATCTGATACTTGTCGTATTTCGGTTGCTTTAGAGCTAATAAATTGATAGCCAGGTGATAATATCATCTTCAACGAGGAGGAATATTAAGCCGTAATCGGGCGAAAACTTCGTCTTAAATAATTAAAATACAAGCGATTGACGAGTTGAAAAGATAAACTTGTCAATCGCTTTTTATCTTGGAGGGGGGGTAAAAATTAAAATCAAATTAATCCGGAATCCGCTTGCGGCTCAATCCCCTGAGAGCCGGGTTTGAGACTCATATATCAGGAAATCTGAAGCTTGCTCACGGAATCAGGCTAATTACGAACCAAGCCAATGGGAAATCGGGATAATGGGGCTTCCGCTTAAAAATTTTTTCGCTTTGCCGGTATTTTTATTATCTTTGGAATCTAAAGGGAAGATAATAACTCTGAAAATAATATAACTATGATAGAAGAGATAAAGGAATTCAATCGGAAATTTGTAGAGAATAAGGATTATGAGAGATTCGCTACAAGTAAATATCCGGATAAGAAGATAGCTATCGTGAGCTGCATGGATACGCGACTTGTGGAATTACTCCCCGCGGCTTTGGGTTTCCGCAATGGAGATGTCAAGATAATCAAGAATGCCGGAGGCACGATAGTGAATCCCTTCGACTCTACGATGCGTTCCATCCTTGTGGCGGTGTATGAGTTGGGAGTGACTGAGATAATGGTGATCGGTCATACTGAGTGTGGCGTGCAGGGAATGGATGCGGAGGAGATGCTTCACACCATGAAGGAGAGAGGCGTGAGCCAGGAGCATATCACCCTTATGGAGCATTGCGGTATCAATCTCCGCGAATGGCTGCATGGTTTTGAAGACACTGACGCCGCGATCGTCGAGACCGTCGATCTTATTTCCCATCATCCGCTTATGCCTCCGGAGGGGGTAAACGTGCAGGGCTTTGTGATGGACAGCTATACCGGGGCATTACGACATATTGAGGTGGACTGAACCTCTCATTGCTTCGAGGGGACGACCCGGGGCGCGGTGCCGGCGAAGATAATAATTTATTTAAGTCTCTCCTTGAAATTGGAATTGCGTGTGGAATTGGGATTATTATCTATGGCATATTGAAGCGCCTCTTTCTCTCCAACCAACACACAGAGGTCAGTGGCACGGCTTACAGCCGTATATAGGAGATTACGGTAAAGCATTGGGCGGTGTGCCATAGTGACGGGGAATATCATATTCTTTACCTCCGAGCCTTGGAGTTTATGCACGGTTGTGGCGTATGCCAATACCAACTCGCTCAATTCGCTACGCTTATATACAGAACGGAGACCACCCGGATATTCCACAGTGAGCGTCTGGATCCCCGTATCCACCTCCACTATCCGCCCCGTCTCACCATTATATACCCCTCTTTCTCTTGAATTGGCGGTCTGCATCACAGGGTCGCCGAGACGCATTATTGTTGCTCCGCGCCTCAGAGCCGGACCATCCGGATTAATACGCTCCTGAAGATCGATGTTAAGCTGACGCGCTCCCAAGGGACCGATCTGTTGCGGTGTGACCACCACTATGTCCCGTGGAGCTATCCCTCTCTCCGCAGGCAATTCCGCCGCCATGAGGGAGATAATCTTATTATGTATTCGCTTCACGGTAGGCTCCTCTATAATCATGAGATCCCTTTCCGGATCTGACTCCGGGAGGATGCCCGAATTGATGGCTCTCGCTCCCGACGCTATGAGCGAACCGTCGCCCTGACGGAAATTCTCCGTTAGGCGCGCCACCGGGATACTGCCGGAATCAATCATATCACGCAGCACATCTCCCGCTCCTATAGCCGGCAACTGATCCACATCACCCACCAGCACAATCTTCGTGCCGGGACGAACAGCCTGAAGGAGATGATCGAAAAGCACCTGCTCCATCATTGATCCTTCATCTATGATAAGCACATCAGTGTCAAGCGCTTTATTATGATACCCCTCTCCCTGTCGGTATCCTAACAGCCGATGGATGGTGGAAGCCTCTGCTCCTGTCAGATTGCTCATCCGTTTGGCGGCGCGACCCGTAGGAGCCGCCAGTATCACTTTCTTCCCCTGACTCTCCAGAATATCGATCACACCGTTCAGAACCGTAGTCTTTCCCGAGCCGGGACCGCCCGTAATAACAGAGACAGGAGAATTAAGCACCATTTCAATCGCTTCCGATTGGTCGGGACTATACTCATGCCCCTCCTTGCTTTTTGACGGAATCATCCCGGCAGGAATCTTCTCAATCTCCGCCTCCATAAGCAATTTCAATTTCTTTGCCCCCTCCTTCTCGGCATTATAGAATACCGGGAGATACAAACCGCCGCGGCTCTCCACCAATCTTCCACTCTCCAAAAGCGGAGCTATAGCTTTCTCGATCTTCTCAGGAGACACGCCGGCAATCCCTGCCGCGGCGCTCAGCGCCTGATCTTTAGTGGCGAAGAGATGTCCCGCCTCGGCATAGTGCTTCACCGCAGTCAGGAGTGCACCCTGCAGGCGTCGAAGATCATCGGAGGGTATTCCTAATCGTTTCCCGATCTTATCCGCAGGATAAAAAGAGAAACGCCAGACATCCTCCACCATTGAATAGGGATCCTCCAGCACTATCTTCTCCGTGCGCTTCCTGTACTTCCCGAAAATACGGCTTATCTCCAGATCCGACAGCCCGGAGGAATAAAGAAAAGCGAGGAGTCCCGGATGATAAGGAAGCTCGTTGAGACTTTTGGACGCTGCTTCCACACGGGCTTCTCCGAGCCCGGGGATAGCCTTAGCCTTATCCGGCGTCTCGGCAAGCACGCGCACTGCATCCTTACCGAAGGCATCCACTAATCTTTTTGCATAGACAGGTCCGATACCTTCCACCCATTTCCCCGCAAGAAAAGCTTCAGCCCCTTCCGGAGTGAGGGCATCTGTAAGATCTCTTATAGTAGTGTTTTCCATAATATTATATTTTAGACATATGTCAGCCATTGAGCGGTCAATGCAGGCGGTCGATGGAGCAAGTGAAGCGACATTCTGGATAATTCTCGCAACCGACAAACTCCCCGGTCTTGCTTTTCCGGACTATCAGCCGTCCGCCACAGCGGGGGCACACCCCGCGGCGTATCCCGGCATTGATATTGCGGGAGGTCTCGCGGGCATATTCACGGTGTTGTCGTTCATTGCCACGCTCCGTGATATTGGCAGCGTAAATCTTTTCAGCCAATTCAGCAATCTCCTCACGGTCAAGCACTCTCTTCCGCCTGTTAATCTCCGGAATCAGCTCCTCCAGCGATAACACCCGCTGTCGCTCCTCCAGCCTCACCTCCTTCCCGAAACGCCACCATCGCCGTTTTCTCTCCTCGGAGGGGAGGAATGTGCGCGCGATATGGCGGTCAGGGAGTATCCCCCTCGGCTCAATAATCTCATCCGCCCTGATATCCATCCGCCACGCCTCGGTAAAAAGAATGACAGAGATGAAAAGGGAGGGGTCAACATCGGGAAGGATGCGTCTCACCGCCCGGATATGCGACGCATTTTGCAGCAAAGGATTATAAAATGTCTTGGAAGAAGAGGATAAATGTTGCTGCCAGTACTGTCCATGCTCGCTTCCCGATATTCTGCCGGCATGACTCTTGGTCTCGATCACGAATATACCTCGCCGTGATATCACGATATGATCAATCTGGGAAGTCTTGCCGCCAGGGGCAGGAAGCATGAGGTCGTTGATGACAATGTTATCCTTGCGTTTAAGCTGCCTCAGCGTCTTGCTCACCATCCTCTCCCCGGCTTTCCCCTTACGGCGAAGACGCATGGCATGACGCAGCCGGGCGAGCACCACCGCTCCCCATACAATCACCGCTCCTATCAGGATGCCTAATATAAGATCAATACCCATATCCGCAATATCAGCATAAGAATAACACCAGGAGAGAGGAGAATACCAGCGATATGTTAGCCACCGCATATGTGACGGTATAACCGAGATTCGGGACATCACTCTGCAACACCGACTGCACAGCGCCGATAGAAGCCACGCTCAGGCGTGTGCCGCAGATACAACCCAATGTTACCGGGGTAGAGAAATGAAACAACTTCCGGGCAATCCAGATATTTATCACCAATCCGAGGATAGTCAGCACAGCACCCACCAATATAATCATCACACCCGCCTCATGGATGCCTTGCATCAGAGCACCTCCCGCCGTAAGCCCGAGGATAGCGATAAACATATTCACACCCAAATTATTGAAAATCCACAGCGCGGATGAGGGGATATGCCCGAAAGTCGGTTTGCGGGTGCGCAGCCAGCCTAAGAAGAGTCCCATTACAAGAGCACCGACACTCGTGCCCAAAGCCATCGGAATCCCCTTGATTTTAATGGAGATAGCCCCAATGATACATCCGACAGCTATGCCTAATCCCACGAACACCATATCCGTGGCATCCGTCTGAGGATCCGCATATCCGATAACGCTTGCCGCCTCCGCCACATCCGCGGGCCAGCCTACCAGGATAAGTATATCTCCCGCATGAATTTCAGTCTGAGCCTTGACAGGAATATTCATGCCGTTGCGCTTGATGGAACTCACCACTACACGCTCCATCTCCGGAAGCTGCCGCAATATTTCCAAGGTCACCCCATCCTTCTTATGGGAAACCGTAACGGGGGTGCGCTGCGCACCAAAATTCAACAATTCAGGATCATACACCTCAGCTCCCGGTGCATTCTCAAGATTGATCATCACTTCCGATCTTCCCCCCAATACCACTTCATCCCCTTTGGCAATGAGATTATATTTAGAAGGGTTCATCACCTTGCCGTTGATACGGGCACGCTCCACGAGGACTCTGATCCCTGCCTTGTCGTAATACTCATGTATTTCAGAAGCGGAACGGGGAGTATCAAAGAAATCGCTCTCCGCCTTGTAAGCCTTGAACATCACGGGGCGATGCGCCGGAATCATTCCGGGAGAGGTTGGGGAGGTGGATTTATCCATCAGTTGCTCGATACGCGCCACATCATCCTTCACTTTATCCAAGCCGCCCATCATCTTGGGGGCGATAGTGGAGAGAAACCATGCAGAGCCTACCGTTCCGAATATATAAGTCACGGCGTAGCAGGCGGGAATTAGCATCAGCATTCTTTGTCGCTGGGTATCATCCAAAGGCATCTCACGCACAGTATCGCCCAACATCCCCAGACACGCCGACACCGTCTGCGACCCCGCGAAGAGACCGGCGGCGATATCACTGCCATATCCCATGATATGAGCGGCTCCGATCACAATCCCGGCGCATACCAGCGCGCCGACCACGGCAAACCCCATCATCTTCAGTCCCGGACCACGCAGAGACCGGAAGAACTGAGGTCCCACTCCATATCCGACAGCGAACAGGAAAAAGAGAAAGAATACATTCTTTACCATATCAGGGATAGTGACATGAATCTGACCGATAATAATACCGGCTATCAAAGTGGCAGCCACCGAGCCCAAGGCAAAGCCCTTTACTTTGAAACGTCCCAGCCAGAAGCCGAAGCCAAGAGTGAGAAAAAGAGGAATGAGAGGGTGAGCGCGTAGAAATTCTATCATATCCGGATGATTCCTAAGTAGATTATTTTTATCTCTGATCGAGGAGTCAGCATCCCTTTTGTCAAGATATATATGACTTGTCGCAAAAGGAAATAAAAAGGAGACTCTACAGGAGTTTAACAATTTTTACTGTTAAAAAGACGGATTAATTAGGAAAACCGCGTAAAAAATATTAATTTTGTAATACAATATTGATGTAAGATATAAATTGATATTGTGACTTAGATTCAGTGGAGAAATTTGGCTGCTTGCAACCACTCAAAAAAATGCTAAAATCGCTCTTGTATTTCCCCTTTGTGTAAAGGGGCGTATGAGAAAGGTTAGAAAAAGATTTGAGCGGAAGCAGTCGGGAGGTTGCTTCCGTTTCTTTATGTTGCGACGGTGTAGTGATTTCCCATAGTCAAAAAGTCTTCATCAATCAAAGAGATAATAGATATAGAGATAACAAAAAATAAAGAAAAGGAAGATTAAAATATAGACAGGAAAATGAATTATCTATTCACATCAGAATCAGTATCTGAAGGACATCCCGATAAGGTATCGGATCAGATAAGCGATGCCCTTCTTGACGAATTTCTTGCACAGGACGCAGACAGCCATGTTGCAGTCGAGACACTTTGCACCACCGGTCAGGTAGTGGTGGCGGGCGAGGTGACCTCCGACGCATATGTAGATATACCCAAAGTGACGCGACAGGTGATCCTTGATATCGGCTATAATCGCGGTGCCTATCGTTTTGACGGCGATGCCTGCGGTATCCTTTCCGCTATCCATGAGCAATCGCAGGATATCAACCGCGGAGTAGACCGCAGAGGCGAGCAGGAGGTGGAAATCGACGAGAATGAACTTCAGGGAGCAGGCGACCAGGGAATGATGTTCGGCTACGCCGTGGATGAAACCGAAAATTACATGCCCCTTACTCTTGACCTCTCGCATCTTCTGCTCCGCGAACTTGCGGATATACGCAGAGAAGGGAAAGAGATGACCTATTACCGCAAAGGGAAGAAAACCTCATACCTCCGTCCGGATGCCAAGAGTCAGGTGACTGTGGAATATGATTCGGATAATAAGCCGGTGCGTATCCATACCATCGTCATCTCCACACAGCATGACGAATTCGTTTCGCCTCTCGCCGACACTCTCGAAGCTCAGAAAAAGGCGGATGAAGAGATGCTCGCGCAGATACGCAAGGATGTGGAGGAGGTGCTTCTTCCAAGAGTGAAAGCGAAACTTCCCGAGAAGATAAAAGCGCTCTTTGACGACCGGCTGATACTCCATGTCAATCCGACAGGTAAATTCGTGCTTGGCGGTCCTCATGCCGATACCGGTCTGACAGGACGTAAGATAATCGTGGATACCTACGGCGGTCGCGGCGCACACGGGGGCGGCGCTTTCTCCGGAAAAGATCCTTCGAAAGTGGATCGGTCGGCAGCTTACGCCTGTCGCCATATAGCCAAGAATCTTGTAGCCGCCGGAGTCGCCGGGGAGGTGCTCGTGCAGGTGGCATACGCTATCGGTCGCCCCGAGCCTGTCAGCCTCTATATCAATACATACGGCACATCCAAAGTGAATCTCTCGGATGCGGAGATAGCGGAGAAAGTAAAGAAGATGCCTCTCTTCGATATGCGTCCCAAAGCCATAGAGAAGCGACTCAAACTGCGTAATCCGATTTATAAAGAAACAGCAAGCTATGGGCATCTCGGTCGCAAGCCGGAGGTAGTGACCAAGACTTTTGAAGTGATGGGCAGAAAAGAGCCTATTGAGAAAGAGGTGGAACTCTTCACTTGGGAAAAGCTTGATGCAGTGGATGAAATCAAAAAGGAATTTTCTCAAAACTTTGGCTAATAATTGAAAAATAGTTATCTTTGCGCGTTTAAACACCTTAACATCAAAAGGACGCATCCCGGTCTACGTATTCAACGGGGCAGGAAGATGACTATTGACAATAAAACAGCAACATAAAGAATGGCAACATTAGAGAAAATCAGAAGCAAGTCAGGCTTGCTGATCGTGGTGATAGGCTTGGCATTGCTCGCCTTCATCATTGGCGATGCGCTGACCAACAGCCGCAATCTGACAGGCGACCACACGACAGTGGCGAAAGTAGGATCGGCAAAAGTAGATATCACCGAATATCAGCGTAAGCGTGAGGAGCTCAACCAGCAGCTTGAGGAGGCTCGTCGCCAGAATCCCGCGAGCGTAGCGAATTTTGATCCTCAGACCCTCCCCGAGATGGCTATCCAGAGCCTTCTTCAGGAGCAGCTTATCCTTAACGCAGCCAATGAGGCAGGGGTGCAGGTGACAGGCAATCTCCTTCGCTACTATCTTCTTGAGTCAGGCGCAAATCCGGATGTGATGCGTCTCGTGTCTCAGCTTAATCAGGCGGGCTTGAGCGTCCAGACTCCCCAGCAGGCTTATGAAGTGATCTTCAATCCCAAGCGTAACGGTATGACCGACGCACAGATGGAGCCTTATCAGCGTCTTTGGCTTCAGATGGAAAACGGCGCCAAGGATGATATCGCTCGTAACGTCTACGCACGTATCCTCCAGAACAGCGTGAAGTCAAATGACCTTGACCGCAAGGCGCTCTATGAGGATTATGTGAATACATCGCAGGTGGAGCTTGCTTTCCTCCCTTATGGCACACTCGACCAGAAGGAATATCCCGTGTCAGAGGCGGAGGTAAAGAAATTATATGAGCAGAAGAAGGGAGATTACAAAGTGGATGAGGCAACCAAGGATATCAGCTTTATCGCTATCAGCATCGCTCCCTCAAAGAAAGATCAGGATGATTGCCGCGCACTTGCAGCAAAAACAATCCAGGCTCTTTCATCCGACAGTGCCGGTCAGCTCAGCAAGGATCTCCGCAAGGATGGCGTGACAATGACAAATCATTCACTCCGCGCAGCTGATATCCCCTCCGGGGCGATGAAGGATTTCATCCTTAACGGCGCGGTAGACAGCGTCAAGCTCATAAGCCAGAATATGCAGGGCTTCACAGCAGTGCGTGTCAACAGCCGCAAGGCGGAGATCGATTCTATCCAGATCAATCTCGTGATGGCAGCCACTCTTGATCTCGGTCGTCGTGTAAGAAGCGAGCTCAATGCCGGTCTTCCCGCCGACTCAATCACAGTGCGCTTCTCTCCCGACAGCGTGATGCCTCAGCTTGATCAGTGGATTCCTCTTTACACAGCCCAGGGTGCCAACCCCGGTATCTCAAAGGAGCAGGTAGACAGCTTGGTGAATGCAGGCGGCAAATATGTTGTTATGAGTGAAGGCGCTCAGGGAATGGTGATGGCGTCATTGGTTAAGAAGAACGCTCCTGTCACAATCTACGATTATGACGAGGTGAACTATGTGCTCGGTCCCAGCACTGCAACAGTCAACGCAGAGCGCGACCGTCTCGAGAAATTCCTCGCGGCCAATAAGACAGCGGCAGACTTTGCGAAGAACGCTGAGAAGTCAGGCTTCACCCTCCAGCGTTACAGCCTTACACAGAGCAATCCCGCCGTACCCCGCATGATGGGTATGAACGCTTATTATCCCGAGAGCCGTCAGGTGGTGCGTTGGGTGATGATCGATGGCAAGCCCGGTCAGGTAAGTCATATCTATGAGGCTAAGAGCGCTACCAACCCGATGCTTTATGCAGCGGCAGTGGAAAGCTCATATGATGACTACGCTCCTCTTTCCAACCCTACCGTGAATGAGTACCTCACTGAGGAGGTTCGCCGTTCCAAGGCAGGCGACAAGCTTGTAGAGAAATATGGCAAGAACACTCAGAGCATCCAGAGCGCGGCTAAGGCAATGGGCGTGGAAGTCCGCAATCTTGACAACTTCCGTTTCGGTGCTAACGCCGGAGTGCGCGATGCAGCAGTGATGGGTAAGATCAACGGCTCGAAGGCTGATAAGAAAGTAGTGATCGTCAAGGGCGATGACGGAGTATATGTATATCAGGTAATGGGTAAGAAGAGAGAGAACTTCCCCTACAATGAGCAGCAGTATGCACAGCAGTACTTCCAGCTCGTTAACCCCAACTTGATTCAGATGCTTATCGGCACCGACCGTATCAAGAACAATATCTACAAATTCGAGGCAGGAGACTAATCAGGACCTCCTTCTAAAGATATAAATGGAGATGGCGCGGCAGCTTTATGCCGCGCCATCTTTTTTTATCCGGTAATAATGATTATCTTTGTGCAAGAAGCGTCAGCGGGGGTGTCCCGACCGGTTATTTTACCATAGACAACCCTCCGCAGAGTTAGAAAGGAAGAAAAAGTCATGGAAAAACAAGATATAAAGCCCAAGCTCATTGGGATGACTCTAACAGAATTGCAGGATGTGGCGTTCCGTGGGAAGATGCCTAAATTTGTAGGCAAACAGCTTGCGGAATGGCTCTACGATAAGAAGGTCACTGATTTCGAATCAATGGCTAATATCTCAAAGAAGAATAAGGAATGGCTCGCGGCAAATTACGAGATAGGGAGGGAGGCTCCCTCCAGATCGTCAAAATCTGCGGACGGGACAGTGAAATATCTCTTTAATGTGGGAGAAGGAAAGGCGATAGAATCGGTCTATATCCCAGATAAGGAGAGAGCCACGCTGTGCGTGTCAAGTCAGGTTGGCTGCAAGATGAACTGTTACTTCTGCGCCACCGGTAAACTTGGCTTCAAGGCGAATCTTACCGCTGCGCAGATAATGAATCAGATTCTTTCCATACCTCCCGCCCCCGTAAAGGGACAGGAGCCGATGAATCCCCTCACGAATGTTGTATTCATGGGTATGGGCGAGCCTCTGGATAATTTCAAGGAGGTGGAGAAGGTAATCGAAATTTTGACAGCACCCTGGGGACTCGCCTGGAGTCCGAAGCGAATCACTGTCTCCACCGTAGGAAAGCTTCCGCAGCTCAAGGAACTCCTTGACCGCACGCAGGTGCATGTGGCGATCAGCGTCCACACCGCAGACACGCGCGAACGAGAGTCAATGATGCCGGCTCAGAAAGCATTCCCGATATCGAGCGTGATGAAAACTTTGCAAGGCTATGACTTCTCACATCAGCGCCGTCTCTCATTGGAATATATAATGTGGAGAGGGGTGAATGATGATATCGCTCATGCCGATATGCTTGTGAAACTTATCGGAAACATACCATGCCGTGTCAATCTTATCCGTTTCCATTCCATCCCCGGAGTGGATCTGCATCCATGCAGCGAAGAGAGAATGATAATGTTCCGCAATCATCTCAACCAGAAGGGAGTGACGGCTACGATACGTGCATCGCGCGGCGAAGATATTGAAGCGGCATGCGGAATGTTGGCGGCAAAAAAATAAAATTAAAATGGGAAAGAATATAAAAGTGGGTATCACCCACGGCGACATAAACGGAGTGGGGTATGAGATAATAGTCAAATCCCTTGCCGATGAGAAAATTCCTGAACTCTTCACACCGATAGTGTTCGGATCTCAGAAGCTTTTTGAAAAGGCGAGAAAGGAATTTGCGCAGGAATTTCCGCCTGTGGAATATATCAAGAATCCCGCTCAGGCGAAGGAAGGGAAGATAAATGTAGTGGATCTCCAGCTTGGGGATTTGCCTCTCTCTCCCGGCAATATCACCAGAGAGTCTGGAGAAGCGGCTGTAGCGGCGCTCGAAGCGGCGGTAAAGGCTATAGAAGAGAAAGAGATCGATGTAATTGTGACTGCTCCGATCAATAAGGCGGCAGTGCAGACCGAGACTTTCCATTTCCCGGGACATACGGAATATCTCGAGGCGAAGAGTCAGACTGAAGAGCAGCAGCCAAGGGCACAGATGATTCTATTTGATGATAATCTGAAAGTGGCATTGGTCACCACCCATCTCCCTCTGAATAAAATTTCGGAGGCTATCACAAGGGATAGGGTATTGGACTCAATCGAGCGTCTTGATAAAGTGTTGCGTTCCGACTTCGGAAGCGAACGTCCCAAAATTGCAGTCCTCTCCCTTAATCCTCATTGCGGCGATCATGGTCTGCTCGGCAACGAGGAGACGGAGGTGATAATTCCGGCGATAGAAGAGGCGGAAAACCGAGGGCTTTTAGTATTCGGTCCCTACGCTGCTGATGGCTTTTTCGCTACAGGAGCGTATCGTAATTTTGACGGTGTGCTGGCGATGTATCACGATCAGGGACTCGCACCCTTCAAGGCATTGGCGGGGGAATACGGAGTCAATTTCACAGCCGGTCTCCCCTTCGTGCGTACATCTCCCGACCATGGCACGGCTTACGATATAGCATGGAAAGGGGAGGCTGACCCGACTTCAATGCGCGAGGCTATCTATAAGGCGATAGATATTCTACGCAATAGAGAGCGCTATGCCCGCGCATCACGCAACCCTCTGAGAAAGGCAAGAATGGAGAAGGGACAGGATAAATCGGTCGACCTTACTAAAGATACTCTGTAAAAAGAATAAGAGATATGAACTATGGAATAATAGCTGCCGGCGAGGGTTCGCGCCTTGTGGAGGAGGGTGTGGCATATCCCAAGCCCTTGGTGCCGTTGGCAGGAACTCCCATGATAGGCAGGCTTATAGATATTTTTCTCCGCAACAATGCGGAAAAGATGGCCGTGATAGTCAATGAGCAGATGAAGGAAGTGCAGCAATATCTGATTGAACTTGCCAAAAGCTTACCGGTGGAGCTGGATCTCATTATAAAAAGTACTCCCTCATCCATGCATAGCTTCTACGAGGTGGCACATGCCTTGGAGGGACACGGCCGCTTTATCACGACCACTGTCGACACGATCTTTTACGAGAGCGAGTTTGAGAAATATGTGAAGGCGTTTGAGTCTGCCGATGAGAAGGTAGACGGTATGATGGCTTTGACAAAATATATCGACGACGAAAAGCCCCTCTATGTGGAAGTAGGGGAGGATATGCGTATAGAAGCCTTTCTTGACCGACCGGGCGAGCATACCGAATTTGTTTCAGGCGGTATCTACGGACTGGATGGCAAGGCGGTGAAGGTGCTCGACCGATGTATGTCGGAGGGTATAAGCCGGATGCGCAATTATCAGCGTCAACTGCTCTCTGCAGGGCTAAGGATAGAGGGTTTCGATATGGGAAAGATAATAGATGTGGATCATGCCGGAGATATCCGTAAGGCAGAAGAATTTATAAATTGAAATAAAGTGGAGATAAAAATAGCCGGAGTATTGCGGGCGAGCGCCTACTCCCCTAATCATATAGGACATGACGCAGCCATACTGAATGCCGCTGCAGATGCACTGCGCAAGCGCGGATGCAAGGTGAATATCTACAGCGAGGAGCAATTCGTCAGCATGGAGGTAGAGGAGGATATAATCCTTGATATGTGCAGAGGCGAGAAGGCGATAGAGAAATTGCAGTCGCTCGAGGAGGAGGGACGCCTGGTGATTAATTCCGGATTCGGCGTGGAAAACTGCACACGCGAACATATGACACGACTTCTGCTGAATAATGGGATATCTTATCCGGAGTCTCTTATGGTGAATACAAATGAGAACGTCCGTCCGCAGCTTGAGGAGATGGGTATTACGTCATGCTGGATCAAACGTGCGGACGGACATTCGATGCATAAGGAAGATGTCACTTACTGCCGTCATCTCGAGGAGGCACAGGAGGTGATCCACGAATATTGTTATCGCGGGATTAAAAGAGCCGTGGTCAACCGTCATCTCGAGGGAGACCTGATTAAATTCTACGGTATTCAAGGTCAGCCCTTCTTCTATTGGTTCTATCCCTTTGAGAAGCATCACAGTAAATTTGGCGATGAGGATATCAACGGTCGCCCCGAGCATCTGAAATTTGACCTGGAATCTTTGAAAGAGATGTGTGAGAAAGCCAGCAGACTGATGGATGTCAAGATATATGGAGGAGACTGCATCATCGATAAGGATGGTAAAATCTCTATCATTGACTTCAACGACTGGCCCAGCTTCGCCCCCTGCAGGGCTGAGGCAGCTCCCTATATAGCGAAATGCGTGATGCAGAATATCCGGGAATGGCATAAAAAGAGGGAGGCGTGACATGGCAGAGAATAAGAAAGAGAAAAAGGGGAGCTATAAGGATTCTCTTAAATCAATGGATACGGAAGAGACTTTCGATCTGATTTTCTATCGTCCGATAGGATATGCATGGGCATGTCTCGCCGCTAAATTAGGAGTGACTCCCAATGCCATCACCATTGCCTCGATATTCTTAGGGATAGGCGCGGGAGTATGCTTTTACTTCAATAATTTATGGATCAATATAGCCGGCGTCTTTCTGTTGGTATGGGCTGACAGCTTTGACAGCGCCGATGGGCAGTTGGCACGAATGACCAAGCAATATTCCCGGATAGGGCGCATCCTTGACGGACTCAGCGGGGATTTCTGGTTTGCAGCTATCTATATCGCCATATGTCTGCGCGAGAATGTAACCTCCGACTTCTTCATGGCTCATAAATGGGTGATATGGGTTGTGGCGGTCTGTACCGGAGTATGCCACGGCATACAGGCGGCTATGGCGGATTATTACCGGCAGTTCCATCTCTATTTCCTGAAAGGAGAGGATGGGAGCGAACTGGAGAAAGCTTCCAATCTCTGGGATCGTTTCCATGCCTTGAGCTGGAGACATGATTTCTGGAAGAAGCTGGTGCTGATGTTCTATACCAACTATACTGTCGGGCAGGAGAAACGCACCCCCCGTATGCAGCAACTCCGCCGTCTCCTTTCGGAAAAATATGGCAATCAGATTCCGCAGTCATTCCGCGATGCTTTCAGGGCAAAGAGCAAGCCACTGATGAAATATACCAATATACTCTCATTCAATACCCGCACATTCGCGCTTTTTGCGGCGATATTGATATTCAGAATGCCGTGGTTATACTTCGCGTTTGAACTTACCGTGCTCAATTTCATTTTAATATATATGATGGCACGCCACGAAAGGATCTGCAAGGGGTTCTGCGAGGAGCTGTCATCAGGCAATTAAAAAGAAATATTATGGATCTGGATGTAACGAAAATAAAGGGTGTCATATTCGATTATGGCGGCACACTGGATACCGGTGGTGATCATTGGAGCAAAGTTATATGGAGTGCGTATCAGAAAGCTGATATAGCGGTGGATGAGGCGACTTTTCGCGAGGCGTATGTGTTTGCGGAGCGTGAATTGGCGCGTACACGACATATCCTTCCCGAGCATGATTTCAGCGACCTCCTTCTCATAAAGATGCGTCTCGAACTTCAATGGCTCTCCGAGAATGGACATTTCCCACCCGCAATGGTAGAGGATAAGGCCAAAGAGGTGGCAGGATATTGTTATGAGTCAGCCAAGTCACAAGTGGAGAAAGCGAAGCCCGTCCTGGATGCGCTCCAAAAGAAGTACCCTCTTGTGTTGGTATCCAATTTCTACGGCAATGTTGAGACAGTATTGAAAGACTTCGGTATCGATAAGTTTTTCAAGAAAGTAATAGAGAGTGCTGTTGTGGGAGTCCGTAAGCCTGACCCCAAGATTTTTGAATTGGGGGTGAAAGCTCTTGGTCTAAAGCCGGAGGAGACATTGGTGATAGGGGACAGCTATGGCAAAGATATAGTTCCCGCCGAAAGTCTCGGATGCCAGGTGCTTTGGATAAAGGGAGAGGGTTGGACCGCAGAGGAGGATGCACAGACTCATCCCAATATTATCTCTGACATCGCCGAAGTCGGATCTCTCTTGGGATAGAATATCTACCTCTTACCCCCTTAATTGGAGGAATAAAACTAATATGCCTATTTAAAGTTTCTTTACTATAAACTTTAAATAGGTATTTATTTTAATATAAATTATCTAAAAATACTCTCTCTTAACTAAAATTAAAAATTGATGTAGATAAATTTTAATTAAAAAACTTTGCCAAGAATAAAATAGGATATAATTTTACAGTCCCGATTCCAATAAATGGCTGTAGCGCGGAAAAATCCGCGGAGTCATGGGACGAGAGTAACTGACGATAACAACATAACAACGAATATTCAGATAAACTATGGCAACTAAAAAGGCAGAACCCGCAAAAGGTAAACTCGGTGTTCTTGTAGTAGGTCTCGGCGCTGTGACCAGCACCTTTATGACCGGAGTATTGATGGCTCGCAAAGGTCTTGCAAAGCCTGTAGGCTCCATGACACAGTATGACAAGATTCGCGTTGGTAAAGGCGAAGACAAAAAATATCTCCACTATAAAGATATCGTTCCTATTGCAGAGCTTGATGATATCGTATTCGGCGCATGGGATGTATATCCTGCCAACGCATACGAGTCAGCTATCAATGCAGAGGTTCTCAAAGAGAAAGATATCAACCCCGTAAAGGAAGAGCTTGAGGCTATCAAGCCTATGAAGGCTGCTTTCGACAAGAACTATGCAAAGCGTCTTGATGGCGACAATGTAAAGGACGCCAAGGATCGTTGGGATATGGTTGAGCAGCTCCGCGAAGATATCCGCAACTTCAAGAAGGAGACCGGCGTAGACCGCGTGGTTGTGCTTTGGGCAGCTTCAACTGAGGTATATGTACCCATCGACGAGGAGGTACACGGTTCTCTCGAGGCTCTTGAGAAGGCAATGAAGGCTGACGACAAAGAGCGTATCGCTCCCTCAATGTGCTACGCTTACGCAGCTCTCTCAGAAGGCGCTCCCTTCATCATGGGTGCTCCTAACACTACAGTGGATATCCCCGCAATGTGGGAGCTTTCAGAGAAGACCGGTATGCCTATTGCCGGTAAGGACTTCAAGACAGGTCAGACTCTCGTTAAGTCCGGTTTCGCTCCTATCATCGGTACTCGTATGTTAGGTCTTAACGGATGGTTCTCTACAAACATCCTCGGTAACCGTGACGGTCTCGTGCTTGATGAGCCCGCCAACTTCCGTACTAAGGAGGTTTCCAAGCTTTCTACACTCGAGAGCATCCTCGTGCCTGAGGATCAGCCCGATCTCTATGGTCATGGCAATGATGAGGACACTCAGTATTACCACAAGGTACGTATCAACTACTATCCTCCCCGCAATGACAACAAGGAGGGCTGGGATAACATCGACATCTTCGGCTGGATGGGCTATCCCATGCAGATCAAGATCAACTTCCTCTGCCGCGACTCAATCCTCGCAGCTCCTCTTTGTCTTGACCTCGTGCTTCTCAGCGACCTTGCAGCTCGCGCAGGGCGTCATGGTATCCAGCGCTTCCTGAGCTTCTTCCTCAAGAGCCCGATGCATGACTACACCAAGGGTGAGGTGCCTGTCAATCACCTCTTCCAGCAGTACACCATGCTCAAGAACGCTATCCGCGAGATGGGCGGTTACGAGGCTGACGAAGAAATCGACTAATACCTGTCGCCTGCGGGCGTAATAAGGATAATACACACCATCGGATGATGGCTGTGTCGTAATTAACTGCACCCCAAAAGTTAGAAAAAACTTTTGGGGTGCAATTCATTAGCATATCTATCTTCTTGTTTTTTGATGTTTTTTATATCAAAAAAATAAGTGCCTTTGCATCAAAATAAGTGCAGCTGTCGGTTTTAGTCCCGATACCAGCACTCTAAAAGGGAAAAGAAGTCGTGCATTTTGTCTGCGTGACTTCGTTTTTTTATCCTTTTGCAAATTAGGCGTTGGAGGAGCACAACCCACGGTAGCCCACTTCGCACATCTTGGTGGGATGCTCTTCGGTCTCATCTTCTTGATAATATGGAGGAGAAAAGGGATGCTGAGGTAAAGAGATGTTCCCGCAAAGGTCAAGGGTGGAAATATTACTCATTAAAAACGGCTTATGTACCGCGAAGATACATAAGCCGTTTTATGCTGTAAAAGACGAGCTTGTTTATCTTGTTGAATTTATCCTATCCAAAGGAATAGGAAAAATGACAAGAATTGCAAGTGCGCCCTTAAAGTAGTTCCATTCAATTGCTTTTATCACCTCTTATAAATATCGCGCCCGGTTCACTGAATGTTATAGGAATCATACAGTAAAAATTTTTCACTAACGACGGAATATAGTATTTAACGCGGAATTTGGGCAATGCATTTGCAAGCCTTAATGCTTCTTGATTAACTGCTTCGTTTTTGCTCGGACGCCTAATAATCTTCGGGTCACTAATTGAGCCATCCGGATGAACGGTAACCCTAACAAATACTCTTTCGCTACCCTTGAATCCTTCGGGGATTCTGATATTTTCAGCAATCCATTCTTTGAATTTTCCGTTACCTCCGGGAAACTTGCAATCGACGTCCGGACCGTACCAGAGTTTTCTTGCGTCCGCTTTTATCTGTGCAAGAAATTCAGGCGAGACGGTCAGAAAGAGTGAACGATTACCATACTTGTCATTTTTCACCTCCGCCTTTTGAATGGAGTCGGCAGGAACCATACTGGGGTTAGCTCCCTGAATCCATTCGTTGTTGAAATAGTAAAATACGGTTTTATCGAGCTCTGTAAGAGGAAATCGAATTTCTTTTACGAGAGTGTCGTTTACACAGTAACTCTGCGCAAATACAATGCACGACTGAACGATAATCAGGGAAATTAAAAATAATTTCTTCATATAACACAATGTTTTTTATTAAAATGTAGTGGATGGTGTGATCACTATCCGACCTCAAAGTTAATAAGGGGAAATGGAATTGGTCTTAACAAATCTCCTTTCTTATAATGGCATAGTTTTCCATTCTCACGGCAAAATCAATGACAGCCGAGAGATCTAAAAAATCAATATATGAGTTAAACCGTGCCATAATTAATGCCAAAGTTAGCAAAAATCTGCTATTCAACCTCTTCCATATCCAACAAATTGCGGTGGGCGTTCTCGATAGCGAGCAGAGAACCAACCTGAGCAAGCAATATTTCCTGAGAATGTAGCTTGACCTTTGAGGCAGCTTTTCCACGGTGGTACGATTTTGAAACCTCCGTTGAGCAGTCGAAGTCAAGATCTCCGATGTACTCTTTGAACGATATGTTGCAAGCAGTTTTAGGCATGGTGTATTGCGAATTACGACACGAAGTTACCGTTATATAAGGGGTGTAAAAGACAAAAATTCAAGAAATTTTCGTAAATTCGCAGTTGAATTTTAATATGAAACAGGACGATACCACTACATATTACTTATACTTAGACGAATGTGGCGACCAGAATCTCGTTTCATTCGATAGTGGTTTTCCAATTTTTACCCTATGCGGTGTGTTGGTATCAGAAAATAAGTTATCCAATTTTGAAAATGAGATAAATTCTATCAAAAGAGAATTTTGGAACGATGAGAATGTAATTTTTCATTCAAGAGAGATTCGCAAACATCAGAAAAGGTTTGTAAATCTGAATGATACCGCAATAAAGAATCGGTTTTATATACGAATAAATAATCTTCTATCCCAAAGGGGAGTGTATGTTGTGGTATGCTGTGCGGTGCCTAAGCGTCCTTGTATAGATAAATTTGGAAGTGAGATAGATATTTATGGCATAGCTCTTTCGTACGTGATTCAAAGGAGTATATTCTATCTTGATGAAGTTGACCCTAATGGAAAAATTCGTATAATAGTTGAGAAACGAGGTAAGCGAGAAGATAGGAACTTGCGCGACTATTATAACCGAATGTTGGAAACCGGGGTTAAGTATTGTTCTAAAGAACGTATGAAAAGTCATATCCATGACTTTAATTTCTCTGCGAAGTCAGAAAATATCAACGGGTTGCAGATTGCAGACCTAATTGCATATCCTATTTCTCGTTATGTTTTATATCCCGATACGGTAAATCCTGCGTTTGATATTGTAGAACCGAATATTTATGTTAGCAAGGGAAGAAGATTGGGATTAAAAATATTTCCGGACTAAGACGAAAAAAGAGCCTCCGAAAAAGGCTCTTTCCGACCGGCTAACGCCAGCCCCTAAAATCGTGACATTCGTCTCCGAAGTATTTCTTTTTTAAGGGGGAAACTCAGACCCCATATTTCGTAGCGCAAAGTTAGGGATAATTTTGCTATCTACAAAATTTCAACGCTCAAAATCAAGAAAAGTTTGTTAATCAAACGTTAATCGCTTAGCAAAAGAGCCTTTCCTTTCTGAAAAGCTCTTGATTCTGAGTGGTCTGAGGGTTCAGACTCGGCGGAACACATTGCTTACAGGTTCGTGACCGTGAGTAAGTCTATAGATACAATAATCTTTTAGGACATCAATAATCACAGGTTGATAACTTGGATTACGAGAATATTGTGGCGATTCGTTGAATTCCATCACTATATTAATCTCTCGTTGCTATTAATCTGTTTTTAACGGCTGCATGTAACTCATCAAGTCCTCTCTGTGTTATAATAGGTAAAAGGATTGAATAAAGATGGAAGTAACAGAGATATTGAAATTCCTTAAGGAAATAAAGAAAAATAATACCCGCGAATGGCTCTCGGAGAATGAGAAATGGTATAAAGAGATACGCACTCTGCGCGATAATGTGGCACAGCAATTTATAGATCTTATCACCAAAGTCGATTCCCGCGCCTCTATATTCCGCCCCTCGGATGTGACCTATCGTCTGATGCGCGATACCCGCTTCTCGCAGGATAAGACCCCTTATAAGACCCATATCGGTATATTCGTCTGTCCTCCGCTTGGGAAGAAATCACTTCTTGCCGGATATTATCTTCATCTTGAGCCCGGCAATTCCTTTATCTGCGGAGGTAATTATTGTCTCCCCACCAAGATGCTCGGGCTTATCCGCGCGGATATCCGTGATAATATCGAGGAGTATATTGAATTGGTAGAGGGCAAGGAGTTCAAACAGTTCTTCCCGACAGTCGGCATGAATCCTCTGAAGACTGCTCCGAAAGGATTTGAGAAGGATTGGGAATATATAGACTATGTGCGCCCGCGCGAATTCGGGATAGAGCAACATCTCCCCGACAGCTTCTTTCGTAAGAAGGACGCCATCGCTCAACTTCTTCCTCAGATCGAACAAATCAAGAAATATAACGACTTCATCAATTACTCCCTTGAGGAGTCCGGACTCCCGCTGATGCGTGAGGGACGAAAATGATATAGATAGAAAAGGGAACGAAAAGAGACTTTTGAGTAAGAATATTCACACTGAGATAGATAAAATATGCATTTCATGGAGCTGAATCAAAAATATTTTGTAACTTTACAAGAATCTATAAAAACCGCTTCATGAAATCACGACGACCGGTAAATATCTCCGGAAAACCGTTTCCGATATTTCCCAAATTAATCGCCACATCCTTTGGAGCCGGCTTTCTGCCGGTAGCCCCCGGCACATGGGGAGCCTTGGTAGCCATAGTCTTATGGTTGCCTCTCTATCTGTGGTGTAGCTTTTCAGTGACATTCTTTGTGACTCTCTCGGCAGTCATCATCTATGGGATAGCCGGGACTTGGGCAAGCTCGGAGAGCGAGAAATATTGGGGTAAGGATCCTGTGGCGGCGTGTGCTGACGAGACAGTCGGACAATGGATCTCGCTTCTTCCTCTCTGCGGAGGAGTGGCTGAGATACCATGGTGGGAGATATTGGTATCGTTAGCTCTATTCCGCTTTTTCGATATCTTCAAGCCATTGGGGATACGGAGCATGGAGAAGCTTCCACGCGGCTACGGAATGATGGCAGACGATATTCTGGCAGGTGTCTACAGCGTGATTATCCTCATGGCACTTAACTTACTGATATTATGACGCAAGATAACAGTCAGCATCATGAGAGCCGAGCACAACAGATGAAAGAGAAAGGGAAGGCGGCAGCAACCAAGATGATGAAAAGCGATTCGCTCGTTTTTACTTTTCTGCGCTCCACCATCTCCTCACAGTGCTCCTCCTGGACCGATATGCTTATCAGCTTCGCTCTCTTCGCATGGGCGGGCTTCGGACCTTTCTTCGCCACAGCAGTCGGTGCGTTTGTCGGTGGAGTAGTGAACTGCATCATAAATTACCGCTTTACATTTCATGCGCAGGGAATATCCTGGAAAGCAGTGGTAGTGAAGTTTGCATTCGTTTGGGCGGGGTCTCTCTTCTTTAATTCCTACGGCACGCATCTCCTCTATTATTTATTCCAGAAATGGACATTGCTGGAAGAGCTCGGGTTCCGTCCGGATGGATATTTTGCGGCAGCCCGTCTCCTTACATCTCTTATCGTGTCTCTGGCTTGGAATTTCCTCATGCAGCGTTACTTTGTATTCCGCAATACAAAATTTGACAACAGAATCGTGGGGCTGCTGGAGAGAATACCCTTTCTCGCGCCTCAGACTAAGGAGGAAAATAATTAATCACGCTATATAAAGTAAATAAATCCGTATCAGGAAAAGAGAAAATGAATATAAAGACTACAGCAAAGAGCTTACGGGATAAACTTCAGAAGGGAATTTATGTAGTGATCAATCCTATAGTGAAAGGTCTTATTGCTATCGGGATGACTCCTAACATGGTGACTACCATAGGTCTTTTGGGAAATATAGCTGCGGCGATCCTTTTTGTGATAGCCGGAGCTCAGGCAAGCGCCACCGGAGAAATACCATATACATTGGTGACATGGGCGGGAGGTCTGATCATAGGTTTCTCGCTGTTTGATATGCTTGACGGTCAGGTGGCACGTATAGGCGGGATGGCATCCACTTTCGGCGCTATGTATGACTCTGTCCTCGACCGTTATTGCGAACTCTTCACATTGGGAGGTATCTCCTTCTTCTTCCTCTCTTCCGGCAATCTTGGAGCGGCGCTTATCACATATCTTGCAGTAATCGGCAGCATAATGGTAAGCTATGTCCGCGCGCGTGCGGAAGGATTGGGACTGGAATGTAAGATCGGTTTCATGCAGCGTCCCGAAAGAGTGGTGGTGACCGCTCTCGGAGCCCTTGTCACCGGTATTCTCGGACAGTGCGGAGTGGAATGGGCGGATGCCGTACTTATCTATGCCATGTTGCTGATAGCGATTTTCGCTAACCTCACAGCCGCTGCCCGCATAGCATATTCCGGCAAACAACTCAAGAATAAGAAACAGTAAGAGGAATGAAATACAATCCCCCTACACTGAGAGAGACCATCCTCTGTTGCTGCGGACTTATCTTCTGGCTTGCAGTGACAATCCTTTTTATAGGGTTCCGCGCCGAGCATATAGTGCTTGCGCTCCTTATCGCCGGACTATATTTCGCCTGTCCCTCCACTCGGAAGCTGACAGTCGCTATTCTTCCATTCATTATTTTCGGAATCTCCTACGACTGGATGAATCTTCTTCCCAATTATGAGGTGAATCCTGTAGATGTAAAGGGACTTTACGATACGGAGAAATCCCTTTTCGGTATCACCGTAGCAGATGGTACGAGGCTGACTCTGAACGAATACTTTGCCATACATAAGTCGACGTTCATGGATTTTATGGCAGGCGTCTTTTATCTCTGCTGGGTGCCGCTTCCGATCTTTTATGGGTTATGGCTCTATTTCACCGGCAAGCGAAAACCTTATCTACATTTCGCTCTTGTCTTTTTATTGGTCAATCTCATTGGTTTCGGACTTTATTACGTCCATCCTGCGGCACCGCCATGGTATGTGGCGCTTCACGGATTTGAAGCAGTGCCCGGCACTCCCGGAGATGTGGCAGGGCTCGGAGCTTTTGATGAAATGACCGGGCTTGGCATATTCAACGGACTCTATGCACGAAATTCCAATGTCTTTGCCGCGATGCCCTCGCTTCATTCAGCTTATACATTCGTGGCATTCATCTATACCATCAGGGCTAAAAGCTCCTTAGGATGGAAGATAACAATGGGAATAGTGACAGTAGGCATATGGTTTACCGCCATCTACACCTCGCATCATTATCTTCTTGATGTATTGGGAGGTATCAGCTGTGCGCTGGCGGGATTCATTATTTTCGAATATGGATTGATGAAAATTCCCTCCTTCAAACGTTTTATAAACAGGTATGCGGCTTATATCAGCTGATAGGGACGCATGAAATGTAAGGCTTATGGAAAATGAAGAGAAGCAGTCTGCTCAGACTGACGCCGAGAAATATAAGGATTATGAGATACGTCCTGATGTCCTTACAGCGGAGGATATCATGAAGATGGTGCCGAAGCTTCAGGGGCATGAGAAATTTGTGAAGAAGGTGATGCATCTGTTCGAATTTGATGAGGTGAACAGAGTCCATTCCACATGGTGTCATGATCCGGGACCGGCATTTGCGCGCCATTTGATAGAGGATGAATTCAAGGTGCCTTTGAGGGTGGACAATGAGGATATCCTCGCACGATTCAAAGAGGGAGCGTTCATTACCGTCAGCAATCATCCTTTCGGGTCGATAGATGGCATTGCTCTGATTGCCTTGGTCACTAAGTATCGCCCCGAATATAAGGTGATGGTGAATATGATACTTGGCAAGATCACTGCGATGGGACCTAATTTCATCACTGTTGATCAGTCGGCATCTGCAGATCAGGATAAGCGTAAGGTATCGGTCAATGGTATCCGCGAGGCTATCCGCCAGCTGAAGGAGGGGGAGCCGTTAGGGTTCTTCCCGGCGGGAGCCATGAGCAAGAGCGACCGTCATAATTTCCTTGTTGACAGGGAGTGGCAGCCTTCGGTGCTTCAGATTATAGCGAAAGCGAAAGTGCCGGTGATTCCGATTTATTTCCATGGCAACAACACATGGTGGTTTAACTTCTGGGGACATGCCTGCTGGCCCTTGCGCTCTCTGCTTCTTCCCCGCGAGCTCTTCCATCATAAGAAAAACAAGGAGATGCATATATCCGTCGGAGAGCCGATCATGCCTGAGAAGCAGGCGGAATTCAAGGGAGATCCTGCAGCCTTAGGTAAATATCTCCGGGAGAAGACCTATGAATTGTCTAAATTGAAATAATGCGTACTGTTCTCTTGAGGCTTCATCAACGATAATGAGAGGTCATAGGAATTGAGGGCGACCGACACTGATGCTCCCCCGATGATGAGCCATGCGATGATTGGGAAGTTGGTAGCGAAAGTATTCAGTATGGAATCCTGCGGCAATGTCAACTGCCAGTGGGAGACCGCTTCGGTCAGATATGGCACTGCCAGCGAACACAGGAAGCCGACAATAAAGCCGACAAAGGCTGCGATGGCAACGGCTTTCCTGTTGCGGGCACGTACTTCTGCTGTATGTCGCTTTATTATCTCCACAGAATTCAGACTTCTTTGGAGACTGTTCATGAATTGAAAGTCGGACGATAGATCCGGATCAAAGTTCGAGAACAGGCTTTTTAATTTATCATCATCCATATTGCATCTGATTAATTATTGGAAAGTAACCCTCGAAGGTGATAGCGTCCTCGAGAAAGATGTTGCTTCACGGCATCTTGAGAGATTTCCTCTATCGCGGCAATCTCCTTGATCGAATATCCTTGCATATAGAATAACAGAATGGAGGTACGTTCTTTTGCAGATATATTCTTCAGAGCCTTGTATAGGTCCTGATATGCAAATGAAACATCCGCTTTGTCATCCGAGTGAATTTCTTTTGCATCATCTATGTTTACCGAGAGACGCTCGCCACGCTTATGATTTAAAAAAGTATTATATCCTATTTTGTAAATCCAGGCACTGAACTTTTCTGGATTTGAGAAGGAATCGCAGGAGAGGTAACCCTTGATGTAGGATTCCTGCGCTATGTCATCCGCAAGGGCATTATCACCACAGCAGAGAGCCACAAGAAAACGTCGGAACGATTTCTGTGTGGCTTCCACATGGGATATGAATTGCTCGCGAGTCATATCCTTGTGTAGTTAGTCTTTGATTTGTTTGCGAGTCACGAAGTAAACCACGAGATAGCTTAAACCGATTGCAAGTGATATTCCGCCGAATACCAAAGGAACGGTAACAGGATCAGCTGCGAACTCTGTGCCTATACAGAGCGACACGATACCTACTATGCAGAGCGCAAGGCCGATGAAGGAGAAGATGCAACCGCGGAGCAGACGAAGGTTGAGAATCTCGCGAGCGGTTTTCTTGGGTCTCTGTAGCGCTTCCGCCAGTTTGTCGGCATCTATTCCGCAGTTGGATTCGATTGCCTTGATGAGCACTTTCGCACGTTTATTATCATTGTTTGTTCTTGAAGCGAAAATAATTGCCACGATTGCCACCGGAAGCACCACGCAGACGAAGATGGGAACTAATATTTGTTGCATATCATTGGAGATTTTAATATTAAACGTTGTTCTTTTGAGGCGTCTCGATTGTAAGACACATACGGCGCGTGAAAGGTGACAGAAGCAACGAAAAATTTTTCCAATGATTATCTGCGGAACAGATTGATTGCCTTATAACCTACATCCTGCATGGTAAGGACAAAGGGAGATATAAAGGGAATCTTGGGCGACATCAAAGCCCTGTAATGTTCCTTTCGGGGATTTGAGAAAAGCTTGAGCTCTCCGGGATGAACCTTCACCTCGATGAGAGCATCCATCATGGCAGGCTCGCCGTCAAGATGAGCCGGTCCCGACTGCTTGCGTTCTATAGTGACGGTGCGTGTGCGGAAAGTAGAGGCATTTGCCGTCTTCCCTACTAATCCCGCCAATACATCGATTGCCGCCAAAGCTAACTGGAGAAGCGAGCCCTTATGTATGATAGTGATATCGATAAGTCCATCCTTTATGGAGGCGGTAGGAGCGATATAGGCATTATTACCGTATTGCGAGGCGTTACAACAAGCCACTAATGTTGCCTCTTCAGTGATGACATGACCGTCAGCCATGATTTTATACTCTTCGGGCTGATGCTGTATCGCCTCGTCAAGAGTGGTCTGGAGATATGTGGACAATCCCCGGCGACCGCTACGGCTGAATTTGTATGTTACGTCGGCATCAAAACCAATTCCGAAAGTACAGAAGAATGGCTCGCCGTTGGCAGTGGCGTAATCGGCATTAAGCACTTTATCAGCGGCTATAACTTTCATTGCTCCCTTGAGAGTCATGGGAAGGTTAAGATGACGCGCCAGACCGTTGCCCGAACCGTTAGGGATGATACCCATGACGATATCCTTACCAATTACGGCGCGCGCTATTTCATTCACAGTGCCGTCGCCTCCGCAGGCGATGACGCCATAATAACCCTTTTCGATTGCCTCCTTAGCCAATTCTGTAGCATGATGCGGCGCTTTGGTAAAGCGTATATCCACGGCCAGTCCGTAATGTGTGGCCTCATGACGTATCGCTTCGTCAATCCCTTTCTTGGAGCGTGTGCCTGATATGGGATTGATTATTACCATCAGTTGTTTCACTAATCGCATCTCTCTACTCACTTTCTGTTATAGATATATGCAAAATTAGTTTAAAAATTGCATAATTACAAATATGCCATTAGAGTTTCGGCATACGTGCATCGTGAATAATTTGTAGATATAGAACAAATACTTTATATTTGCCGATATCTTTTACAAATACTCTATATGGATTTGATTTTGAAAAGGGAAAACCAGGTATTTAATCTTCCCGCGTATCTGCTCGACAAATTAAAGGAACTTGCAGCTAAGGACAGAAGCAGTCTGGATAATTATGTGGAGAATCTCCTCTTGGATGCCGTCTATCATGAGCCAAACGCGATAACAATAGCATCTTTGGAAGATGCAAAGAGAGGTAGACTTGAAGGACCGATAGATACTTCAAGTGTTGAGGCTATGCTTAAGTCAATGGGGCTATGAGAAAACTCAGATATACAAGCCAGTTTAAAAAGGATGTGAAAAGGGTTCTGAATCAACCTAAAAAACTGGCTGCCTTGAATGAAGTTCTCCATATGCTTCAAAATGAAATTCCCCTTCCGGAAAGATATAGACAACATTCGCTGCAAGGCAACTATAAAGACTGCTTTGAATGTCATATAGAGGGAGATTTTTTGCTGATATGGTTTGATGAAATCAATCAAACAATCGCCTTATTCAGATTGGGGTCTCATTCAGAATTATTTGGGAAATAATTGGTTAATGCGTTAATTATTCCATTTGCTGTTGCCATCGGATTATCCGTCCAAACATCAGTTATTACCAACTGAGAAGACACGAGATATACTCTCGGAATCCCGGTCGTGGCGAATTTGTTATAGATATTTCTGTCTGGCTGGGCAGAATAGGGGAGGGTGAGGGAATTCTCCTTCCAATATCGCTCAATAGAATAAGCTGTTTCCTCGCGGGAAATACATATTAATTTTACTTCCGGATTATTGACCCTGATATAATCATATACTTTCTGAAGCTCCGGTAATTCCGCACGGCAATCACCACAGGAGGTATTGAAAAAAGCAATTATTGAGATATGTCCGCGCAGATCCTCCGTGGAAACGAGAGTACCATCGTTCAAAGTGATGTCAAACTCCGGACATGTGTCGCCGGGCTTGATAGCCGCTCCGGAAGGCTCATCCTCAGTGACACACGACTGGAGAAGGACAATAAGGAGAATCGCGCAAAAATGTTTTATAAAATTCATAATGTATTCTTAGGTAGGTGAGGAGTAAAGTTACAAAAAATTCTTCTATTTTCATATTTAGATAAAATAATGTAACTTTGTATATGGTCTCCTGATGCCGGAACCATAATCAGAACAAAGGATATACGATGAGAATAGATATAATTACGGTGATGCCGGAGATGTTGGAGCCATTTATCAACTGCTCCATCCTGAAGCGCGCTCAGGATAAGGGTCACGCCGAAATAAAGATACATAACCTTCGCGACTACACTGTCAATAAGCATCGGAAAGTAGACGACTATCCATTCGGAGGAGAAGCCGGAATGGTCATGACCGTCCAGCCTATCGATGCCTGCATCTCAGCCCTGAAGGCGGAGCGGGAATATGACGAGGTGATATTCACCTCTCCCGATGGGGAAACGTTTGACCAGCCTATGGCAAACTCCCTCTCTCTTCTCAATAATATCATAATTCTCTGCGGTCATTACAAAGGGATAGATTACCGCATACGCGAGCATCTCATCACCAAGGAGATTTCAATAGGAGACTATGTGCTTACCGGCGGCGAACTGCCGGCGGCGGTCATAGCTGATGCCATAGTGCGTCTTATCCCGGGAGTGATAGGCGACGAGCAGTCTGCATTATCGGATTCATTTCAGGATAACCTGTTGGCTCCTCCTGTTTATTCCCGACCTGCGGAATATAAAGGGTGGAAAGTACCTGATATCCTTCTTTCGGGACATGAAGCCAAGATAGCCGAATGGCGGTATGAACAGGCGCTCGAGCGCACACGCCGACTCCGTCCCGATCTTTTGGATAAGTAACTTTCTATATCTCCAATCCTCCTGATGGATAAGAAAAGGGAGGATAGGTATAAAAAATTTAAAAAGAGACGATTTTATCGGGAATTTTTATTAATTTTGTCATAGACAAGGAGAGATGTCCCGGCAATACTCCTTTCAAGCCGCAATAGCTCAGTTGGTAGAGCATTTCATTCGTAACGAAAAGGTCATGGGTTCGAGTCCCATTCGCGGCTCTACGATAGGCTCCATTCTGATATGGAGCCTTAATTATAGATATATAGATTATGAAAAAAGAGGTTAAGACAGACAAGGCTCCGGGCGCGATCGGACCTTACAGCCAGGCAGTGAAAGCCGGCAATATGATTTTTGTGTCAGGACAGCTTCCCATCAATGCCGCCACAGGCGAGATGCCTTCCGATATCAAGGAGCAGACACGCCAGAGCATTGCAAATATCAAGGCTATCCTCGAAGCGGAGGGAGCGTCGCTTGATAATGTGGTCAAGACTACCGTGCTTCTCGCCGATATGTCCCTCTTCGGACCTATGAATGAAGTATATGCCGAGGAGTTTAAGGCTGTCTTCCCCGCGCGCGCCGCATTCGCCGTAAAGGAATTGCCCAAGCAGGCATTGGTGGAGATCGAGGCTATCGCCGCAGTATAAAATATTTTTTTTAATCCTATAATGCAGGCTTCGCAACTCCGCGGAGCCTGTTTCCGCTACACGTATAAATCATTTGAAAGAATGGAAAGCTACCTTCAGATAGAGAAACTGACCAAATCCTACGGCGACCGTATCCTCTTTGAAGACCTCACGTTGGGTGTCTTTCAAGGAGACAAAATCGGCATTATCGCTCCCAACGGCGCCGGCAAAACCACCTTTCTGAATATCATAGCCGGCAAGGAGGATTATGATTCGGGTAACGTAGTGTTCCGCAACGGCATACGTGTAGGCTATCTGGAGCAATTACCTCCTATGGACTCCGACATGAGCGTGCTTGAATATACCGCTTCCGGGGCGACGGAGGAGGATCAATGGACCGGTCCTGACCTTGCCCGCCAGCTTCTCTATCAGTTCCGCATCACTGATGTTGACGCCCCCTTGCGACAGCTCTCCGGAGGGCAGGCGAAAAGAGTGGCATTGGCTAAAGTGCTGATGGGAAAGCCTGATATGCTTATTCTTGACGAGCCCACCAACCATCTGGATATCTGGATGATCGAATGGCTCGAAAATTACCTTACCCGTCAGAAGACTACCCTTCTGATGGTCACCCATGACCGCTATTTCCTTGATAACGTCTGTAACCGTATCATTGAGATTGACCGCGGGCAGGCATATTCCTATCAAGGTAATTATGACTATTATCTACAGAAGCGCGAGGAGAGGATGGAGAATATGTCGGCAGAGCTGGCGAAGGTAAAGAATCTCCTGCGCACCGAGCGCGAATGGATGCGCCGTCAGCCCCAGGCAAGAGGCTCGAAAGCAAAATACCGTATAGATAATTTCCATCAGCTTGAGGAGAAAAGCCGCGTCGACCTGCGCTCGCGCGATGTGGCTCTTAATGTCAAGTCAAGCTATATCGGCTCTAAAATATTTGAGGCGCGAGATGTAAAGAAAAGTTTCGGGGATAAGAAGATACTCAACGGCTGGAGCTACGACTTCGCCCGATATGAGAAAGTAGGTATAGTAGGGGATAACGGAGCCGGTAAATCCACGTTCATAAAGCTCCTCTTGGGGGAGTTGCAACCCGACTCGGGATCATTTGATATCGGAGAGACTGTCCGCTGGGGGTATTATTCGCAGGAGGGGATGACCGGCTTTGATGAGCGTAAGAAGGTGATAGATGCAGTGCGTGAGATAGCGGAGGTGGTGCGTATCGATGATAAGACCACTCTCACTGCCTCGGCTTTCCTCTCTCAGTTTCTCTTCACTCCCCAGACCCAGCAGAAATATATAGCTAAGCTTAGTGGAGGTGAGAGACGGCGTCTATACCTCGCCACAGTGCTGATGCGCAATCCCAATTTCCTGATTCTTGATGAGCCCACCAATGATCTGGATATCATGACTCTCGCCGTATTGGAGGATTATCTTGTAAATTTCAAGGGATGTGTGATTGTTGTGAGTCACGACCGTTTCTTCCTCGACCGCATTGTAGATCATCTCTTTGTCTTCAAGGGCGACGGGGAAGTACGCGATTTTCCGGGAGATTATTCCACTTATCGCCATTGTGTCGCTGAGGAGGAGAAGGAGCGCAAGGAGCAGGAACGTCTTATTAAGGAGGCAGAGGAGAGAAAGAAAGGAAATACTCCCGAGACTGTCACAGGCAGCGCCTCGCGGCGACAGACGCCCGCAAAGGTAAAACTATCTTTCAAGGAGAAAAAAGAGAAGGAGGAGCTGGAGAAACTGCTCCCCGAGCTTGAAAAGGAGAAATCTGAGCTTGAGACCCGTATGTCATCCGGCGAGATGTCTCCTCAGGAGATAGTAGAGGCAGGGGAAAAGATGTCGCAGCTCATCGATAAGATAGATGAAGGGGAAATGCGCCTGTTGGAACTGATGGAAAAAGAGGAAGGGAATGCCTGATTCCCTTGAAAAAGTGTAGTCAATCCTTGTCTATTCCCTTGAAAAAGTGTAATTAATCCTTGTCTATTCCCTTGAAAAATTGTAGGGATTACTTGTTTATTCGTTTAAAAAAATGTAAATTTGCATAAATTTATAATTATAAGATATTCTAATCCAGATGCTTAAGAGAAAGATATATAATTATTTATCTTCTTGGAAAAATACTTTGGGACGAAAACCTTTAGTTATAAAGGGTGTGCGTCAATGTGGAAAGACTTATATTGTTCGTAAATTTGCGGAGGAGAATTATGATAATGTCGTGTATATGAATTTCATTCTTGAGCCGGACAAGAAGTTAGCATTTAAAGGCAATTTGGATGTTGATACGATAATTCTGAATCTTTCTGCATTAATAAATAATAGTCGGTTTGTTAGCGGACGTACGTGTATTATTCTGGATGAAATCCAAGAATGTAAGGAGGCGAGGACAGCTCTGAAATCATTTCAAATAGATGGCCGTTTTGATGTGATAGCCACAGGTTCCCTTTTAGGTGTTCAAGGATATGGAAACCGAAAAAATAAGGGGAAGGAAGGAGAGGATTCTGTTCCGGTAGGTTATGAAACTATTGTTGAAATGCATCCCTTGGATTTTGAAGAATTTTTATGGGCTAATGGCATTCAATCGTCTATAATAGATGTGATAAAATCATGTTTCGAACGCGAGGAGGCTGTTCCGGAAGGTATTCATAAGGCCATGATGGAATTGCTTTATAGATATGTCATAGTCGGAGGTCTTCCGGAGGTGGTTAACTGTTTTCTTGAAACAAAGAATATAGAGCTGATTTATAAAACACAACAAAGTCTTATTGCCGAATATATAGAAGATATGGTTAAATATGCAGATGATGCGGATAAACCCCATATACGTGAATGCTTTGAATCTATACCAAAGCAATTGGCAAAGGAAAATAAGAAGTTCCAATATTCAGTTGTTAAAAAAGGAGGACGTTCGTCTCAATATCTTGGTAGCCTTCAATGGTTGGAGGATGCGGGTATTGCAGAAAGATGCTATAATACTTCAATCCCGGCACTCCCATTGAGTGGGAATGCAATTCAAGATTGTTTCAAGGTCTATACTACTGATATAGGGATATTGATGGGGATGTTGGATTATGGTACTCAAGCGGATATTTTAAGGGGGAATCTCCTTGGATATAAAGGGGCGATATATGAAAATCTTATGGCTGATTTTTTATGTAAATCAGATCAAAAGCTTTATTATTTTCATAAGGACTCCGGTCTTGAGATTGATTTCTTGGTTAGATTTAAAGGGGAATGTGTGTTGATTGAAATTAAAGCGAAAAGCGGCAAAGCTAAGAGCATGTCCTCTATTCTAAAAAACAAACAAATATATCACGTAAACAATGGTATAAAGTTGGGGCAGTATAATGTAGGTCGGGAAGGAGATATTTTGACTATTCCGTTATATATGGGTTTCCTGATTCAGGAAAAACTTCAAGATTTAATTATTCCTGATATTGATCTGAGTTTGATAAGAAATTAGGGTCAATAGAAAATATTTAGGCTCCATCCAATAAGAAATTTTAGTGGATGGAGCCTAATTTCATATGCTTCTAAATAGAGATTTGAGGGATAGCGTAATTTTATATGTTCCTCTTATATTTCATAGTCTACGCAGGCGCGGGAGTCCTTGACGGGGGCTATGATTGCGGCTGCAGCCACATGTGCGGGATGCTTTGCGTAAACATCTACATCCGCCATGGTCGGAACTACGGCTGTCAATACGAGATCCCATGTTTCAGCAGGATTCTCGTTGATACCTACCTCCATTGATTCCAGACAGGGAATTACGGCGGGGAGCGACATTAGAGCCGCTTTAAATCTCTCTGCATATTCACGGCGCACTGCTTCGTCGCCCTTGAATTTGAATGTTACTATATGCTTTACCATTTGTGCATTTTTAAATTTTTATTGCTTGGGGGCGGGATACAATCTCTCCTTAGCTGCCGCTACCTTCTCGTCAGTGATGTAATCGTCATAATCCATCATCTTGTCGATGATGCCGTTAGGCGTTAGCTCGATCATACGGTTGCATACGGTCTGAATGAACTCGTGGTCATGACTCGCCATCAGTATCACGCCTTTGAAATTCTGGAGCGTATTGTTGAATGCCTGGATAGATTCAAGGTCAAGATGGTTTGTCGGAGAGTCAAGCACCAATGTGTTGGCGTCTGTAAGCATCATGCGGGCGATCATACAGCGTATCTTCTCACCTCCGGAAAGCACATTCGCCTTCTTGAGCACCTCTTCGCCGGAGAAGAGCATCTTGCCTAAGAAGCCCTTGAGATATATCTCGGATGAGTCTGAACTGTACTGACAGAGCCAGTCGACCAGATTGAGGTCTGACTCAAAGAACTGGCTGTTGTCCAAGGGGAGGTAGGCATTGGTGATGGTCTGTCCCCACTCATAGCTTCCGGCGTCAGGGATACGGTTGCCCATGATTATCTCGAAGAATGCGGTCATCGCACGCGGATCGCGTGAAAGGAACGCGATCTTGTCACCCTTCTCCACCTGGAAATTGACATCATCGAAGAGCACCTCGCCATCCACGGTAGCCTTCAGACCCTTCACCTCAAGAATCTTGTTGCCGACCTCGCGGTTAGGAGTGAAGATGATACCCGGGTAGCGACGTGTAGAGGGCTGGATCTCCTCCACATTCAGCTTCTCAAGCATCTTCTTGCGCGAAGTGGTCTGCTTGCTCTTAGCCACGTTGGCGCTGAAACGCTGGATGAATTCAAGGAGCTCCTTACGCTTCTCCTCCGCCTTCTTGTTGGCTGCCTGCTGCTGGCGGAGAGCCAACTGGGACGACTGATACCAGAAGTCGTAGTTGCCGGCGAAAAGTGAGATCTTGTTATAGTCGATATCGAGTGTGTGAGTGCTGACAGCATTGAGGAAGTGGCGGTCGTGAGAGACCACAAGCACCGTATTCTCGAAATTGGCAAGATAATTCTCGAGCCAAGCCACAGTCTCGAGGTCAAGGTCATTGGTAGGCTCGTCGAGGAGGAGGTTGTCAGGATTTCCGAAGAGAGCCTTGGCGAGGAGCACACGCACCTTCTCATTCGCACTCATATCGCGCATGAGCATGTAATGGCGATCCTCCTTGATGCCGAGACCTGAAAGGAGCGCGGCGGCATCGCTTTCGGCGTTCCATCCCTCGAGCTCGGCGAATTTCTCCTCCAGTTCGGCGGCACGGATACCGTCGGCGTCAGTGAAGTCCTCCTTTGCGTAGATGGCGTCTTTCTCCTGCATGATATCGTAAAGCACGGTGTGTCCGCGCAGAACAGTGTCGATAACGGTGCAGTCGTCAAACTCGAAGTGATCCTGACTCAATACCGAGAGACGCTCGCCGGGACCGAAAACTACAGTGCCGGAAGTCGGGGTCAGCTGACCCGAAAGTATCTTCATCAGGGTAGATTTTCCCGCGCCGTTAGCGCCGATGATGCCATAGCAATGGCCCGGGGTGAATGTGAGATTCACATCCTGGAAGAGCACGCGCTTTCCAAACTGCATGCTCAGGTTATTAGTCTGTATCATTGTCTAAAATATTTTCTATCTTTAGGGCAATCAATCCTTTGGTAAATTAAAGAGGCGAATATCCCCTCTCGCCAAGGGCTTGATCAATCCTGATGTCCTCGCGGGACATCTACGTTATAGCGCTCAAATATCTTCTCCGCTCCGCGGTTGAAGATATTCCAATGCTCGCGCTGTCCCGCCGGTATGCTATCCTTCATCCAAGAAGGTATCACGCGGTAGTTATCCCCGCGTCCTGTCGGTTTGGCGGAGAGGAAAGTATCATAATCGGCGCTTTTAAACACCGCCTTGCCCGTCTCATCACGTCCGATCACCGCCCTCACCAACGCGCCGCCGCGTGTGTCGGCAGTCTTCATGTTGGAGATGAAATTGCCTAATGAATATACCACCAGACCCTTCTTGCCGGTCTTCTCATTTTCGACCACCATCATGGGCTGTATGACATGGGGGTGAGAGCCTATCACGAGATCCACTCCCTGATCGAGTAGGAATTGCGCCAGCGACTCCTGATTCTTATTCTGCGTCAGCACATACTCCACCCCCCAGTGGATTGTAGTCACTATTATCTCCGCGCCTTTCTCTTTTGCCAGGGCTATCTCCTTCGCCATGCGGTCGCGGTCGATCAGCGCCACCTCCATGCCGTCACGCGCCGGGATGCCGTTAGTGCCGTAGGTGTAATTGAGAAACGCCACTTTGTATCCCTTGATATCCTTGATGAGCGGCACCTCTTTCAGTCGCGCTAACGAGTCGGTGAATGTCCCCGTATGATCCAGTTTCAGACTGTCGAGAGCGGAGAGAGTGCGCCGTGCCGCTTTCATCCCGCTGTCCAGACAATGGTTGTTGGCAGTCAGGAAGAGATCGAACCCCGCTTCTTTAAGAGCCTCCGCGTAAGAATCTGGAGCCGAGAAGCAGGGATAGCCGCGATATACGGGACCTCCCCCCAAGGGAACTTCCAGATTTACCACCGCATAATCCGCCTCCTTAATGGTGGGGGCTATGAGGTCGAAACATTGTGAATAGTCATATCTCTTGCCTCCCCCTCTCAGTTTAGCCTGGTCAAGTTGCGCCTGATGCTGCATCGCATCCCCGGCAAAGAGGAGGGTGATATCGCCCGGATATGCCGGCTCGGCGGCAATAGATGAGAGAGAGTCAGGGGATAGCGTATCGGCAGATGCCGCCGACCCCTTTGCGCCGCATCCTGCCAGAAGGAGGAGAAGGGAGAGAAGGAGGGGAGTGCGCATCATTCTATCTCCTGTTTAGTATAGGTGAAGTTAATGATAGTATTCTCGGTATCGAGCAGAGTCATCGTCGGCTTGGAGATATAATTGGCGCATCGGGTCACATAGGTAGTGATCGTATTGTCATAATTTGTCACATTCTCCGAAGTGATGTCCACAGGCACGAGGGAGAACTCCGTATCCTCCGGCGTGATCTCCCCTTTCTCGATGAGGGAGAGGATGTAAGTGCGGAGTGTGGTGAAGGAATAAGACTTCTTCGCTGCATTATAAGGCGCCGTGAAAGTCGTCACCTCATCAGGAAGGGAGTTATTCTGGAAGAACTTCTCCCGGTCAGCTTTCTTTACCATGAGCAGGTAAGGAGCCACGCCGATGCCGTAGTCGTTCTTGATCTCCTCTGCGGGAATCTCCATGGAGAGGGAAGAGACAACGGTAAGACGCGAGCTGTTCTGATTATATCTGTCAAGTATCTCCTTGGCGGGGAAAGTGATATCGGTGAGATAGCCGCCGGGGGTAGTGATGATTGACTTTCCGGAGGCAGCCATATCTTTCAGTTTGTCGGAAAGATTAAGCTTTATCACGTTGGAGGATATCACTTCGGGAGTGCCGGTGAAGACACACACGGAGTCGCGTTTGATCACGGTCGTTGTGGTCATCTCCTCAGAATCGGGATCTTTCACGCTCTCCTTCTTGTCCACGCGGTAGTAGAGGAAGATACCGAGCTGGTCGATATTGCCGATACAACCGTTTCCGAAAGTCTGCTCCACATATATCCCCGGGAATGTTTGGGCGAAAGTCTGGGGCCACTGGAAAATCGCGGGATTCGTGCGGTATTGGCGCACGAGTCTCAACGCCTCCTCGCGTGGAAAGGGCACACGGATAAATACGCTCGTATTATTCTTGTATGCCGTATCAGTCAGGTTCAGACCTGAAAGGGTGTATGTAGAGGAGCCGATAAGCGCCGCCGGGTCGGAAGTATTGCAATAAGCCGAGGGGTCGGCATTATTGGTGATATCCGCCGGCAACTGATTGTTAAGCCGGTATACCTTCACCTGCTGGGGGGTATTCGCATCGCCGGTAAATGACTTGCGGGGCACCTGCAGCAGGAGCTTGATGGAGTCGATATAAGCCTCCGGCACCGTGTCGCTGATACCCAACGTAGGGGAGGGGTAGAGCTGCGAGAGGAACGTGCATGACAAAGAGCCATATTCAGGCACTTTCACACGCCCGAGAAGCTTTGTCGTAGAGCGCGCGTCATACGCATTATAATCCACGCTTTCAGCCTTTATGGCTGTCGGGATAGAATCCACGATGATAGACACTTCCCCCTTTACGAGCGACGAACCCTGCGAACTGAGATCGTCCTGGCATGAAAAGAGGAGAGAAGAGAAAATCAGGGAGAGAGCCGTATAGAATACGGTGTTTAAACGGGTCTTCATTATCGTAAACAGTTGAAGATCTTAATAATAACAGTCTTAGGAGAAAGGATTTATTCCCCTCTCAGCGACTTATATAAATTATCATATTTCTCAGCCGCCTCTTCGCCGGGCTTGAGAGTGATATAAGGGATGCCTTGTTTCTCGGCGGCTTCAGCCAGTGCCGGATCAGCCTCCTCGCCGTGGAATACCACGCCGTCGGCATAGCGGATAGCCATGCGGTGGAATATCTTATCATCGAAAGGGAGCTCCTTGAGAGCGGCTATATCCTCCGCTTTCACGCCGTTTTCAGCCATCTTGTCAAAAATAGCGGGGTCAACGGGAGCAATCTCTGAGGAGGGGAGGATAGAATATACGATTTTAGCCTTCTTGAAATCCGGTCCTTCGTTCACCACCTTCTTCACATAGAGAGGTATCAGGGAGGAGATCCATCCGGTCACCTGTATCATATCCGGCTCCCAGCGCAGCTTCTCGGCAGTCTCCACAGCGCCGCGGGCATAGAAAATGGCGCGCTCGTCATTATCCTCGCGGTTGGAGCCGAGATCATCGCTGTCTTCATCCTCCTTCTGGAAATAGTCATCATTATCCACGAAATATACCTGAATTCTTGAAGGCTGCATGGAAGCGACCTTGATGATAAGGGGATGGTCGGCATCGCCAATCACGATATTCGCACCGCTGAGACGAATCACTTCGTGGAGCTGATTGCGGCGCTCGTTGATAGCCCCGAAATTGGGCATGAAAGTTCTTACCTCATATTTGCGACCCTGCATAGCGTTGGGAAGCTCTTTACCGAAACGTGAATTATCCGTTGCCGGAAGGTAAGGGGTGATTTCTTGTGAAAAAAATAAAATTCTTGGTTTGGCCATAACTGAAAATTAAAGTAGGTTTTCGGAAGCTATTTTCAGCCAAAATGAGGGTATGTAATCTAAATGATTAAAAATCAGAGCCTTGGGTTATCTCCAAGAAGAAAAAGCGCTTAAATTTCTCCGTGAAAGATAAGACATCCGACTGCTAAAAATGCTTATTTAAAAACCTTTCTGCAAAGTTAATAAAAAAAATTGATTAATTTTGCATAGCGTATACTGTTGACTGCACTAAAATGTAGTCTTAATAAGTCGAATCATCGAGAATAAAATGATAATCATCAATAAGGTATCGGAGCTTGAGACATACGTAGCTCGCGAGCGCAACAACGGAAGGTCAATAGGCCTCGTTCCGACAATGGGAGCCCTCCATGCAGGACATCTTTCCCTTGTGGAGCGCGCAGTAAAGGAGAATGACGATGTGATCGTCAGTGTATTTGTCAATCCCACACAGTTTAATAATCCTGACGATCTCGCCACATATCCGCGCACGGAGGAGGAGGACTGCCGTCTTCTTGCCAAGGGAGGCGTGTCGGTGGCGTTTGTTCCGGATGTGAATGAGATGTATCCCAAAGGCGCCGTGCATGAGAAGGATTTCGAGTTAGGCACGGCAGCGGAGGTGATGGAGGGTAAATTCCGCCCCGGTCATTTCCAGGGAGTGGCTCAGATAGTGAGCCGTCTCTTCGAGCTCTGCCGCCCCAACCGTGCATACTTCGGCGAGAAGGATTTCCAGCAGATAGCCGTCATCAAGAATATGGTGGAGAGCGAGGGGATCGATGTAGATATCATCCCGTGCCCGATCAAGCGTGCCGACGACGGTCTCGCGCTCTCCAGCCGCAACGCGCTTCTCACCCCGGAGCAGCGTGCCGTAGCGCCCGCTATCTATAAGGCGCTCAAGGAGGGAGTGGAATATTCCAAGAGCCATACGGTCAAGGAGACTCACGACATGATAGTCAATGCCGTCAATGCCAACGCCGGTCTGGAGACGGAATATCTCGAGATTGTGGATGCACGCACCCTTCTCCCCGTGGAGAACTGGGAGGAGAGCCCCGAGATACAGGGATGTATTACAGTCTATTGCGGCAAGGTAAGATTGATCGACAATATCAAATTCCGTTGATATATGCTTATAGAAATGATGAAATCAAAGATTCACCGCGTCACAGTGACCGAGGCGAATCTGAATTATATCGGGAGCATCACCATTGACAGCGCTCTTCTCAAGGCGGCGAATCTGCTGCCGGGAGAGAGGGTCTTTATCGTCAATAATAACAACGGTGAGCGTTTTGACACATATGTGATTGAAGGCGAAGAGGGGAGCGGAGTGATATGCCTCAACGGCGCCGCAGCCCGCAAGGCGCAGCCCGGCGATATCGTAATTATAATGGCATACGCGCAGATGACCCCCGAGGAGGCGAGAGAGTTCAAGCCGGCGGTGATTTTCCCCGATACGGCTACCAACCGTCTCTGATATTGATATTGTTTTTGCTACACTTGAAAAGTAAACGGTCAAGACAAAGTAAGATAAAGTAAAAACTTAGAAAAAGAGAACACAAGAAAAATGGCAATGTTCGACAGCTTGTCTGAACGTCTTGAGAAGTCGTTTCAGATACTGAAGGGAGAGGGAAAGATCAGCGAGATCAATATCGCTGAGACTATGAAGGACGTCCGTCGCGCTCTGACAGAGGCGGATGTCAATTATACTACGGCAAACAATTTTGTCAAGGAGGTAAAGAAGAAGGCGATCGGTCAGAACGTGATTACTTCTTTGAAGCCTAAGGAGTTGATGATCAAGATCGTCCACGATGAGCTCGTTGCCCTGATGGGTTCGGAGCAGGTGGATGTCAACCTCAGCGGCAATCCTGCCGTCATCCTCATGGCGGGTCTGCAGGGTGCGGGTAAGACCACATTCGCCGCCAAGCTTGCCAAGCGACTCAAATCCAAGAAAGGTAAGCGTCCGTTGCTCGTCGGAGCCGACGTATATCGTCCCGCGGCGCGTGAGCAGTTGCGCGTATTGGCAGAACAGATCGATGTGCCGGTATATACCGAAGAGGATAGCAAGGATCCCGTAGCTATCGCCAAGAACGCTATCGCTCAGGCGAAGGCGGATCATCAGGATCTTGTCATAATAGATACCGCCGGACGACTCGCCGTAGATGAGGCGATGATGAATGAGATCGCTGGCATCAAGGAAGCGGTGAAGCCTCAGGAGATTCTCTTCGTAGTCGACTCCATGACCGGTCAGGATGCCGTCAATACAGCCAAGGCATTCAACGACCGACTCGACTTCGACGGCGTTATCCTCACCAAGCTCGACGGCGACACCCGAGGCGGTGCGGCAATCTCCATCCGTTCCGTTGTCAATAAGCCCATCAAATTCGTCGGTACGGGCGAGAAGATGGATGACGTGATGGAATTCAATCCCGACGGTATGGCAAACCGTATTCTCGGCATGGGTGATATCGTAGGCTTGGCAAACAAGGCTCTCGAGATCTATGATCAGAAAGAGGCGGAGAAGATGGCGAAGAAGCTCAAGGAGAATAAATTTGACTTCAACGACTTCCGTTCGCAGATCAATCAGATCAAGAAGATGGGTAATCTCAAGGATCTCGCTTCCATGATTCCGGGCATGGGTAAGATGATGAAGGGTATAGATATCCCTGACGATGCCTTCAAGAGCATCGAGGCTATCATCGACTCCATGACTCCCTGGGAGCGGGAGAATCCGACCCAGATCAAGGGCACACGACGTCAGCGCATAGCCAAGGGATCAGGCACAACGCTGCAGGAGGTCAACAAATTGTTGAAGCAGTTTGAGGACATGCGCAAGGTGATGAAGATGACCGCCTCCATGAAGAATCCGATGAAGCTGATGTCGCAGATGAAAGGGAAGATGCCCTTCAAATTCTGATAGCGCTTCCTGAGCGCGGTAGCGTATCAGGGAGATAGCCGCGGAGCGGCGAGTCTTTTGTTTTAACCGGGGGTAAGGCTACACGCCTGAGCCCCCGGATTTTTATTGCTGCCTCTTTGCCAGGCTGCGGGCTATACTCTTACCGGGGCACAGCCCCTGGCGGAAACAGCTTCGCTGCGGAGCGGCTGCCATCCGGATTCTCCTGTCCCCCTGTCCTCCTGTCAAAATATATATTGGAAAAATGTCCCTCTGTCCTCCTGTCAAAAACTAAGTTGGAAAAATTGTTCTCCTGTAAAAAGAGGACGCGGAAATCTCATCGTTCCTTTATCACCGGCTTGTCAAGGTGTCTGCTGTCTGCCGAGAAATTGACTCCTATCTTGAAAAGCTTCCTCCGGTCAGCCGCATAAGGGAGGTCATACCCCTTCTCCTCAATCTGATGCGCCGCTATGCTTGAATCATGCTTGAATTTAAGCTCGATGATATAGATATAGTCAGGAGTAGTAATCACCATGTCGATTCTGCCATCAGAGGTAAGCACTTCCGTATGTGTCTCAATTCCAATCAGGGTGAGCAGAATATAGAGGGCATTATGAAGATTGTTCTCATTCTCCATTTTCATTTCATAAGGTATTCCTGCCAGAAAAATGTCAAGATATTTTATCATCTCCTCCGGCTTTCCCGAACGCACACTATCAATTATATCAAATATGACAGTGTCCGGAGTAGAATGCCGTACTTTCACATAATAGGGGAGTAGAATATCCAGCAAACCTCTCTTTACCTCGATATTGGGGATTCCGAGTGTGACGATATCTGTACGGATATCATAATTCTTTATGGTCAGATACCCCGTCTGATACAGCAGAGCTACGGGATTCGGACTCGCAAGATCCAGTCCGGAGAGAGTATCGAAAGAGCAGCGCGTATTCAGGATTTTCTCCAGATCTGCATTGATTCTTTTTAATGACTCGGCAATGATAGTCGGCATTCCTGTCCGGCTCCAATAACTTCCAATCCTCCCCTCAGCCATTGCATTGAACAGAGACCAGGGATTGTAGATGTCGCTGCCTTTCCTTGCAAATCGATAGCCGTCATAATTCTCCTTAAGCCGCATGCATGCATCCTCAAAAGAGATATTGTATTCTGACCCGAGAGTGTGGATGCCGTGGCTCAGATTATCCAGCAACTCCCGCTTTGTGATACCGCAGATGTCGGCAAAATCATCGGAAAATGATATATCGCGTAAGTTATTGAGATCTGAAAAGACACTCAGTTTGCTGAACCGGCTCACCCCCGTGATGAAAACAAGACGGATATCCTCCGCCGAACTTTTGAAATTGGAATAGATAGAAGCAAGTTTGGATCTGTAATAGTTGAAATTCTGCTCCTCGTTAAGATTGCCGACAAGAGGCTTGTCATATTCATCCACAAGAATTACCACTTGTTTCCCGGTTTTTTCATGTGCCGCACTGATAATGGATTTAAACCTCTGTGGCAGATCATCCGTAGTTGGCTTCACATCATATGTCATCTCCCATTTCCGGAAAAGATTGTCAAGCACCTCATCCAGACCTTTGGATTCGGAGTAGCGGTCTGTATTGAGGTCGAGATAAAGTACCGGATACTTTTCCCAGTTCCAGTCATATCTGTCAATATCGAGTCCTCTGAAGAGTTTCCTCTCACCCTCGAAGAAGTAACGGAGAGTGGAAAGGAAGAGGCTCTTGCCAAAGCGCCGGGGACGGGCAAGGAAGAGATATTTGGAGCGTTGTTGCAGGATTTTCATGATAAAGGAAGTCTTATCGACATATACGCACTCCATATTACGGAGCGATTTGAAATCCTGTTCCCCAATGGGGTATCCGACACTCTTTCCCATTTCAATTAATTTTATGCAAATATAGCTGTATATAATTAAATTAACAAGAGAAGAAAAAATGTTCTCCTGTTCACTGTCATAAAAATTACTGTCAAAAAAAAGAGATCTCCTGTCTAAGCAAGAGATCTCCTGTCAAAAAAAGGTTATACTGTCAGATTATCTACCGAAGGGGAAGTTGATGCCGAAGTTCAGGCTCGCATTGGAGCTCAACGGCACGCCCTGCTTCGCCAGCTTTCCTAACGTATGGTCCATACCGAGGAAGAGGTTGAAACCGGTGGTGTGGACATTCAGCATCCAGCCGAAGTCGGCGCCATACGTCCCTAATCCCATATTCACATCCGCCGAGAAACATTTCACGGGCGCCACATTCGCCGAGAGCCGGAACTGGGTGGAGGTGAAAGGTCCGTAGATGCGCGTGGAATTCAGAAATCCGAAATGCAGCTTGCGGTAATAGGGCAGCTCATACTCCACGCCGAAATTGAGCGTGGCGGCAAGTCCGCGTGTGTGAGAATTCTTATGACCCATATTCTTCAACTGATAGAGACGCGAGAGGTCATCCTTCATATCCTTCCATTCATTCTTGAATGAATTGTCGGCATCCTTGTCCACATTGAATATGTAGGCGTCGGTCTCAATCGTCTGCGTGCCGTCGGTAGAAGCCCACTGCGTCTTGCCATACCGCAAAAAACCGAGGTCGAGCGCCGCCGCAGAGAAAGTGAAATCATTCCACTTATAGGTAGCTCCAAGGTCAAAACCGAGACCGAAACCGGTGATATAGAAATTATCCACCTCCGCTCCCGACACATAGTCGTAAGGCTTCATCGAGGTGTTACCCTCCGGATGATAGGTCTTCTCCTTGAATTTCAATCCGCCCACGGAGGCATAGATATCGGCGTTGGTTCGCGCTATCCAGTTGTCAGTGCCTAAAGTGAGGTCGGCTTCATTGAATTTCGCCTGAATCGCGCCACCACCTATCAGCACCTTGAAAGCCGCGCCCACACGCAATCCCGGCACTTCCTTGATGTCGCGCGAATGATTGAGGGCAAGCTGAACGTAAGCGTTGGCATCCGCCGCCAGGTTATTGATTTTATAGGTTTTGTTGGTGATCCCTTCCTTGGCAAGCTCGAAGAAGGATTTGGGGAGCGACACGCCCGCATTGGCTATAGCCGACAGCGAAACCGTGTTATATCCGTCCCAGGCATTGAAGCCCACGGATATTATGTCGATCTGCTCGTTAGCCACGATCTTGTTGCGGTTGCCGAATTTCTTCAGTGCCTTCTTTGCATCCACCTCCGGATTGGTGAAGAGGGAAGTCTTGCCGTTCACGTTGTAAAGCAGATCGGTGAGATGCAGGTTGCCGCGCACGCTGATATTGAGATTGCCCAGAGCAGGGAAGGATACGAAACCTTTCTCATTGCCTAACGCCGGGTTCATCTGATAGCCATAGGTATATCCGTCGAGGAAATAGCCGGAATAGGTGTGTTGCTGCGCGTATATGGGTAAGGTAGCCGCGGAGAGGGCTACGCAGAGAGCCAATTTTTTATATGATTTCATGATTACTCGAAGTCTGTAAGATAATAACCTGACACTTTAGCACGAATATTCTCGAGGCGGAGAGTCTGCTCCGGAGAGATAGCCTCGCCGTTTCCGGGACGCATCACGGCTTCATAGATGATGCCGTCAAGCATACGTATCTCTCCCTCGACGGTCATGGTGATATGCTCGCCGTCAGCCTCCGCGCCCACATGGGCGGGGGTGCATGTCACGCCCGGTATGCGCTTCCCATCCTTGTCAATGGGGTAGACGCTCACTTCGGCGCCTAACGGTATGTCGGAGAAGGCGTCGGCATCTACCGTAAGATGAGTGATTGTCATTTTGTCAAGATCCTCGCTTCCCCAGTCAGCTTCCGAGTCGGAGTAATATATAGCCGAGCCCTCTTTCAATGCCAGGGGAGCGAAAAATTCATACTCTCCCTTTACGCCCGGGATAGTCTTGAAGAGCTCGAAATCCACCACTTTCTGCTCCGGCAGCTGCGGATTCTGAAGCTTGATGTCGAGCTGTTCCGGGAGTCCATCCCCTGTCAATACATCGGATAGGGATGAGAAACCGACATGCGCCAGATGCTCCTTATATTCCGGCAGGGGAGTGGAGGGCATGGAGGGAGAGATCACATAGTTGTAAGGACCCGCCTCGCCATACTCATAACCGATCTTCACGAGCTGACCCGCGTCAAGAGAATAGGGTGTGCGCTCCATCCCTCTTACGGAGGTAATCTCCAGTCCGGTCTCCATAGTCACATTATATCCCGCCATGGGATTGTTGAGGTTGAGATAGATCTGCGGATTAGTGAGGAGGATATCGGTTTTGTCGTTCTTCAATATATCGGGGAGGTCGTTGAGGGTGACGGGATCGATATTCATGTCATCCCCTTCGAGTTTATACTCGATGCGTCCGGTGAAAGCGGTAGGCTCGAGGTCTGTCACCACTGTATTGATGTCAAATGATATGGCTGTCGGGAGCGTCGGCAGAGCAGACTCATAAGTGGTCACGATCTCCATAGTGGCATCCTTCAGGTCGATATTTGAATTGAAATCAAACTGATGGTCCTTGAAGGTGGTATGCGAGGTGGCGAAATTCAGAGCCGTAGCCGTCACTTTTATCTGCGCGCGATTGTTGACACACTGCAGATTCCTGACGGTCAGCATACCGGTGGCGGAGTCGTAAGTATAATTTGAGGGGAGATCCTTGAGGGTCAGACCATGGAGGAAATCAAAGGTCAGCACCGGGAAAGAGATGGCGGAATCAGATCCGGCGCCGGAAGTCTTCAGTTCGATGATGATGTCGAGGTCATGAAGCGTGAGGGCGTCGATGCTCTTGATGCTCTCGTCGATGTTATGCGCCTGGAAATTCACGATTTGCGGAGTGAAAGAGTCGAGCGTGTAGATACTCCTGAGAGTGGCGCGGGTGTTGGAGTTGGCAGGCGAAGTCTTGAACACCGCTGTGGTGGGGGCGATCACCGGAGCGTCCGCCTTGAAGCCGTCGATCTCGATAGGGTCGGAAGAGAAGTCGCCCGACTGGGTCACGGCATATACCTCCTTGCCGTCTATCTCCGTGATTTTGATCTGACTGTCATCATCCAGTTTGATGATATTGGAAAGCTCGATGGCTTCCACATTCACCGGGACCACGAGATCCTTGACATTGATCTGCGTAGTCTTGTCGATATCCGACAAGTCATAATTCTTGTCGATACAACCGGGCAATAGCAATAGTGCGCTGATAGGTACGCAAGTCTTAAGTAGGTTTGGTTTCATTAGAAAAGTTTATAAAGGATTATGATTGAGAGAGTATTTTTAGCGACGCACCAAAGGCGCATCTGCACGGGCGCAGACTCCTACAATTTTGCAGGGCTTTGACCATGATCAGCAATAACCGTGGCGGGAGCCTCCCGGCTTCCGCTAAATTTATCCGGGCTCGATGCCCGGATAAATTTAATCAAAGCTAATCAGAAGAGGGGAGAAGGATATACACCCTCCTCTGCCAATTTCCTGAACATCTCTACTGTGGCGGGACGGTCGGCGGCATAGGTGACACCAAACCATTTCGAGGGCGTCGGATGCACCTTCAATCTGATTGTCCCCGATTTGATAAGATTATTCACCACCGTCGGGATGTAGAACTCCGATTTAAGCTCCTTGGCATGCTCTTTGAGGAAATCCTTGAACTTCTTCTCCGAATAATCGAAGTAATCGGGAGTGAACCCCCAGAGATTCATCGACACATTGGCATCCTCGGGGAATTGCTCCTCCTTGCCGTCAAGAATATGGATGATCTTTCCATCCTTGCGCTCGATGCCGTGACACTCGGTCACATCCGTAAGATAGCCGTCGCCGTCAACCGTGCAGAGCCCGCGGCTCACGCCTCCGTTCTCGCTCAATGTGTTGCCGATATTGAAGCCCACCATGCAGTATTCATTCTTTTTGCCGTCAAGCTCCTTGAGGGCATCGGCAAGAATCCTGAAACTGTCCGAACCATAATAGTCATCGGCATTGATTACGGCGAAGGGTTCGCGGATAACATCCTTACCCATCAGCACCGCCTGACCCGTACCCCATGGTTTGGTGCGCTCCGGGTCAGCCTCGAAGCCCTCGGGGAGCGCGTCGATGCTCTGGAATACGACCTCTACGGGGACATGACCCTCATATTTGGAGGTGATCTTCTCGCGGAATTCCTTTTCGAAATCCTTGCGGATCACGAAAACGATCTTACCGAATCCCGCCTTAAGGGCGTCATAGACGGAATAATCCATGATAGTCTCCCCGTTGGGACCCACGCCGTCCAGCTGTTTGAGACCGCCGTAACGGCTGCCCATGCCGGCAGCAAGAATAAATAAAGTAGGTTTCATATATCAGTTTTATAATTTTATTTCATTTAGCAGAAGCCGGGAGGCTCCCGCCCCCGGTGCGCCCCCGGTCGGGCACAAAGATAATCAAAATTATTATATTATCAATAGTAGAGCCGCTACTTCGGCTTCCGCAGCAGGAGAATGATCAGCAGCAGAAAGAGATCGAAGAGCACTATCTTCGCATTCGCATTGCGCGCCACTTCATTCTGAGCCCTCCCTATCTCCGCTATCATCTCCTCCACATTCGTATGATTGATGAAAGGGGAGAACCGCTTCGAAAACTCCTCCTCCGAGCGCGTCATCACCGACAGCTGAGGCATCTTCATGTTGAAGATGAAATTCTCGCGCGTCAGCCTCCCCATATAGTCGAGGAAGCGCAGCAGCTTCTCCCTGCCGAACGCCGCCGCCCGCTCGCTGAGATTGCGCAGCATCCCTAATTTCTTGGCATAGGCATTGCGCATGATGTCGCGGTAGAGAGCCTCAAACTCCTCCTTCTCCTCCGAGAATCCAGCCACTTCATCCGCCTTCGAGAGCCTCCCCTCCGCCAGCTTGCTCAGCTCGAACGCCTCGTAATCCTTCATGCCGTAACGCTCCATCATATACTTCTCAATCTCTTCGCGCGAGAGGGGCGTCATGTTGAAACGCCGCGTGCGGGAGGAGATCGTAGGCAATACCTTGCTATCCTCATTCGAGACCAGGATAAAGACCGTGCCCGGCGAAGGTTCCTCGATTACTTTCAGCAATTTGTTGGCGGCAGCCGTCTGGAGGCGTTCCGGAAGCCAGATGATAAAAAATTTATAATCCGACGCATAATTAGACAATGCCTCATGTTGCACGATTGCCTGAGCATCATTGACATAGATAATTGGTTGGGAGTTGCCCGCCTCGATCAGCTCGTTCCATTTCTCCGGCTGCATGGTAGGGAAATTGGTGAGCATCTCCTTCCATTGCTCTATACGGTCGGAAGATAAGAGTATCTTCTTCGCCTCGCTCTTCACGATAGGATAGATGAAGAAAGTGTCGGGATTATTGAAAGAGGCATGCTGGCGGCATGCGGCGCACTTGCCGCATGGCTCGCCATCGCGGCGGTCGGTGCAGTGGACATAATTCACGAAAGCGCGGGCAAGCATCATCTTGCCGATACCGGAGGGACCGCAGAGCATTATGGCATGCGGCATACGGTTGGAATCGGCGAGAGTGCGGAGGTCATGTTTGACAGAGAGATGACCCGGGATGTCAGAAAATTTCATGGATACAAATATAGGTAAAATTTTTTAGACTGCAGGGGAATCAGATGCTTCTGAGACAGTAGGACAGGATTTTTTAGACAGTAGGACAGGATTTTTTTAGACAATAGGACAGTAGTTATTTTAGACAGGAGGACAGTAGGACAGTAGTTATTTTAGACAGGAGAGAAGGAATGAATTGACGGCGCACTGGGGGCGGGAGCCTCCCGGCTTCCGCAATCTCTTTAGACAGTAGGACAGTAGGACAGGAATCAGCGGCGCACTGGGGGCGGGAGCCTCCCGGCTTCCTCAATGCAAGCCGCGGAGCGGTGGGTTTTTGTTACCACATTAGCTGATGTAATGGAAGACCGACCGCTCCGCGGCCGCCGAGATGCGCGAGGTGTAGATCCGTGGGCTGCGGCGTTCCGCCTTACCCACGGTTAACCAAGGACTCGCCGCTCCGCGGCTACCATCCGGATCTTACTGTCGTACATTTGTACTATTAAAAGTTTTTGAATAAATTTATCTTAAATTTTCAGGATATTCAAGCATGGAATAAGGCAGATCTACTGTAGGCAAAAACCATAGAGAACGATACGC
>JAAVFG010000050.1 GCA_014800895.1 Bacteroidales bacterium
ATGTTCGGAATGACTGCGAAACAATGGCGTGAGGTTAATCCTGAATTGAAGGGGAATATCCGCGATTATGCATCGATCAACGAACTCATATGCCTCTCCAATATGGAAAGCCTTAATGCTGTATTCATCGAGCAGGGACTTCCGCAATCCGAAAGACTTATCAAACTCAACCAAATCGCTATTCATCAGATGAGTGTATTGGAAAGTGATGATGAGAGGAGATTATTGAAATAACCAATTGGAAGCTGATTACAAAATTAAAGTTTATTATGGTCTTATGGGAATGATTGAAATTGGTCCGCATGACGAAATAAAAAATTTATATAATAAACCAGCTAATAGAAAATTAAAATACTGTGCAGTCATATTCATTTCAATCACGATCGCCCTCCTGTTGGTTAGGGTGATTTGGGTGAAGCAACTTTCTGATCTAAATGTATTGCTTCTCAAAGGAGTGGCAGCCTTATTTACAATTATTTTCGCTGTTCTGTATGGAGTGCTTGTATATCGAGTAAATCGTGAATATATCAGTAAAAGAAGATAATATGGTGATAAACTGTTGTATGGTTATCATGGACGTACACCTCAAACTAAATTTACGTGGATACATCTTCAAGAGGCGTCGGATTTAGTTGCTCTTGTTAGAAAAGAAGGATTCCCTTTGACTATTGTTATAGATAAGGATGGGATAGTGCGTTTTGCAAAAGTCGGAGCCACAGAAGAAAATCAGGCAGAAGCAGTTGCCGTTATTGAAGAATTATCTCGTTAATTGCCTCTTTTCGCACAATATAAATAGTCCATAACTTCGCTGACAAATCAGCAAGTTATGGACATGTTTTATATAAATGTATAAAAGTATAGTATACTATATTCTATAAGCTATTGATTCGATCCCTGTTTCTTTTCGTTATCCTGTACGAGATGGCCGTAGATATTTGTGATGATCGCGCCTGCTGCCATCACGATTATAGAAACGATTAAAACTAATGAGGCGCCTCCTCCCTTGAGAAGCATTGGGATGCAGAATACACCGATTACCGCGCCTATCTTACCAATGGCGGCTGCTATACCGACTCCCTCACCACGAGTCTCCACCGGGTATACTTTCGGAGGAAGAACGTATGTGATAAGATGCGGTCCCATATTGAGGAAAAGCTCAAAGCCCATGAATGCGCCGATAGATATCCATTTGTTCCAGTTGAAATGATAGGAGAGGAGCAGGATCACCAAAGTAGCGGCACATAGCCAGAACCCAACAGATTGGATGGCTGTAATACTCTTCTTCCTATTAATAAGCCAAAGACCGAGGATAAAGCCGGGGAGCATGATACAGCTGATCCATAGTGTGATCTCTACGGAAGAGGCTACATGAAGAATCTCCGCTTCATGTGGCTCGACATGCTGCAATCCTAACGCCATCACCAGAATCGGGAGAAAGACACCAATACCATATACTCCTAATCCTTCGCATGCCCAGGGAACACCGCTCAGAATCACTCGTTTTCCGTTATTGATAATAAAGGAGAATAGAGATTCATTCTGTTTCTTCAAAGCTTGCTTTGTAGAAACAGCGGGAGCGGCACCGGGTGCCTGAGGATCTGGCTCAGGAAGATATACATCTTTCCCGAGAAAGTCTTCAGTAGCTTTTTCAGCCGCTTCTTTCTCGCCATGATTAAGCAACCAGTTAGGAGACTCATACCATTTGACACGCAATAGCAACATCAAGGCAGCAATTCCCGCAACAATCCACATCAGAGAGTGCCAGTCCTTAGGATTCTTAGTATCAAGAATAATCCAGAAGCAGAGAGCAGCCGCCAGAATATTACCCAAAGCAGATGCAGTCTTGGTCACTCCGACCATGAGTGCGCGATAGCGTACAGGCATAAGAATAGAAACATAGCCGGAGTCGAGCGAGTATTCTCCACCGATACCTAATCCTACGAGGAAGAGGCAGACTGTAAGGACAGCTACATTCGGAATAAAGATAGAGATTAAAGATGCCACTAATATGAGGGCAGGACAGAATCGGAAGAAGAAGAGATAGCCGTATCGGTCACTGAGAGAGCCGAAGATGACCGACCCGATAGCTATACCTATCAGATCCACACATCCTATGAGTCCCTGCATAAAAGTAGATAATTCGGGATGAGCAAGAATATTAAGCATGGGTATAATCACCCCGGCAACTGTAGCGACAGCCGTACCAATCAGCTGCCCGAGCGATGCCACAGCAACAATATAATAATGTCTCCACGTAAGAGACATATCATTGATATTCTGCTTTGTTATATCAGCCATATTTCTGTATTGATAACGTAGATGAATTTATGATTGAAAAGCGGCAGGATAAGATCAATTATCAGCCTTAGGAGCAAACATCTGATAGGCGGGAAGGAGGAAGATCCAAGTGCCGATACAGAAGGGACCGGTCAAGGTAGGCAGACCCATGGGGGAGAAGAAGGCATTCATCGCCGCCTGTATGATGACAGTGATGAAAATTCCGATGACCGCCCAGATAGCGGATTTCCAAGAGAAATTACAGAAAGTGGCACCGAGCGCGATACCTGTCAATACGGCGCTGAAACCGTAAAGACCCTCCGCTATGTCCGCTCCGGGAGCCTGCCATAATATCGCTGTAGCGAGAGCTATTGCAGATGCTATGGCTGCCCATACGGCAGCACGAATGGAAGATACCGCAAGCGCGGCAAGGAAGAAGATACCGGTCACCCAGTTATTGATTAGGAAAACCTGGGAAATACCTTTAAGCCAGTAGACTACAAGATCTCCAAAACCTGCATTAAGTGCCGTATGTACGTCATGAGGAAGCTCGGGGCTACCCATATATTCAGCCGGCATCCCATGAAATATTCTTCCTGCAAGAAGGAAGAACCATGTGGAAAGCACGAAGGGAAAAGTGAAAGCGGATAGTTTCCATCTCCCGAAGACATTATCCAAACCTGACTGGACCCATGTGGTCATTGCCGAACAGATAACAAGCGCTATCCACATCCATATTGTATTGCCGAGGAAGGTAGGAAAAGCGCATCCCACTAATACACCGTTGAAGCCCCAGAGACCTTGAGCCCCTTTCTTATCGGGAAGCTGAAGAAGATAGCCGGCGAGGGTAGATACCACCAAACCAACCACCGCACCCCACGCAACCGTAGGGAAACCTTCGGCATAAGCACCCCAGAAGATACCTGCCATAAAAAGGAGTCCGGTCCACATATTATCTTGGAACATTACTTGTCCTACACCGCGAAGACAAGTGCGGGGAAATTCCTTCAACATCTGTGAAGGAGAATAAAGTTGTGCCATTCTATACTGTTTTTAATATTATTTCTTTGCTGTGCCGACGCAAATATCCGAGGATTTTAGAATCCTTATTTTTGAACTCTTACATAATTTTAACGTTTAATGTTTATAATAGTTTAGTTAATTTAAGCATCAAGGTTATTATATGAAAGACTCTTTATTAGCCGGTTTTTTTAGAAAAAGGGGAATCATGATGATCCTACAGATTATCGTTCTTCTGTTGTCTCTTCTTCTTATCGGCATGATTTCCTATGATAGTTTCAAGAATACCACTTTCTACGAGGCGTATAGCTTCCAGCGTTGGCAGTTCTGGATCTGTATGGTATTTATTTTTGTATTTTTCGCGGAGCTGTTGGTTTCAGAGGATAAATGGCATTTCTTCTGGACAAATTTCATTTTCCTTCTTGTCTCTATCCCATATCAGGCGATCATATATCACTACCACATCGAACTCTCGCAGGAGGTTAGCTATCTGATAAGGTATATGCCCCTGATTCGTGGAGGCTATGCCTTGGCGATCGTGATGAGCTGGTTTACATATAACCGTGCTTCCGGTCTATTCTTTACATATATTATCATCCTTCTTTCCACGGTCTACTTCGCCAGTCTGACATTCTATCTTTTCGAGGCGGGAGTCAATCCGTTAGTGAATAAATATACGGATGCCCTATGGTGGGCGGCGATGGACGTTACGACAGTCGGATCAAATATCACCGCCGTAACAGGTGTCGGACGAGTTTTATCAGTATTGTTAGCCGCTTTGGGTATGATGATGTTCCCGATCTTCACGGTGTATGTTACCAATATTGTGACCCAGCGAAATAAGGAATCAAAGAAAAACGGCACCACTCTATCATTTATTGATGCCTACCACCAGTATGTGAAGAATCATCCTGATGGAGCTGATAAGAATGACACCAAGGAGGTGAAGGAGCTTATAGCCGCCGCCTCCAAGCAGGCTCAGAATATTGAGAACACGAGCGCTCCGGATACTGATAATAATGACGGTAGTAAAGATTCCGGAAAATAACCGGCAAGTCTTACGCAGAAGTAAATAAAAGTCTTACGCGGAAGTAAATAAAAAGAGAGAAGGCGGTGAAGCTTTCTCTCTTTTTTGATAGAGCCTTATTGCTCAGTAGTCGCTAATATAAGTGGCTTACTCAGGCAGAGGCATTAATGGTGGGGGTGAGGGGCTCGTCGGCGCAAAGAACGGCGAGTAGATTGCCAACCATTGACGCTTTCTGTTCGTTGGACAGGGTTACGACTTGTTTCTCGTCAAGAGTCTTGAGAGCCATCTCAACCATTGAAACGGCGCCTTCTACGATTTTCTCGCGAGCTGTGATGATAGCCGATGCCTGCTGACGACGAAGCATTACAGCTGCAATTTCGGGAGCATAAGCAAGATAATTGATGCGAGCTTCCACTACCTCAATGCCTGCCATAGCCAAGCGTTCGTTAATCTTTTTCTCAAGAAGGTCGGATATCTCATTGCCTGAATCACGCAGAGTCAGCTCATCGGGATCGCCTGAATCTGTCTGATCGTAAGCAAAATGTCCGGTCACCTCTCTGAGAGCCGCATCGCTTTGAATACGCACGAAAGCATCCAAGGCGCGATTGGATATAGAACCTGTCGTGCCTCCGAAGCTCTCTGAATCAAGATCGAAAACCACGCGGTAAGTGTCGCGTATCTTCCACACAAGCACCATACCGATCAGCACAGGGTTGCCGATCTTGTCATTAACCTTGATAGGGTCGATATCCATGTTACGGATACGTAAAGAAAGCTTCTTACGCGTCATAAAGGGGTTCATCCAGAAGTAACCCACTTTCCGGCAAGTACCTTTATATTTACCAAAGAATATCATCACCCGCGCCACATTCGGCTCCTGAATGAAATAGCCTACCAGTCCCAGGATAAAAAGGATGAAGAGGGGGATTGAGATGGCGATGGAGAGTCCTATATTATAATCATTCGCATATAGGATTGTAATTATGAAAAGCACCGGGATAAGGATAAACGTGAAGAATATCATAAGGAAGCCGTTGATAATCGGACCGCGATATTCATATTCATGATTCTGATTTTCCTCCATAAGTAAATTAGTAAAAAGAGTAATATTAGTGTTAATAGAAAGAGGTCGGAAAGCATATTATCCGACCTCTTATTTCATTGTTCAGAAGACGATCAAATATCTTCACTTATTGCGGGAGTCTCTACAGGCTCGGCAGTGCCATTACCCTCCTTGATGAAGAGAACGCAAGCGGCACCGATGATGAGGGCGATACCTGCGATGAACATCATGAGGTATTCGGGAGCTAACTCACCAGGAGTGCTGAAGAATGCGAGAATCCAACCGCCGGCAACTGCCGCAACAATCTGCGGAATAGTGATTGTACAGTTGAAGAGACCGAGGTATGCACCGATGTTTCCACCCTTCAGTGAGTTGGTAAGGATGGTGAAAGGCCAAGCCAGCATTGCAGCCCATGCGCAGCCGATAAGAGCAAACGCGATGAAGAGAAGATACTGGTTTGTGAAGAATGCAGTCATGATGAAACCGGCTGCTCCCAGGATGAGAGAAAGGATATATGAGAGCTTACGACTGCGGAATTTAGGAAGCACGACTGCCCAGATTACAGAACCGATAGCCTGAACCGCGAAGAGCAGACCTACCCAGTTACCAGCCTCATTATACTCCTTGGAAGAAGCGTCGAGAACAGTGCGAGTGATGTAAGAGCAGTCCTTAGCGTTGGCAATCTCAACGGTATTTGCGCCGCTCATATCGAGAGAACCATCGGCACGGGTCTCTACGATATCAGCAGTAGTGAGGCTGAAAGGTCCTTCGTGAGTGGAAAGGAAGTCGGACACCTCTTTACCATGATTAACGATAATCTGGTCGCCGTTGGCAATAAGATATTTACCGTTGATTACCTCACCGTTGTAGTTGATACCTGAGATGGTAGTGGCAGCCGGTGTATGGAATGCGTTGAAAGCTACGGTATTTGTAGCATAAGTCCAGAGGAAAAGGAACGCGAACCAGCAGAAGAACTGTACCACTCCGACAGTCCAGAAAGTGGAAGGAGCGTTCTTAAGAAGAGAGATGACGTTTGTCTTCTCCTTGGGTGCATCCTTAGCTGTCTCACCGCCATTATATTCGTTGTAGACCTGAGGGGGCCACTCTTTAATCTTAACCAATGAGTAGATAACGCAGATCATCAGGACTGCCGCACCGATATAGAAAGACCAGATGACAGTGTCAGGCACTTTACCGGTCTCGGCAGTGTTCTGAAGTCCGAGCCATACCAATACGAAGGGGAGGATATAACCGACGATCGAACCGGCATTGCAGAGGAATGACTGAATAGAATAGGCGAGACCCTTCTGTTTTTCATTCACCATATCGCCGACAAGCATCTTGAAAGGCTGCATAGCCATATTGATCGATGTGTCGAGAAGCATAAGTGCGACAAGACCGAACAGGATGGCGCTTGAAACAGTGAATGAGAAGCTACCTGCATTAGGAAGGAAGCACATCACGACTACAGCGATGAGTGCACCTACGATGAGATAGGGGAGACGACGTCCGAAACGATTCCACGTACGGTCGGACATCATGCCGACGATCGGCTGTACCAACAGTCCCATCAATGGAGGCAGAATCCAGAAATAGCTAAGGTCGTGGGGATCCGCACCGATAGTGGTGAAAATACGCGACACGTTCGCGCTCTGAAGAGCGTAAGCAATCTGTACGCCAAAGAATCCGAATGACAGATTCCAAAGCTTCCAGAAACTTAAGTCAGGTTTAGTTTTCATGTCTTAAATTTTAGTTAATGCTATGATTGTATTTGTTGTTTCAAGTCAATAGTTTATGAGGAGAGTTATTTGTTATCAATGAGGGAATACAGGAGAGCGATCTCCTCGGGCCATATCTCAGGATTGGGTGTTTCGAGGATGAGAGGGATGTCGTCAAATCTCGGGTCATTAACCAGACGGCGGAAGAACTCCAGACCTAAAGTGCCCTTTCCGATCTCCTCATGCCTGTCAATACGCGATCCCAATTCCCTTTTATCATCGTTGATGTGAAGAGCCTTGAGGTAATGACCTCCGATAATGTCATCGAAGTCTTTCCAGGTCTTGGTGTAGCCATCCTCCGACCTTAGATCATAACCGGCAGAATAAGTGTGACAGGTATCGACGCATACTCCAATACGACTCTTATCCTCGACTTTGTCAATGATATGGGCGAGGTGTTCAAAACGATGCCCTAAGTTAGAGCCCTGTCCCGCTGTTGACTCCAGCACTGCAGTCACACCCTGTGTCTGGTCGAGAATAATATTCAGGCTTTCGGCTATAAGGTCAAGACATTTATCCTCTTCCATCTGGTTCAGATGAGAGCCGGGATGAAAATTCAGCAGGGTCAGACCTAACTGTTCGCAACGGCGCATCTCATCAAGAAAGGATTTACGGGATTTCTCCAGCTTCTCCTCATCCGGACTCCCGAGATTAATCAGGAAATTGTCATGAGGGAGAATCACTTCCGGGCGGTATCCGAATTCTTCACAATTAGCCTTGAAAGCCTCAGCTTCTTTTTTAGAAATAGCTTTTGAGACCCAGCGCGTGTTGCTGCCGGTAAAGAGAGCGAAAGCTCTCGCTCCGATCTCATTGGCATTGATGGGAGTGTTGGAAACGCCACCCGCCGCGCTGACATGTGCTCCTATATATTTCATCTCGTAATATAAATCGTTGGTGTAACCCTTCCATAGATTTCAACATTCCCGGCTCTAATCGGACCTCCGGGGCGCATCTATAGAATGAGTGCAGTCTAATTATCTTACAAAGGTAGAAAAATTTTTGCTATCCGTCAACAGTTTCTATTGCCCATCTTCAACCTTGTAAACAATGAAGTCTTAAATTTTCAGCAATACGGGGGCTAAACCGTTATGAAAGTCTTTTGCCTGAATGAAACCGGACTTGAAAGCCAACTTCCCTTCGGGAGTGATATATTGCCATTTTCCTGCCGGCGTTTTCTTTACTCTTGCCAATCCGTCGGAAAAAGGTGCTGCCTCGCAATATTGAGGAGCAATCACGATATTACCATCTGCATCAGTATATCCGAATTTTGAATCAATAAGGACAGGAACGGGAGCTCCGGGTGGCGGCACCGGATTGTCATTGACTTTGTGATCCTCTGTCTCAGGACCTAAATTTCCATCCGGAAAAATCTCAAACCATTGCCAGTCGATTTTTACGAAAGCATGATTGCCGGCAAATACAGTGGCGTCATGGTATTGCGGGGTTATGATCATGTCGCCGGATTTGTTGATATAGCCCCAAAGCATCTCTTTTGCCATATAGTCGTGTTTTAAATAGCTAAAGTGAATAATCAATGATAAATCTAAACGATAATAAGAAATTTTTTGTTTGTTTTAGGGAGATGATTTAAATTTGCCGAAATATTGAGCCAAGTATAAAAACAGACAACTGATGGAAGAATTATCAAAACGAAAACTGGCGTTATATTCCGGTCTGGAGAGCAAGAAGCAACGCCTCAAATCCGGACTATTTGCCGTGGAAGGGACGAAAAGCGTATCGGATACGCTTGGATATTACCCGTTGGAGGCTTTGGTAATTAAGAAGGGTGTGGAATTACCGGAAACAATTCTACATTTCATCTCAGAGGATAAGATATGTGAGACCTCCCGGCAAGGGATGGATAAGTTATCATCCCTCTCCACCAGTCCGGATATGATAGCGGTTTATCACCTGCCGGAATGTAACATAAAGGATTTCGCGCATCTTCCGGAAGATTTATACCTTATGCTTGACGGCGTGCAGGATCCCGGCAATTTGGGGACAATCATACGGACGGCGCATTGGTTTGGAATAAAACGAATATTTGCTTCCAAGGATACAGTTGATATCTATAATCCAAAGACTATCCAGGCGACGATGGGGTCGCTTCCTCATGTGGAGGTGCTTTATTGTAACCTTGAGGAGGTTGTAACAGCTAATCCTTCACTTCCGGTCTACGGTCTGCTGCTTGAAGGGAAAAATATTTATAAGGCGTCCTTGGGGGGAAAAGGATTTATAGTGATGGGAAATGAAGGGAAAGGAATAAGTCCCATGCTTCGCCGGTCGGTCACATTTCCTTTGCTCATACCTCCCTATGACCCTGATGCTCATGGGGAGAGCCTGAATGTTGCAATCGCCACAGCTGTTACACTTTCCACTTTCCGTTCCAAGGTATAAACTTTAATAAGAAATCACCACTATTTTTAATGGATATATGATATTTTCGCCACTCCCTCAGCGTCTTGAGAACGGGGGGAGGAAAGCATCGGGAAAATGGTCCAGTTTGAAATTATCAGGCGTTCCCGTGATTGTGATTATGTCAAATCGATATTTAAAGAGTTTGTCAAATTCCCGGAGGTAAGCGTCAGCACCTCTCACCATCATTTTGATTTTCTTCTCATTGATGGCATCCAGCGGCTCGACTTTATCTCCGCGCCTTGCTTTCACTTCAAAAAATACCATCTCTCCCGGGAGCTCGGCGATAATGTCAATCTCCACATTTTTCCTGCGATAATTGGTCTCTCTGACAATATAACCGCGAACGCGGAGCCAGTCGGCTGCTATTTGTTCAGCCTCCGCTCCCCATTCGCGGTTTTCCTTACCTTGCTGTCTACGCTCCATAAGAAGCTGCTTATTCAAAATGTTTCAGAAAGCTTTAAACGACATGTCCAGACCTTTGACGCTATGAGTCAAGGCTCCTACAGAGATGAAGTCAACTCCCGCTTCTCCATACTGACGGAGATTTTCAAGAGTGATGCCTCCGGAAGATTCAGTCTCGGCGCGACCATCCACCAATGCAACCGCCTCCTTAGTGAGTTCGGGTGTGAAATTATCGAACATTATCCGATCCACACCGCCATGTGCCAGTACTCTCTTGATGTCATCAAGAGAGCGAACCTCAACCTCAATTTTGAGATCCTTGCCATTCTTCTTGCAATAATCCTGAGCGCGTGAGATTGCTTTCTCAATGCCGCCGGCAAAATCAATATGATTATCCTTTATAAGAATCATGTCAAAGAGCCCGATTCGGTGATTGGTGCCTCCACCTGTCTTGACAGCCTCTTTCTCCAACATTCGCATTCCGGGAGTGGTCTTACGTGTATCAAGCACTCGGGTATGCAGTCCCTTGAGCTCATCCTGATATCGTCGGGTCATTGTAGCCACGCCGCTCATGCGCTGCATGATATTGAGCATGGTGCGTTCCGCGATAAGAAGAGAGCGTACGGGTCCTTCGGCAACGAAAGCGATATCTCCCTTCTTCACCTCGGCGCCATCCTTGATGAATACCTCCATCTTGATAGAAGGATCCACTTTATGAAGCACTTTTTCAGCCATCTCCACGCCTGAGAGGATGCCATCCTCCTTAATAATCAGGCGCGAACGCCCCATAGCATCAGCGGGAATGGTGGAGAGGGTGGTGTGATCTCCGTCACCTACATCTTCAAGGAAAGATAGTTCGAGAAGATCGTCAATCAATTCTTCTTTTGTTTTCATGACTTTGAAAAAAAATAGTAAATTTGTGCAAAGATAATATTATTTTAGAAAATATAAGGAAAAGCGATGGAAATAGTATTGCTGACAGTCGGAAAGACGACAATCGACTTTGTTCTGGATGGAATTGCGGAATATACCAAACGTCTCAAGCATTATGTTCCATACAGTATCCAGATGTTGCCTGATATAAAGAAAACCGCTTCTCTCAGCGTAGAACGCCAGAAAGAAGCGGAAGGGGAGATGATAATTTCAAAATTGCTTCCCGGCGACCATGTGATTCTGCTTGACGAGCGAGGGAAAGAGTATAGCTCTATGGAATTTGCAACTTTTCTTGAAAAGCAGATGGTAGCGGGAAGAAAACGTCTCATTTTTGTAGTAGGCGGTCCTTATGGATTCAGCCGCGCGGTCTATGATAGGGCGGACGGGAAGATTTCCTTGTCAAAGATGACATTCAATCATGAGATGGTCCGTCTCTTCTTCACAGAGCAGGTGTATCGTGCGATGACGATTCTTCGTGGCGAGCCGTATCATCATGAGTAATCTCGCGCCGCCTGAATATCTTTATCTTTGACAGAAAGGAGAAGCCGATAAGAATAACCATCACAATCAGGTAAAGTCCCGACCAGTTGAATAGAATCTTTTCATTATCGCGCGCGAAAGATAGAGGGTCTGAATCCGTGTCAGGCGACATGAAATCATCAGTATTGAGGGCTCTGAGAGAGCTCTTCCAAATGATTACTCCGTTTCTGACAAATACCACACCTGGGTTACCCCTTACCAATTCTTTAAGCACCGTATCTTCGGAGCTATAGATGGGGTATTCAGGCATCGAGAGATTTTTCCAATCCTCCAGACCCTTTTTTGAAGAAGAGACGGCGGCAAACATCCTTACTCCGTGAGTCTCCGCCCAGTCATGGAGGGAATTAATCTTCCATGTGGAGGCGATAGATACTTTATCAAGATCAGGCATGACGAGAATGAGATAATCTCCTTCATTAGTGAGAATTTCCTCCGTCACATCCTCTTCTCCCTCCTCATCCCAGAGTCGCATGGACTTCTCATTACGGATTGAGACAAGATCATCAACGGTCTGGGGATTTACAGGAACACGATCTATGAATATCCATCCCGACTCCTCGTCCGGAAGATCCGCATCCTCTGAAAACTCCTTTTTCTCCCCATTCTTCTCATAGATAAATTTATACTCCGGTTCCACATCCGGAGCATTGTCGGAGATGGTACTCCCTACGGGATAAGGTCGGAAGTCAATGAGGGGCTGATACATGTAGCCTGCAGCTTCTATGCCGATGATAAAGATGCCAGATACCAGAAGAGCTATCCATTGTAGAGCCGGAGTAACGAGCCAGCCTATGTAACGGTTGAAGAAGATAAGCCAGGCAACCCCCATGCAGATGCCGACATTTTTCCAGAATGTAGCCCAGTTGGAAATCACCCATGCGTCACCGAAGCAGCCGCAGTCGGGCACGGGATTAGTAGTGGCGATCCAAAGGGAGAGGGGGAGCATGAACGCCATGATTGCAGCCGCTCCCCAGGTAGCTGTACGCCGGAATGTGCCGAAACATAGGAGCACACCTATAAGAAACTCGACGGCACAGAGAGCGAAACATCCCACTTTTACAAGCCCGGGCCATATATCAAGTCCGAGCACGGCAAGATAATCCTCGATCTTGAAGAGAGTGCCCCAAGGGTCTATAGCCTTTGAGAAGCCTGAGAATATGAATAAAGCACCCACCGCCTCACGAATAAGCCAAGTGATACACTTGAATATGGGACGATCGGGAGAGAAAGCGTTATGGAGCTTAGAATCGGAGTTTGATGAGTGCGAAAAGTGCATAATTAATCATATCCATGTAATTGGCGTCGATACCCTCGCTAACGATGGTGAGCCCGTTGTGATCTTCAATCTCTTTAGTGCGGAGTAGTTTCTGGAGAATGATATCCGTAAAACTGCTTATTCTCATCAGCCGCCACGCCTCGTCATAGTCGTGATTCTTATCAGTCATCAGCTGAGTGGCTTTCTGCAGCTCCTCATTGTATAGCTCCATAGCCTTCTCTGTCGAGATCGCTTCGCCCGGTCCGAGTCTCAGCTGGATCAGAGCTATTACAGAGTAGTTCACGATACCGATAAATTCCGGTTCGATACCTTCATTTACAGAAGCGTTTTCCACACCTTTCTCTTCCAGAGAGCGGATACGTCTGGCTTTTATGAAAATCTGATCGGTAAGACTTGCCGGACGCATGATTCTCCAGGAGGTGCCATAATCCTGAAGTTTTTTTTCAAATAAAGAGCGACAAATCTCTTTAACCGCAGCAAATTCAGCCGCAGTGTCATGTTTTTTCTCAGTCATAACGAGTTATTTTTTTGCAAAGATAAGGTTTTTTTGTCTATGCGTGAATTTTTTGCTAAATTTGAAGAGATAGAAAATGACAACTATGGAAAAAAGGATGATTGCGGAATGGGAGGAGTGTGAATATATACTTCTTGCATTGCCCGCCGAACATACGGATTGGAATTATATCCTGGAAGAAGCTTGCGAACAATACCGAAGAATGGTTAAGGCATTTACCTCCGCCGGTTACCATTGCGTCGTAATCACTCCAAGCGTGGAGTATGGAGAGGATACACTCAAGGATTGCGGTCTTGACAACGTCACCTTTATCGAACTGCCTTATAATGATACCTGGACCCGCGATTATGGTCCGATATCAATAGAAAAAGATGGGGAGAGAAGAGGTCTTGACTTTGGATTTAACGGTTGGGGGTTGAAGTTCGCTTCCGATAAAGATAATCTGGTCAATCTAAGGTCAAAGGATAGGAAGATAATACTACCGCAGGCATATAGAAATGAAAGGGATTTCACGCTTGAGGGGGGATCAATAGAGGCGGACGGCGCCGGCACAATCCTCACTACATCCCAATGCCTGCAATCGGCTAATAGAAACGGAGGGAAGTCAAAGAAGGAATTGAATGAAATTCTTGGAGACCGTTTGGGAGCTGACCATATCCTATGGCTTGATTACGGACATTTAGCAGGGGATGATACCGATTCGCATATCGATACACTCGCCCGTATTGCTCCACATGACACCATTCTCTTTGTAGGATGCAGGGATATGGAGGATGATCACTTTGAAGATCTCCTCAAGATGAGGGCGCAACTCACTATATTCCGCACACCGGAAGGAAACCCGTATAATCTTGTGGAGCTTCCGATGCCTTCGGCAATATATGATGAGGAGGGAAACAGACTGCCCGCCACATACGCAAATTATCTCGTCACTCCTACGCATATTTTCATGCCGACCTATCGCCAGCCACAGAATGACATGTTGGCTCTCCAGATGGTGAGGGTCGCTTTTCCGGAGCATGAGGTGGTAGGTGTGGATTGCACCACACTTATAAAGCAGCATGGCTCCCTACATTGCGCGACAATGCAGATTCCGAAGGGAGTGTTCAATCCGGTAATCGGAGAAAAGGAGTGAAATAAGTAAGGAGATAACCGTGTGGAAAGGGAAATAACGATGGGATAGGAAAATTTTAAAAATGAAATAAAGATGTCACAGAAGATAAAAGTAGGAATAGTGCAACATTCCTTCAATGAGGATATAGACTTCAACCGTGCCCGTAATCTAACGGCAATCGAGAATCTTGCAGCGGAAGGTGCAGAACTGATAGTGCTCTCCGAGCTTCATGATTCCCTATATTTCTGTCAGACGGAAGATGTAGCCAATTTTGATCTGGCGCAGGAACTTCCCGGCGACTATACGGAGTTTTATAGTGACGCGGCGGCTTCTAATAATGTGGTGTTGGTGACGAGTACATTTGAGCGTCGTGCCCCGGGTCTATATCATAATACAGCGGTAGTGTTTGATAAAGATGGAAGTATAGCAGGAAAATACCGTAAGATGCACATTCCCGATGATCCCGGTTTCTATGAGAAATTCTACTTCACTCCCGGCGATCTTGGATTTGAACCCATACAGACAAGTGTGGGGAAATTGGGCGTACTTGTTTGCTGGGATCAATGGTATCCGGAGGCTGCGCGGTTAATGGCAATGCGCGGCGCGGAGATGCTGATATATCCCACCGCTATAGGTTGGAATCCGGATGATGATAGTGATGAGAAGGAGCGCCAGAGAGAGGCATGGATCACAGTGCAGAGAGGACATGCAGTAGCGAATGGTCTGCCGGTGATCAGCGTAAATCGTTGCGGATTTGAGGAGGATCCGTCCGGGACCACCTCCGGCATAGATTTCTGGGGGAGCAGTTTTGTGGCAGGTCCGCAGGGTGAAGTGATCTTCATGGCTCCCGAGAATGCTCCGACAGAGCAGATAGTGGAAGTGGATAGAGAGCGTACGGAAAATGTGCGTCAATGGTGGCCATTCCTCCGCGACAGACGGATCGAGTGTTATGGAAATATTACTAAACGTTTCCTTGATTAATTGAGAGGAGGACTGCAAGCTATTAAAATCATCTATGACAATACTCGATCAGCAGAGGCTGACAGGTTACGATTAAAATGAATTGGTTGACTTCAGTATTTATTGATCATTCGCCGGTGCAGGCGGTGATAATTCTCTCTCTCATTATTGCTATCGGACTCGGCTTGGGAAAGCTATCCTTCCGAGGACTGACATTAGGCGTGACGTGGGTGTTCTTCGTGGGTATCCTTGCCGGGCATTTAGGATTTTCTATTGATCCCTCCATGCTCCTCTATGCGGAGAGCTTCGGACTCGTTCTCTTCGTCTATGAGCTTGGACTTAAGGTAGGTCCGGGTTTCTTCAGTTCCTTCCGGAAAGGGGGAGTGAAGCTGAATCTCATAAGTTTCGGAAATGTCATTATCGGCACTTTGGTAGCTGTGGCTATCTCACTCCTTTTCGGTATATCAATGTCGGATATGGTAGGTATTCTATGCGGAGCCACGACAAATACACCCGCGTTGGGAGCCGCCCAGCAGGCATTGCAGCAACTCGGACTCTCTGCTACGGGCGCGGCGCTCAGTTGTGCGGTGACCTACCCGTTGGGTGTTGTGGGAGTGGTTTTGGCGATGATTTTCCTTAGGAAATGTTTTGTGCGTCCCGCAGATATACATCCTGATCTTCACGATGATGAGAACCAGACTTTCATAGCTACCTTCCTCATTCATAATCCCGCTGTATATGGCAAAAGCGTGAAGGAAGCCGCCAAGCTTATTCCACCGCAATTTGTAATTTCCCGATTATGGCGCGGAGGGGAGGTGACTATTCCTACTTCTGACACTACCCTTCAGGAGAATGACAAGATATTGGTGATAACTACAGTGGAGGATCTTCCTCATCTCACTGTATTATTCGGAGAGCATGAGAGCCGCGACTGGAACACAGGTGATATAGACTGGAATAAGATTGATTCCTCACTGACATCCCAGAAGGTGGTGATCAGTCGTCCTGAGATCAACGGTCGTAAACTTGGATCGTTAAAACTGCGCAATGATTATGGTGTGAATATAACGCGTGTGCTGAGAAGCGGTGTTAAGCTTCTGGCACGTCCTAACCTTGTTTTGCAACTTGGAGATATCCTTACCGTAGTCGGGAAGAAAGATCAGATCGCTAAAGTCGAGAAGGTAGTGGGCAATACGGCAATCAAGCTAAAGGACCCGAACCTTGCCGCTATCTTTATCGGTATAGTTCTGGGGCTTTTGTTGGGTTCTATACCAATCTTTATCCCCGGAATGTCGACACCTGTAAAGCTTGGACTTGCCGGCGGTCCGATAATTGTAGGTATTTTTATAGGCAGGTTTGGTCCCCGCTTTCATCTTGTGACATATACCACGCGAAGTGCCAACCTTATGTTGCGTGGCATCGGACTCTCGCTATATCTTGCCTGTCTCGGTCTGAGTGCCGGAGCGAACATAGCAGATACACTTACGGGAGGCGACGGCTGGATATGGATAGGCTGGGGATTCGTGATAACAGTGATTCCTGTAATCATTACCGGCTGGGCGGCAATGCGTATATGGCATCTTGATTTCGGTGCGACCTGCGGAATGCTCTGCGGCTCGATGGCAAACCCTATGGCTTTGACTTATGCCAATACCACTTTGGAGGGGGATAATCCTGCAGTAAGTTATGCAACGGTCTATCCTCTCGCGATGTTCTCCCGCGTGGTAATAGCCCAGATATTGGTAATGATAATGCTTTGAAATGGAATAAGGAGAAAAAAAAAGAAAGTGCCCGGATGGTTGAACTATCCGGGCACATCTTTTTATAAAAGAACTTTAGTGGACTGTGATCATTTATCTGAAGAAGATGAATGATGGTCCGCTACCGACGGTGTTCTTGCCATTATAGATAAGGTTGTCGGTGTAGCGTACGATATACCCCGGAGCTATGTAGCTCGGATAAGGTCCATCATATATGTAAGAGCCTATTATTACCTCTCTTGTGTTGGGGTCAACAGCTATGGAGTTAGGATATTCCACTTCCTCGGCATCCCAAGTCTCATTTCTACCCGAAGAAAGATCTATGCGACCGATCACGCGCGTATCGCTATAGAAAGGTACATCCATATAATAAAGATATTGCGGAGATTCGGCGATGAAAGTAGCATTGACCAATGGAGTGTATCCTTCTTTCCCTTCTTTCTGAAGAGAAACGATATCGGGATCTATTTCATAAATCTTGCTTGCTATATCACGATAATTACCCTTAGAAAGAAGGAAGAGGCGATTATTGGCAACTACAAAAGCCGATGGATTTTCAGGCACTTCAATCGTAGATGTAACAGTGAAAGAGGGGAGGTCGATGATGGAAGCGGTCTTGCCATATTTACCCTCCTGATTCATTCCGTCAGAGTTGGGGACATAGAGCTTATTTCTGAAGATAACCGCCTCCTCGGGATTTGGACCGACTTTCACTTTTGCATCTATATCAAGAGTGACTGTGTCCAGACGTGCAACATAACCATCATACATCGTGATATACACTTTTCCTCCCTCTGTCACCATTGATCGAGGCATAGAGCCCGTCTCTCCGGCATTAAGTTTGATTTGTTTGAGAGAGATAAAGGTCTCGGCGTCAAGAATCTCAATGGTCGAGGAGCTGTATGTGCCGATATAGATTTTCGAGCCATATGCGGCGGCACATTGAGGCGTATCGCCCAAACTTCGTTTGTTGGCATTGCGGAAGAGATTTGTCTCTACCTTGTCAGTGAAAGGATTATAGAAATTGAGGCTACCCTCGATGTTCTGATAGAAATTTCCCTGATTAAGCACAAAGAAGCCCTCGGACACAGGTACCCGGTCAATTTCCTTTTTGGGTTCATCTTCAGAGCAAGATGTAAAAATGAGAGAGAGGAGGGATAGCGACGCCAAGAGAGCGCCATGAAGGATTGTTTTCTTCATTGCAGTAGGTTTTTATATAAATAGTATTATTTTTGTTAGAAAGAATAGGATAGGGAAGCGGTCCATGCACGTCCCGGCATAGGATAACGAGCGACAACTTCATATTGTTTGTTGAAAATATTGGATACCTCCGCCCTGATCTCAAGAGACTGTGCTTTAAATTTAAATTCATGAAATAGAGAGGTGCCGAATTCCGCATACCCCGGCAGTCGGGTGGAGGGGAGATTAGCGGAGGTAGTATAGCGCGCCGAAGATCCTCTGCCCGATAAAACGATTGATACCCAAGGATTAAGCCAAGAGATGGAGGCTGATCCTGAATTGAGAGGAGTATATGCGATCTGCTTCATCCAGTCGATCATATCCGGAGATGTACGCGGTTGGGCTCTCTGATAGCTATATGTAAGCGCACCGATTAAGGATTGGGTGGCTGTCAGGCCTATCTCAGTATTAAGAGTGACATCCAGACCATAAATACGCGCTTTCCCGAGATTGGTCATGGTCCATTTGAAAAGATTATATGGGATAGCCACAATCTTGTCTTTTACTGTATTCAGATAGCCGTCGACGGTAAGATCAAGCGATTTGAAAATACCGTATGATTCCGGAAGCGAGAATGTCATTCCCACATTCCATTGGTCGGTAATTTCCGGACGCAGTTCAACTGTGCCGTAATTATCAAAATATAGCTCGTTGAAGGTCGGCATTCTGAATATATTCTTGTATGACGCTCTGAGATATAAGGGAACGACAGTGAAGGGACGAAAATTGACCGAAACAGCAGGAGAGAGGCGCGAGTGTCTTTTGTCAATCTCTATTCCCTGACCGGCTGCTTTATCTAAATAGATGGAATATAACAACCTGACCATTGCCGCTACTGCTCCCTTTTTGTAGGAAGCAGAGAGTGACTGCAATATGGAATGGCGATAAGGGTGATTGTTTGCCGGAAGATTGGAACTGAGATTATTCCACCACCAATCCATAGAATAGTCCATGGCCCATGATCTTGCGGGAAGGCAAAGAAGGGAGGCGGAAGAATAGACTTCCCGCTGTATATATTTCTGATCCAAACGTCCGCCCGGATATTTCCCGTCAATATCTTCATAATGATTGCCGGCAAAATTAAACTTTCCTAAAGCCGATACAGAGAAAATGGAACTGAGTTTATTGCGATATTTCAGTTGACCGAAGAAATTTCTATCTTTCAGACTCTCGTTGCCCTCCGCGGCATAATAGATGACGGGACCGGGCAAAAGCCGTGAATTACCATAAAAATAGAGTTTACCGGAAAGGGAAGAGGAGGGAGTGGGGAGGTAATTGGCGGTCAGCTCAGTATGAATGGAATTCATCCTTGAATGGTTGCGTCTCTCATGAGAAGAGAAGTCTCCATTCTTCAATAGGAACTTGTAATTATTCTTAGCATGAAAATAATCTACAAGAGCATTGAGGTTGAAATTACTCCCATTTGAATATCCTATTTCTCCTGAGGGATTTATCATGCCGAAATCTCCTCCTTTGATCTTTATCTTTCCCTTTAAAGCTTTTTTCCATGCTTCCGGAGCCGCAATCGTAGATAAGGATAGGGTAGAGGCGGAGGCGGCGTTGCGAGCAGGGATGAAAATATCTGAATTGTCGCCGGAGGTGAGGGAGATACTTGATATCGTATTAAGGGAGTAGCGTGACAAATCAATCTCGCCGCTACGCGCATCGGTCAGCATGACACCGTCATATGAGACTCCGGTATGTTGAGCTCCTAATCCACGCACGGACACCGTCTTCAATCCTCCAGCTCCGCCATAGTCCCTCAGATTTACCCCCGGTAATCTAAGAAGAGCGTCAGAAATATTAGTCACTCCGCGCTCCTCCATATCTTTTGAAGAAAGCACATGAATAGGCACGGTAGAACTGATGGATTTCTCCACCTTCTGCGATTTGACATTTAATTCGGGAAGAGTCCGGGTATAATTTAATGTGGAATCATTGGAATCAGGCAGCGTGTCAGCTGCATATAAGTGTAAGCCCGGAAGAATAACGCACGAAAGCGTATAAAGAAGTCTTTTCATCCTCGTGAAAAATTTTAATTTAGTAGAGAAAGCGAAGGGTCGGACTGTAACCGTAGCGGGACTGTCAAGGATTTTCACCTTGGTTCACTTAGTTTCCTTAAGCAAAGGTAATAATTATTTTTTATTCGGCAAATATGGGGGGAGGGTTTATTTAGAGGGTAGAACCTAAATATCCTGCTATAATAGCATACGAAAATCGCCGGTAGCTAAAATTTGTTTGATACTGCTATTTATTGTCAGTGAAATTTATTAAATTTGCTAAAAATTTTTCATCATTTATTGTTGTTTGATTGGAAAGTAAAGATATGTAAGCTACCCGTTTGATAAAGGTAGCTCTCCTTTTTTTTTTAAAGTTGTAAGATATGAATAAAGATGAACTTTTACTGAGACTAGCAAGAGATGTACGTATGATTACTAAAAATATAATAGGAGTAAATGAATCCCTTGAAGAAATGGAAAGAAAGAGACAAATTTCAACAATGGGAAAGTGTTCCATTATAATGGAGCTTGGTAAGAATAGTGATCATTTAGTTGACATGATGAATGCTCTCAGTGAACTAGATGCTCTACTATAATAGGGGGTATCTGTAAAGTATGAAGTTCTAGATTAAACCACGCCCCACCTTTCTTCACACAAAAGTTAAATTTCTAACTTTTATAAAGTGTCCTTCATTTTCTATTTTGTCATTTATTGTTGTTTGATTGTTCTTTGAACAAAACAATCAAACAACCCTCTTATCCCTTAATGCCTCAGGACTTTTATTTTTTTGCCTGTAGCTTTAGTGAATAATACTTCTAATCTCCTTTTATCACTATCCCCTAGGTCAATACTGATGAACTCTTTAATTTGTTCATATCTCCCCATTCCGTATTTCTGAATAATCTCTCTTTTCTTATGCGCTAGTAGTTCAATCATTTGAGGTAAAGAAATTGAGTTATTCTTTACTTCAATCCCCAATACTTTAACTAACCACTTCACAAAGTCAACAGGTGAAGAGTTATTAACCCCTCTATCCAATCCCATAGAAATGGCACTTCTTAAAACCTCTTTATTATCTTCTTTAGTCAGATTAGAGTAAACCTGTCAAATAATTAAATTGGAAAAATTGGTCTGCTGTCAAAAGATTTTATCACAGATGAGGCGCGGATTCGCGCGGATGCTTCACAGATGGGGGATTTTTTTGGATAGGTTTGTGGGATAGTCATTGATTGGATAGGTTGAAGATTTTAAATCCTTAAAAGGATTTTGAGATGAGACACGGAGCGTATCCGGATGGTGTCTATGATTTAAATAAAAATATAGACAGTTTAAATTTTTACGGGCATCGAGCCCTGAAAAATTTAGCGGAAGCCGGGAGGCTCCCGCCCCCAGTGCGCCGCCATCTCCTGGCTGTCAGTATATCCGGAAATGGGGGAGAGAATCGAGTATGCGCCTCTTCTGCGTTTATTTAACTAAATTTTAGGTTGTTAAATTATTCACTCCAAAATGTCAGCACATTTTGATATAATGTATATAATGGATTAGCAGTATTCTAAATATCAAAACTCTCAAACTCGGGAAGGTAATAACTATTTTTTATTCAGCAAATATGGGGGGAGGGTTTATTTAAATTTCAGTTGTCAGTTGACTCAACATGCAATATTTTTTGAATTATAAGTTCTTTTTTGTAACTTTGGGATGTTGATTTAAAAAAGTTGTAAGATATGAATAAAGATGAACTTTTATTGAGAATGGCAAGAGATCTTGGAGACATCCAACAAGCTCTTAAAGATTTATGTGAACAATTAGATAGAATGGAAAGGAACAGACAAATCTCCTCATTTGCCAAATGCTCCATTATTAAAGATTTTGATAGGTTCACTAAGCCAGGTAAAGATATGATGAATGCTATCAGTGAACTAGATGCTCTACTCAAATAGGGGGGCATCTGTAAAAACTAAGCTGCCTAGATTAAACCACGCCCCACCTTTCTTCACACAAAAGTTAAATTTCTAACTTTTATAAAGTGTCCTTCATTTTCCGTTTTATCATTTATTGTTGATTGATTGTTCTTTGAACAAAACAATCAATCAACCCCTCTTATCCCTTAATGCCTCAGGACTTTTATTTTTTTGCCTGTAGCTTTAGTGAATAATACTTCTAATCTCCTTTTATCACTATTCCCTAGGTCAATACTGATAAATTCTTTAATTTGTTCATATCTCCCCATTCCGTATTTCTGAATAATCTCTCTTTTCTTATGCGCTAGCATGTCAATCATTTGAGGTAAAGAAATAGAGTTATTCTTTACTTCAATCCCCAATACTTTAACTAACCACTTCACAAAGTCAACAGGTGAAGAGTTACTAACCCCTCTATCCAATCCCATAGAAATGGAATTAATGGCACTTCTTAAAACCTCTTTATTATCTTCTTTAGTCAGATTAGAGTAAACCTATCAAATAATTATAATGGAAAAAATGGACTCTGTCAAAAAATTTTATCACTGATGAGGCGCGGATTCGCGCGGATGCTTCACAGATGGGGGATTTTTTCTTTGAATAGGTTTGTGGAATAGTCATTGGTAGGATAGGTTGAAGATCTTAAATCCTTAAAAGGATTATAAGATGAGACACGGAGCGCATCCGGATGGTGTCTGTGATTTAAAAAAAAATATAGACAGTTTAAATTTTTACGGGCATCGAGCCCTGAAAAATTTAGCGGAAGCCGGGAGGCTCCCGCCCCCAGTGCGCCGCCATCTCCCGGCTGTTAGTCTATCCGGGAATGGGGGAGAGCCGGGTATGCGCCTCTTGTGCGTTTATTTAACTAAGTTTTAGGTTGTTAATTTATTCACTCCAAAATGTCAGCACATTTTGATATAATTGATATTATTGATTAGTAATATAATAAATATCAAAACTCTCAAACTCGGGAAGGTAATAATTATTTTTATTCGGCAAACATGGGGAATGGTTTATTTAGTGGATGGAACCAAAATATCCTGCTATAATAGCATACGAAAATTGGCGGTAGTTAAAATTTTTTTGATACTGTCATAAATTGGCAGTGAAATTTATTAACTTTACAGGAAATTATAGTAACTATGAAAATACTTCATCTTTCAGACACCCACGGGGCGCATCATCGACTCAGTGAACTACCGGAGGCGGATGTCGTGGTTCACTCAGGTGATTTCTGTATGGTCGAAGAGGAGCGCGAAGCATTGGATTTCCTCAACTGGTTTTGTGATCTGCCATATCGGCATAAGATTTTCATCTCCGGCAACCATGACGTATGCCTTTACGGTGCTAACATCGACGGGCTGGATAGCAATGTCCACTATCTCTGTAACTCCGGAATTGAAATTGACGGACTGAAATTCTATGGCGTGCCGTTGTTTATGGAAGATTGCGTCACCGAACGACAGACCCGTAATTATGCCAATATACCGGTTGATACTGATGTGCTGGTAACTCATTCGCCGGCATACGGAATTCTTGACCTTGATGACGGTATCGATGGTGAGTTTATCCATTACGGTTCGGAAGAGATTCTAAGCCGTGTTATGTCGGTTCATCCCCTCGCACATCTTTTCGGACATATACACCGCCAACATGGATTAACTGAACAAAATGGCATCATTTTCTCCAATGGCGCGATAATGAATGAAGATTATTCAAAACTCAATATACCAAATATAATAGAATTATGAATATACCGATTATCAAACGACTACTTTGGGTTATGAACGAAATTATAGATTCTACTCCAAACGGAGGTATTACACGCCAGGCTTTAAGCGACAAGTGGAAAGATTCTTGTAAGAACGACAAACCCAACACTCCTATTCCTGAGCGCACTTTCTACCGCATCATAGATGGCATTAAGGAGTTGTTCGGATGCGAGATTATCTGCAATCCGATAACTAAGAAATATACAGTACAAATGGATGATGAATCTATTCAGGACAGTGAATCTCCTTTGTTGAAAATTCTGATGCATAGCGCAGGAAGGGCATCCATCAATGAAATATTACAGATGCTTGTGGCTGGCAATGAAGTGCCGGCAAACGATATGCGTGCTGCTCGCGATCTCTCTGCCGCCGTGAGCCGTCTCCCTCAAAAGTATGCTGAAAGTTTCTTAAAGGAGGCTGCAGATATTGAAGGATCAGACAGTGCGGAGGAAGATGAATATTACCGCAATTATGTATGTGTATGGAACGATGCTGTGTACCGGCGCACATCGCAATGGTTGTCCATCGGCTTCTACGACGATGAGGTTTGTTTCTATGTAGTAACTCACGAATCTGACACCTTGGAACGTGAACGAAAGGCAAAGGAAGCAAAAGTTGCAGAAGGTGTCCGTTACCGTGGCGGCTACTACTGGCACGAACCGGTCGACAAGGAATTATTTACGATGTCATTTGAAACTAAGCCGGATATGGCTAAGGTGAAGAAACGGGTTGAAATGCTCCTTCAATGCCTGGCGAATGTGCATCCGAACACAAAAAGTTCATCAACTGACTGATTGTGGCAGACATCTTTCTTAACTTTGTGCCATAGTTAAGCGAAAGGTGATCGACTACTGATATTACCATTATCAAAATGATTGATTACTGATTAGCCGGTATACGACTCACCGCAAGAGTCGACACTTAAAATTCTTTTTACAATGGCACTTTGGAAAGTAACAGTCAAACGCAAATTCGACAACGGGACTGTTTCGTTCTCTCCCGGTATGAGTGTAGAAATCCTAACCACTACACCTTCATCCTCTTTTTGGACTCAGTCACAGTATCGCAGAGCTATTGCAGAACGTTTCGTATCGCAATATGGTCTGAAATGTCCGGTGGCGAAGTTTGAAACGTTTGTCAACAACGTATACTTCGACTACACGCTGGTTTCGAAGTAACATGTCGGCTTAAAACTGTCAGGGAGATGTAGCTCACGATCATCTCCCTGATATTCGTTACATATCATCAAGTGTAAAAAGATGAGTCTCTATCTGATACTTTGAAAGGATGCTTGTTTTGATGCAGTCTACTTTCTCCAGGAAAGCCTTGTGGTCGTAGTTGCGTTGCTGACGCTTCACCTCGGCTACAGTCGCGGTTTTACCGTCAACTGAGAGGGCAACAATATCAATCTCGTTGGCTTCCTTTCCCTTCTTACGTTCCCACCATGAACCGATGTCGGAATACTTGTGGCTTTCCATCATCTTAACGCGGAACCATTTCTCAAGAGTGGGTCCTGAGAATGTCGGATAGTCAGAGAGAACTATCTGACGGAGATACTCAAAGTTGTTTAGCTCTACTAATGTCTGATTACGGTCAAAATAGTTAAACCAGAAGCGCAGGAAATTATCATTAATCTCATACTGTACATTTTGAGATCGGGGTTTTGACAGAATCGGTCGTACTCTCTTGATGAGCGAATAATCCTCGATAAGGCGTTTCAAATGGCCGGCTACCGTCACACCTCCTAATGCGCTTTCAATCGCTCCCTGAGTATTGATACCTGATGCAATGCAACTCAAAACCGAGAAATACAATCCGTAATCCTTACCGAATTCCTCAATCAACAAGTTACGACCTTCATTTACGAATAAGGAGTTTTCCCGGACTACATAATCAAACATTCCCTTAATAGTCAGATCCGTGTCGTCACATAGCAACTCGATATATTTCGGCACTCCTCCGGTTATGGTATACAATGCAAGCAATTCATCGTTGGTATAGTCCGGGCGGAAATCACGCATAATGTCTTTCATTGTATCGGTACCGAAGCCTGAGAGACGTATCATGGCATCAGCTCTGCCAAAGAGAGGTTCGTGGTAATTTTCAAAAATCTTGTGCATCATAGAATACACAGATCCCATTAGAAGTAAATTGACATGAGTATCGTTTCGGTAAGAATCCCAGATATTCTGCATATCACTGTAGACCGATGGATTGATATTGACAAATTCCTGAAATTCATCAATAATCAGGTTGAACTTGCGAGTCTTGGCAAGCTCCATCAACATCTGGAATAATGATTTGAAAGACTTAATCTCCGACGGTACATAACAATCGAGAGCCGATGAAATCAGTCCGGCAAACTCTTCGCACAATGCGGCCTCGTTTTTTCTACTTACGAACAGATATACAGTAGGGTATTCACCCTGTGTAGCACGAAGGGCAAGCGAAGTCTTGCCTATGCGACGTCGACCTGTTATGACAGTCATCCTCGACCGTGAGTCGAAGGCTCGTCCTTGGATCCTTCTCAGCTCCTCTATTTCCTTTGTTCGATTATAGAATTTCATACTTTATTACCGTCGTAATTATTACCACGGTGACAAAATTAATAAAAATCCTTTCACTGACCAAATTTATTTGATTATTTATCAGATAATCATGGGAGTGGGAGTTTCAACATGCATTTAACAATTAATCAATCGCTAATCATTGAGTAATATCATAAATTAAACACTGTTAAATATGCTTACCGTCGAATTTCAATAATTTACGATTTTGGGATTATATAGATTATCCTGAATCGTTATTAGGAAATAAACTGCATTGGGAAGTATGCTCAGATGACAAACTTTGTATTATTATTGTAGTTACATTGGCAACGACTGGGGGCGGGAGCCTCCCGGCTTCCGCAGTCTGAAATTAAATCCTACTGTCTGAATCTTCTATATCACAGATGAGGCGCGGATTCGTGCGGATGCTTCACAGATGGGGGATTTTTTCTTTGGATAGGTTTGTGGAATAGTCATTGGTAGGATAGGTTGAAGATTTTAAATCCTTAAAAGGATTATAAGATGAGACACGGAGCGCATCCGGATGGTGTCAGTGTTACATCCAAATCCTTTTAAGGATTAAAAATCTCATAGCGTAATGAAAAGATCTGAAAATCTGTGAGGCATCCGTGTCAATCTCTTAATCATCAGTGATATAAATAATATAAGGCAGTTTAAATTTTTACGGGCATCGAGCCCTGAAAAATTTAGCGGAAGCCGGGAGGCTCCCGCCCCCAGTGC
>JAAVFG010000051.1 GCA_014800895.1 Bacteroidales bacterium
AAAAATCAAGATGCCCCATGATGCCTCAAGATCAATCATGATGCAAAAAATCAAGATGCCCCATGATACCTCAAGATCAATCATGATGCAAAAAATCAGGATGCCCCATGATGCCCCAAGCTCAATCATGATGCAAAAATCAAGATGCCACATGATACCTCAAGCTCAATCATGATGCAAGAAATCAAGATGCCACATGATACCTCAAGATCAATCATGATGCAAAAATCAAGATGCCACATGATACCTCAAGATCAATCATGATGCAAAAAAGCCGAATAAAGGTGAGACACCTTTATTCGGCTTATTCTTATAATCAGCTTTAAAGATTTAAGCAAACTTAGAGAAGTCAGCCTGAAGCATATCGCCCTTCTCCTGGAATGCCTGATGAAGAGCGAAAGCAGCGCCGAGAGTATGGGGAGTGTGACCTCCTGTCTTATCGGCAAGCTTGAGATAATCCCACATAAGCTCCTTATACATCGGATGCACACAGTTCTCGATAATGGTCTGCGCGCGCTGGCGGGGATCCTTGCCGCGAAGATCGGCAACACCCTGCTCTGTTGCAAGAATCTTGACTGAATGCTCACTATGATCAAGATGCGACACCATTGGTACGATTGTCGAGATCTTTCCGTTCTTCTGAATAGAGGGACATGAGAAGATGGAGAGGTAGGCATTGCGGCTGAAATCCGCAGAGCCACCGATACCGTTCATCATCTTTGTTCCCAGCACATGAGTAGAATTGACATTTCCGAAGATATCTGCTTCAAGAGCTGTATTCATAGCGATCAGACCAAGTCGGCGCACCACCTCGGGACTGTTTGAAATCTCGCCCGGACGCATCAGCACCTTGTCGCGGAAGAAATCGATGTTATCCATAAAGCGGAGCATCGCTTCGTCAGAGAAGGTGAGGGCGCATGTGGAGGCAAAGCGACATTTTCCTTGCTCCATGAGATCCATCACTGCATCCTGAATTACCTCTGTATACATCTCGAACTGGGGTATCTCCGGATTCGCGCCAAGACCATAGAGCACGGCGTTAGCCACATTTCCCACACCGCTCTGGATGGGAAGGAATTCCTTGGGTAGTTTTCCCGTGCGGAGCTGCTCCACAAGGAAGTTGGTGATATTGTCGCCGATACGCTGGGTGAGCTCATCAGAAGCGGTAAAAGGCTTGATGCTCTCGGAAAGATTGGAGGGGACGATACCAACGATCTTCTTGGGATCCACCTTGAGAGTGGTCGTACCGATACGGTCGGAAGGTTTATATACCGGAATCTCACGGCGATGCGGAGGATCAGCCGGCACATAGTTGTCATGGAATCCGCGGAATGAATTGCGGTAGTAAGATGAATACTCTATGATCACCTTCTTTGCCATCTGGGCAATAGTAGGCGTCATACCCAAACCGGCACCGAGCACCAGTTCACCGTTGGGACTCATTTCAGTCACTTCAATAATCGCTACGTCAATATCGCCGTAGAAACCATAGCGCAGATCCTGCGACAGATGGCTGAGATGAAGGTCAAAATAGCCGATCTCTCCGGTATTGATACCGGCACGGCTGTCTTTATGGCTCTGATAGGGGGTACGAAGATTGATAGCGTTGGCACGCGCAAGCTCACCGTCTACATGATCGTTGGTCGAAGCGCCGGTGAAGACATTGATCTTGAAAGGCTCGCCCTTTTCATGAAGCGCTTTAGCGCGCGCTGCCAAGGCGCCTGTTACTACCTTGGGAGTACCGGAGGCGGTGAAGCCGGAAAAGGCCACGTTATCGCCGTTCTTAATATAACTTGCAGCCTCTTCAGCTGAAATAAATGGGATACTCATTTGTAACGTGTTAGATTTTAATGTATTTTTGCACAAAAATAGTAAATCTTTGCAATTATACACTATAATGGAACCATTTTTTTTACCAAATAACGATAAAAATTGCGCACATACTAAAAAAGTGCGCATTGAGACATACGGCTGCCAGATGAATGTGGCTGACTCCGAAGTGGTGGCGGCAATGATGGAGATGGCTGGATATTCCACTACCGAAAAGGATGAGGAGGCGGCTGCCGTGCTTCTCAACACCTGCTCTATCCGCGACAATGCCGAGCAGAAGATTATCTCGCGCCTAAACTATTGGAACGCGCTGCGTCGCAAGACGGGTCATAACATTATTCTCGGCGTAATAGGATGTATGGCGGAGCGTCTGAAAGAGGAGCTGATAGAGAAACATGGGGTGGATATCGTGGCTGGTCCTGACTCTTATCTTGATATCCCCAATCTCGTGGCTGCTGCCGAGACAGGTCAGCCCGCCATAAATACGGTGCTGTCCGAGACTGAGACCTACCGCGATATCGTGCCGAAGCGTATCGGGGCAGGCGTCGGAGGCTTCATATCCATCATGCGCGGATGCAATAATTTCTGCTCCTACTGTATTGTACCTTACACCCGTGGCCGCGAACGTAGCCGCGAACCGGAATCTATTCTCCGCGAACTCTCCGACCTTCGTGAGCGCGGTTTCAGGGAGGCGACACTTCTCGGACAGAATGTCAACAGTTATCTCTATAAATATGAGGATGGAAGAGAAGTGGATTTCCCGGCGTTGCTGAAGATGGTGGCTGAAGCCGCTCCCGACATGCGCATACGTTTCACCACCTCCCATCCGAAGGATATGAGCGACGAGACTCTTCATACTATCGCCGCTTATCCAAATCTTGCGCGTCACATTCATCTTCCCGTGCAGAGCGGCTCCAATTCCGTGCTCAAGGATATGAACCGCAAATATACCAGGGAATGGTATATGGATCGCGTGGCGGCTATCCGTCGTATCCTGCCGGATGCCGGTCTCTCCACCGATATGTTCACCGGCTTCTATAACGAGTCGGAGGAGGATTTCCAGCAGACTCTGTCGCTGATGCGCGAGGCGGGGTTCGACTCCGCTTTTATGTTCAAGTACTCGGAGCGTCCCGGCACGTTGGCTTCCAAGACCATGCCCGATAATGTTCCCGAGGAGGTTAAGATTGATCGGCTCAACAGGATGATTGCTTTACAGAACGAGCTTTCTCTTGAGAGCAATCTCCGCGATGTAGGAAAAGAATTCGAGGTGCTTGTGGAGGGCACATCCAAGAGAAGCGATGAGGAGATGTTCGGTCGCACATCGCAGAATAAAGTTGTGGTATTCCCGCGCGGGGATGCCAAGCCCGGCGATTTCATCAAGGTAAGAGTGCTTTCCGCCTCCTCTGCCACTCTGAAAGGAGAAAGAATCTAATCATCATCCTGATGCATCATGATACATCATGCTGCATCAAGATGTGATTTTTATCCTGATGCCCCATGATCCATCATGCTGCATCAAGATGCGATTTTATCCTGATGACCCATGATCCATCATGCTGCATCAGGATGTCACTATCTAAATTAAAATTACCATGGGAGTGGAAATAAAATTTTCCCAATCCTTTTATTGGCTGAAGTCCTGGGTGCTGGCGAATATCGTCCAGTTAGCCACTCAGAGTTTCTGCGACAGATTTATAGACTATAAGCTCGATCCTTGTCGCCGGCTATATGATCAGATGGTATTGGCAGCCCGCAGTGGGGTAGCGAATATAGCAGAAGGCACCTCGCGCCATTCCACATCAATAGAAACCGAGATGCGCCTTCTCGACGTAGCGCGTGCAAGTATAGATGAGCTTATGGGGGATTATTTTAATTTTCTTCTCCGTAGGAAAGCTGATGTCTGGTTCATATCCCATCCTGACAGAGAGGTTCTTTGGAAAATAGAATTGGATAGCCCCCAATATACCAATAGCCTTATGCATGACGCCGCCATTCATATCCTGACACAGAAAAAGAAATACGATCCATGGATAGAACATGATTCTCCCACTGTCGCAGCCAATGCAATATTGATATTATGCGCCCGGCTAAACCGGATGTTGGAATCTCAAATGCGCTCCCTGCTTGAAAAATTCAAGCAGAACGGTGGCTTTTCCGAGAACATGACGGTGGAAAGACTTGAAGCTCGAAGGATACAGGCAGATAAAGGCAATGCTCCGAAATGCCCTATATGTGGCAAGACTATGGTCAAGAGGATGCAAAAACGAGGCGAAGGTCAGGGACGCGAATTCTGGGGCTGCAGCGACTATCCGAGATGCAATGGGTCACGGCGGATAGACTAAATCAAGCTGCCCCAAGATTAATCATGATACAAAATAAAAATCATGATGCCCCAAGCTGCCTCAAGATTAATCATGATGCAAAAAAATCATGATGCCCCCGCTGCCCCAAGATTAATCATGATGCAAAAAAATCATGATGCTCCCAGCTGCCTCAAGATTAATCATGATGCAAAATAAAAAAGAGTCCGACTTCTTGAAAGGCAGAAGTCGGACTCTCTCTTATATAGTATGATTATTCTAAATCTAATGGCGGATAGGTCAAGATTATTTTATCATCTTCCTGCCATTGACTATATATACCCCTTTAGGTAGGTCTTCGAGGGGATTAGCGGCATCGGCATTGGGACGTACAACCATTCCATCCAATGTATATACATCGGTCGCAGCGGATGAGGAGACACCCGCACCAAAGCTGTCATTGATGCCGGAAGTATTCTTGGCATCAAGATTCCATGCCTCCAGACTCTTCACTGCCGTAGGCGCGGTAGCATAAGCTTCGATGCCGTCGGCATCGTCATCCTTGGGGAATACACGTATGGAGGTAGCCCATTTGTCATTGACAAATATATCAAGGATCGAACCATCCACAAACACATGGAGAGTAACATCCTCCCCTTTCTTAATAAGCTGCGGAAGCGTGGTGGAATAGACTCCGCCATAACTCCATCCGTCATTCACCCGTCGGTTAAGACCTGTCAGATCTACCCGCAATTCGGAAGTGGCGCCATTAATGCTGACCTTCCCCTCCCCTGCTCCATTCTTGAAAATATTAAATCCAAACTCGGAGCTGTCCGCTACAGCCACCATTCTCATCTCAGCCTGTCTCCCCTCCACAGGTGAAAGACTCTCCGCTCCGTTGAGTTGCAAATCTTTCTTGGCGACGGCTATAGAGGTCCGCATATTCTTCAGACCTTCATAAGGCTTCTGCACAAGGTTGTTATCCGCATCCAGACTCCATTCGCGGGGAAGAGAATAGCAATGCGCCCACCCGAGCTGGTAATTATCTCCTCCCGGCAATTTATCAGGTACAATTCCCAAAGCGATTGTCTTTCCATTCTCCTGATAGATTGACGGCGAAAGGAGACCGTAACCCTCCTTGCTTATCAGCTCCACTCCACGTGGCGCGCCTGACTTATCATCCGGGGCGAATGTGCCGTCAGGATTAATATCACCTGTCCAGTAAATGAGACGGACGCCGCCGTTCATATCAAGCGGAGTGGCTGTAAAGAGCCATTTCCCATCTGCCATTTTCGTGATATTCGGCATCTCCCAGAAGCGTCCTTCCGTTGCCTTGTCCTTTGCGGCGAAGAAAGTCGACCCGTCATTGCTCCAGTTGCCGTTTGAATAGCGATGCAGAGTCGCCACACCTTTATCATTTTTTGAAGAACCTACGATTATATAAGCCTTATCTCCGTTTCTGAAAAAGAAGCAATCACGGAAGTCGTCACTCAGTCCCGACGGCTTACCGTTAATTATCGGATTCCTTTCATTTTTCTTCCAGTCAATCAGATTCTCATCCTGCGAGGTCGCCATTGCGATTGTAGCCTTAGCGTAATCAACGGCTGTATAGATAGCAGCCGGCTTGCCGCCCGTGATCTCATCATCAGAGAAAACCGCGCCGCTCCAGCACCCCTTGAAGTCATAATCCATATCAGGACCGAAAGCAATCTTCTCTTCGCGCCAGTCATATAGATTATCGCTGGAGATATGCCCCCAGTTGAGGCGCGCCATATACGGTCCATTCGCATTCTTCTGGAAGAAAACGTGATAGCGTCCGCCTGATTTGATAAGACCATGAGACTCATTAGTCCATGCAGCTCCCGGCATACCATGGAAACGTGGACGCTCCTTCTGCTCCGCGAAACGAGATGCAGGAATGGTAAGGTCACACTCATTCTCCGGTGTCATTGATGCGATAGCGGCTGGAGATAAAGCTTCATCCCATACTTTAAATTCATCCACTATGCCTGCGAAAGACTGGAGATTAAAGATACCTCCTATCTTTCTGTCATTACTGCCGAAACCGAAGCGGAGCTGTCCGCTGAAAGCATCCGCACCCCCGTTGCAGCGGGTCGAACCGACCACCTCTCCGTTGCAGTATAATTTAAGTGTATGATCGGCGCCATCGAGGACGGCGGTAAGATTATTCCATGTATAGGTAGGGATCGGACGGTCGCTCTCCACGCTGACGGGCCAACCGCCTGTATAGAGTTTGAACTCCACTTTACCATCCATACCTAAGTAGAAACCGAATCCCTTCTTCTCCTTATCATCAAGACAAGAGACGATAGTGGATTTCTCCTTAGTACGGACATCTATCTCCACAATAGGGTAGCATGGAAGCGCCACCCATACCGAGGCGGTCATGGAGGGAGAGCCGCCGGCAAATATATTATTCAGTTTTGCATCTATATATGTGCTGGAGCCATCCATCATCAAAGCATTCCCGACTGCGCCGGCTACTTTATCATAATACTGACCCTTTACAATATAATCCTTATTGGATATCACCTCCTTCACCATCTTCCCCTGAAGCTCCATAGGGAAATGAGCCACTACATCCGCCACCACGGGCAGACATCCTGCCAGCGCAAGGGAGAGAGAAAGTTTTCTAAGTTGGTAGTAATTTAATTTCATGCGTGTTCGGATTAAGGAATTTATTCAGTTTGTAGAAGCCTGAATAAGTAAGTTTTTAATTCACTGATAGATTGTAGAAATATCTACAGAATTAACTATCAGTTTTGTGTTTTATTATGCCTTTGTTAAAAATAAACTCCGGGAAGTCTCACAATGGGAGCTCCCCGGAGTCTGTCAGATTCACACCTATGATTTTACTTCTTAAGATAATTTAGAATATTCTCGGTAAGTTTCTCCACATTTCCCTGATAAGGATTCACGCCTGTATTCTGATTCCATTCGTAAGCTGCGAGACCATTTGCAAGGACATGACCATGATTGGGACCCTTGTAGAAGTCTACCATACCTGCCACACAATGATCGCGGACATGTCCCCATGTTGCGAGCACGAGAGAATTGGTATTAACCTCGAAATTGCGGATCACATCGCGCTCGGAGCCGCGACCGTAGATATTGCAATCCCACATACAGTTGTGGTCTTCACGCTGACCGGGACCGATAAGGGGAAGATTCTCATATCCGTATGAGTTGGGATCTTCGAGAGTGAGACCTGAGAATACGGCATGATTTGTTCTGTCATAGAAGCCCTGGTCCGCGCCATCTTTGAAGTCCCAACCGAGGTAAGGATTGATCACCCATACATCATCGCCGAATCCGCCGTCACCATTGCCAAAAATTGTCGGAGCCATATTTTCAGGCACTACATTCAAAGGCACTGTCAGCTGAGTAGCCATATTTGAGAGATAGAGGCTGCCGCCTTCATTTGAATATTTCTGAAGAGCTGCGATTGTGGAAGGAGCTGCAAATCCGCCGGGGAGATTCTCCCATCCCATCGGAAGACCTACACGGTCGACCATAATCCACATCACAGCATAAGTGGAAGCATCATAATTTCCGATCTCGGAGGGATGCACAAACTCCGCATCCTCAAGGTTAGCAAACCAGCTTGCGGCTGCCAGCTCATCATCATCCTGAAGGTCGGCGTATGAAGCGCAATCCTCGGGGAGGAGGAAAAGCATCTTGGGAGCTACATAGCCGATAGTCTGCTGTACGCTCTCGGCAGGTGAATAATAGTATGTGTCATAGATAGCTTCCACGCTATAGGTCAAGGTAGTCTCCATGGGCTGAGCTTTCAAGACTACGGAGGTAGCGTCTGCTTCAATCACTTTTGCTCCGGCTTCATTTCCGTCAGTGATGATTCTGATACCTGTGCGATAGCTCTGTGACGGAAGATTCCAGCTCAAAGTCACTGTTCTGCCATCCACCTCGCTCTTAAGATTGGAAACGCCGGCGAATGTCTCGGTGGGGAGATTGATCACTACTGATTTTCCGGTTGATATACTTCCGTTGTTGTAAAGCACCTTAACGGTATAGACCACATCCTCGCCAAGAGGAGTGCCGAGGACATTGTAGGAATACTGACGGTCGGCGTTAAGTCCGAAAGTCTCGATTTCCTGAGCATTGCGATATAGTACACATCCTGTCACATCCTTATCGGCAGGAAGAGTCCAGGTGATATCCACATCATGTTTTGCCTCGCCGCCAATGGTATAATCCATTGAGGTCGCTATCGGAAGGGAGGGCTCCTCGGTATAGCCGGTCGGAGTGAACTCCGAGCAGCTTGTCATCATCATGCAGAAGCCGGCTGCGAGATATGTATATTTTAAGAATTTCATTTCTTTGATGTTTATTGATTGGTTTTCATGACCCGGAGTCCATGCCTATCCAGACCGCGAGGACTCCGGGGATTAGATTTACTTGTAAAGATCGCCGGCGTCGTCTACCTGACCGAGAGGTATCGGACTGTAGAGATCAGCCTCATTGAGATGAGCGCCGTTATACTGGGGATAGAGTTTAGCCTCTTTCACATAGTAAGCGTTGACAGTCTCCACTGCGTTGCCCCAACGGAGGAGGTCAAACCATCTGTGACCCTCCATAGCGAGCTCGAGACGACGCTCCATGCGCACTGCCTTGCGGGCATAATCCTGTGTCCAGCCCTGAGCTCCATATTCGCGAACGAGGTAAGTAGCCACCATCGGGTTGATATCTACCGGTGTGTAAGAGGGATTGACAGAACGGTTGGCTTTCTGACGAATTTTATTGATAAGGTCACGCGCCTCGTTGAGATCCTTATTCTGTTCGATAAGAGCCTCTGCCTTCATAAGAAGCACATCTGCATAACGGATGATGATATAGTTGAGTGAGCTTGCTCCCCAAGGCACTATACCAACCTCAACGAAGGGGCTGTCGGGTGAGGGATAAGGCTTCTTGCCTGAGAACTGTGAATAGTTCTGGAGGTTGCGGCACCACTGCTCGTTGTACTGATATCCTCTCCAAGGCATACCGATACGTCCGAATGTGAAGTCTACACGAGGATCGACATTTCCTGCATAGTCTGCCTTGTCAAGATTTGCGGCGGGAGCCTTTGATTCATCAAGATAAGGGAGACCGGTCTCATCTGTACGGAAGGCATTGACAAGATTCTGTGAGCCTACATAGAAGTCATCGCCGTTTCCATAGAGGTTACCCTCCGAGAGTGTACAGTTGAGACAGTTGTTATAGTTGTACTGGTCGGGAGAGTTGGCTGAAGAGAACTGCACCGCCATCACTGACTCATACTGATTGTTCAGCTCAGGCTTTGATATGTCGAGGAAGTTGGGATAGAGGTCATACTGTCCGCTCTTGATCACAGCATCCGCATATTTCTCTGCAGTGGCATAATCATGATTGAAAAGAGCCACACGTGCCAGTATTGCAGCCGCTACATATTTGTTGAAGCGTCCGGCATCGCTCTGCTTCTCCACATTATCCTTGTATGCTTCCTCAAGGTCCGCATAGATGAATTCCATGATCTGCGCCTTAGTATACTCTCTCGGGCTGCATGAAGAGGGGTCGGCAGTTTCATCTGTGAAATAAGGAAATTCACGGAAGATACGGTAGAGATCGAAGTAGTAGTAGGCACGCAGTGTCTTCATCTCCGCGATATATGCCTTACGGTTCTCCTCTGAGAGGTTACCTGCTTTCTTCAGACCGCGGATTGCTGTGTTACAGCGTGAGATTGAGAAGAAATCATTGCGCCATTTGAAGTCGAGGATAGGGTTATTGCTCTGAACGTTTCCGATAGAGAACTCATGCATGTAGCTCTCGAAGCCGAGCTCGCCTCCACCCTTCTGGGCATCGTCAGAACGGATATCGAATACCCAGTTGTTGATCGGACCGGCAAATGACTCGTTATTGCCGAAATAGTGGCAGAGGAGTGTGGCGTATGCGGAGGTCATAAGATCGACAGCCTCATCATCGCCAATCTGTGCCTCTGTGAATGAGCCCTGAGGCTTGGTGTCCAGCAGACTGTCACATGATGTGAAGCCTATACCGCTTGCCGTGATAGCGAGAGCGAGCGCCGAACCTTTCAATATATTGATAAATGATGTTTTCATTGTCTGGATTAGAATTGGAAGTTAACACCTAAAGTGAATGTACGGGGACGGGGGTATGCACCGTTGTCCCAGAGACCGCCATACTCGCCGGGGAGAAGCTCGGGATCAAGACCTTTATACTTGGTCATTGTGAAGACATTCTCCACCTGGAAGTAAACGTTGAGGTTCTCGCAGGCGAATTTCTCTGTGATGTGGCGGGGGAGCTGATATGAAAGCTTGAGATATTTCATCTTCATATATGAGCCGTTTTCCACATAATAAGTAGAGAAGCGAGACTCGTTGTTGGCATCTGTGAGTGAAAGGGCAGGGATATCGGAGCCTGTATTCTCGGGAGTCCAGGCATTGAGGATATCGGCTGCATGGTTGGTCCAGAGGTTGGCACGACCGAAGCTGTAGAGCTGACCCTTCATTGAGTTGATGATATCCTGACCGAAGTCGCCGGCGAAGAACATATCGAGAGTGAAGCTTTTATACTTGAACGCGAGATTCAAACCTAAGGAGAGATCCGGGTTGGGATCGCCGATATAGCAACGGTCCTTATCGTTTACCACGCCGTCACCGTTAAGGTCACGATACATCAGGCGACCGGGAGCCGCACCAACCTGTGTGGCATGGTTTGCCACCTCTTCCATGCTCTGGAAGATACCGTCGCAGACATAGCCGTAGTAGATACCCATGGGCTTGCCGGGAACGAGACGGGCATCGCCGCCGATGTGATCCTCCTGATTGTTAAGCTTGAGAAGCTTGTTCTTATACTGGGAGATGTTGATTGATCCGTTCCATGAGAAGTCGCCGTATGTAGGAGAGTTGTATGCGAGGGTGATTTCCCAACCGTTATTGCGCATTGAGCCGGTGTTGAGCCATTTAGCCGCGTTCTCACCTGCCACTGCCAATGCCGGCGGAATAGTAAGCATGTCATGAGTCTTCTTGATGTAGTAGTCGGCTGAAAGAGCCAGCGCGCCGTTGAAGAACTGCATGTCGATACCGATGTTATTCTGCACTGTTGTCTCCCAGGTCAGGTCGGGATTGCCGGATGCGGCGAGGGTTATACCTGAAGTGGTGGATGAGTTTGTGCCCGCGATATCGTATGCTCCGTTTCCGGTGTTGAATACATAAGTTGAATATGCGGGATAGAGAGGAGGAATGTTCGCGTTACCGTTCTGACCCCATGAGTAGCGGATCTTGAAGTCGGTGAGGATATCGTTCTGCTTCCAGAATGACTCTGCTGTAGGACGCCATGCTACTGAGAATGCGGGGAACACACCTGCGCGGTGACCTTTTGCGAAACGAGAGTTCTCATCGCGGCGGATTGTGAAAGAAGCCAAGTAGCGGTCATTGTAGTTATAGTCGAGCTTACCGAAGAGTGAGAATACGCTCCACTGTGACTTTCCGCCCCAGTTGTTACGCTCTCCTGTGCCGGCGCCGATCTGCATGTAGTCCGCATCCTCGAAAGCATAACCTGTGCGTGAAGCGCCTACATCCTTGAAAGTATAGCCGATAGCCTCTGTACCGATAAGGGCTGAGAAATGATGCGCATCGTTGAATGTATTGTTATAGAATGCGGTATTAGTCCATGTCCAGGTATCGCCTTGACCATAACCTTCTGAGACTGAATTGACATCTGTCTCAGCTACTCGGCGACCGAGAGTCTGATTGAGATACTGGGAGTGCTCGATACCGATGTTTGTCTTGAGGGTAAGAGCCTCGATAGGTTTCACCTCAAGGAAAGCGTTACCTAAAATACGCCAGCTTGCTGAAGAATTGTCAGCTGCGTTTGCTATTAACTGAGCGGGGTTGGCGAGGTCTGACTTGAAAAGTGCCATAGGATTGGTCCATGTGCCGTCAAGACCTTTGACCGGGATACAGGGCATCTGTGAGAGAGCGGTGAAAGGGATACCTCGGTCGCCCGCTACATCCACACCGCGGTTAGTCCAGCGTGCCACTACAAGATTCTCACCGATTGAGATATATTTGTTCATCTCGAAGCGGGAGTTGACACGCGCTGAATAACGCTCATAGAATGTATCCTTGATATTACCTGCCTGATTGATATAGTTGGCTGAGAAGAGGACTGAGCCTTTTTCTGTATTGTTGGCTACCGATGCAGTAAGGTTATTGGTCCATGCTGTATGGTAGACCTGATCCTGCCAGTCGGTGTTGGTGGAAGGATAATTGGGATTTCCATCAATAAATTCCACCAACTGAGGTTTGCTGCCGCTGCCGTAGAGAGCGTTATTGGCGGGGATGCCTGAATTAGCGGCTGCCTGCCAATAAGCCTCACCCCACTGCTGAGCGTCCATCACTTTGTAGCGCTTTGCAATAGTCTGGGCGGAGAGGGCGTAGTTGACATTTACTGTGAGACGATCTCCCTTGCCATGTTTGGTGGTGATGATCACGACGCCGTTTGCCGCACGCGAACCATAGATAGATGCGGAAGCCGCATCCTTAAGCACCTGCATTGACTCGATATCGGAGGGGTTGATCATGTTGATGTTGTCGGTCGGCACGCCATCAATGATATAAAGAGGATCATTGCTTGAATTGGCTGTTGACATACCGCGCACACGGATCGAACCTGTACCGCCGGGAGCTGCATCAGGCACTACATTCACACCCGGAAGCTTTCCTGCCATTGAGTTCATGATATTTCCGGAGTTCTCGGAAAGGGGCTCCTTCATGTTCATTACTGAGACAGCCCCTGTGAGGTCAGCCTTGCGCTGAACGGTATAACCGGTCACGACCACCTCATCAAGCAAGTCTGAGAGTTCATCCAGATAGACAGTCATCTTGGGCTCTGCTTTCAGAGATGTGCCTTGATAACCGATGTAAGAGAAGGTTAACATTGAATTCTGTGGCACAGAGATTGTGAAGTTACCGTCTAAATCGGTTGCCACGCCATTCTTGGTGGCTTCCGAAAATACGGTGGCGCCGATCAGTGGCTCGCCATCGTTACGGGAGATCACTGTTCCATGCACGGTCAGATCCTGTGCCTGAGCCATGAAGGCTGCGAAGAGCATCAGAATTGCGGTGAGCATACTTTTTTTCATGATCTATTAGTTGGTTGGTTTTAAAAAGTTTTTCTGACGCAAAATTATAGCAACATTCATAATAGGGTTATTACAAATGTTGCTATAACTTATAATTTTGGGTGGATTCACGATTTTTACACTCAAAATCCACATTTTTTATACTATTTTCCTCCTCCGGGAGTATTTTTCTATCTCGAAATTTATCTTCCCGGCTTTTGACATATCCTTCTAAAGTTGAATCTGACTATCGTCCTAATTTCTCGCGCAGCTCTGTCGGGGTCTCTCCGTATGCGTCGCGGAAGCACTTTGTGAAATAGGCGGGAGTTGAGAATCCAACTTCGTAGGCTATCTCGGAGATACTCTTCTCCGAGGTCGTGACAAGATCGCGGGCACGTTGCAGACGCAGACGGCGAAGTAATTCCACCGGCGAGTAATTGGTCAGAGCCTTTATCTTGCGATAGAATTGTGAGCGTCCCAATCCCATCTCCGATGCGAGTCCGTCAACATTAAGGTCAGGATTGCCCATCTCTCCCTTCACTTTCTCAAGGAAACGGTTGTAAAATTCATTATCCACCGGACCGACATCCACCCCATGATCGCGCATCTGCGGATTTGATGATACGCTTTTCTTATTCCCCTTTTCAACTCCTTTATCCTGAGTCTCCTCATTTTCCTCTCTTTTTACGGAGGAGCGCCATAGCGTCTTTATCCTGCGGCGATTGGCTATGAGTGACCGGCAGCGTGCCAGCAAGGTCTGACTTGAGAAGGGTTTGGAGAGATAGCCATCCGCACCGCTTTCATATCCCTCCGCACGCTGTTCATCCATGGAGCAGGCGGTAAGCAGAAGAACGGGGATATGGGAGGTGCTCACCTCCTCTTTTATCTTACGCGTACATTCAAATCCATCCATGACCGGCATCATCACATCCGATATCACCAGATCGGGCACATATTTCGCCGCCAGTCTCAACCCCTCCTTGCCGTTGGGGGCGAGCAGGACATTATACTCCTCTTTTAGAAGAGAGGCTACCATATTGCGCATATCGGCATTATCATCTATCATCAGAAGGAGGGGCTTATCTTTGTCAAATTCCTCTGCCGCCGTCTCTACCGGTCCGACTTCCGTAAGCACATCTTCATCTGTGTAGGTAACGGTGGTCTCTCCCTTATTCTCTACATGCGTGATCGGAAGTTCTACACGGAAAGTAGTGCCTTTCCCGGGAGCGCTCTCCACATTGATTTCTCCTCCATGGAGCTCAACGAAAGCCTTGGTAAGCGTCAACCCGATACCCGACCCCTTCGGGCGCACTTTCTCCACCTGGAAGAAACGCTCGAAGATTCGTCCTATATCCTCCTGCGCTATCCCCTCTCCCGTATCGGCCACCTCGAGGATGACCTTATTATTCTTCTCACGGCATGTGACGTTGATATCCCCATTGGAGGGTGTATGCTTGAAAGCATTGGATACGAGATTGAAGAATACCCTCTCCATCTTTTCGCTATCCATCGCCATCATCTCAGGCACTTCGGGCGACACCTCCACATGGAATTTTATATCCCGCTTTCTTGCCAAGGCGCGGAAGGAATCGCCCCATTCCTTGACACACTCGCCGATATTCACTTCGGTGAGATGAAGGTCAAGACGGTCATTCTCATATTTCCGGAAGTCGAGTATCTGATTTATAAGGCGCTGAAGTATCCTCACATTCTTTGAGGCAATACCGGTCAGCTCTTTCTGCTCTGCCGTAAGATTATCCGCCTTCCTTAATTGCTCCACCGGCTCCGATATCAGAGTGAGGGGCGTGCGGAGGTCGTGGGAGACATTGGTAAAGAATATCAGTTTTGACTGTGTGGCTTTCTCAAGCTCCTTGTTAAGATATTCCTGCTTGTCTCTCTCCTCCTCCACCTCCCGGGAATGTTGTTCAAGCTGACGCTGATACCGGCGGTTGCTCCAGTAAAGGCGCAGTATGGCGAAAAGAAGGATAGCCAAAAGGAGAAGGATAATCACCACCGCATAGAAAAATGAGGTCTGTGTATCATGGATGGTCATCGCCTCATCTATCTTATCCTGAAGCACTTTCAGTTTGGATGTCTCTGTCCTGAGATTATTATTCTGCAATAAGAGGATATCGGCGTTGGAGAGATCCACAGCGGAGGAGGTAGGGGCTGCATCAATGCGCTCATACTTCTCCCCTTTCACAATCTTCAGAGCAGTCTGTATTAATTCTCCTCCCTGAGTAGGATAGATGAATGTGGCGTCGATCACACTGTCAGCCACGGCACGGATACCGATATTCGGAGCGCCGTCTATTCCGATAATACGCGGATGGATACCATGACGGTCCGCCACTTCCCGGGCTGCGATCGCCATACGGTCGTTATGAGCATAGATGATGTCTACATCCGGATGTATATTATATAAGGAGTCAATCTTGGGAGTGGCTCCCTCTTCGGTCCAGTTGCCGACAGCCCACCCTACAACATTCAGATCCGGATAGGAGGCTATCTCCTCCAGAAACCCTTTGTTGCGTTCCTGCGCAGGAGTTGAAGCGGGATTGCCACGCAATTCTATTATCGTTCCATTTCCGCGATGTTCATTCTCAAGCTTATTGACATATCTTGCCGCCGCGCGTCCGATCTGCTTGTTATCCGCGCCCCGCCATGCCGTAAAACTGTCGCCATGTATGGAACGGTCGAAAATCAGCACGGGGATGCCTGAATCGTATACCTCTTTGATGACAGGAGTCAGGGCGTCCGCTTCATTAGGAGCCACAAGGAGTATATCCACTCCCTTATCTATGAAATAGCGGATATCTTCAATCTGCTTGTCATTACGGTCGGCGGCGGAACGGATCTCAACCTCTATCTCAGGATGCATCATGACTTCACGCTCGATCTCTTCATTCATCTTCTTGCGCCAGTCATCATCGCTGCATTGCGCCACACCTATACGGTATTTCTTTTCTTTTCCCTTGCTGCCGCAGCCGTCAAGGAGAAATATGGAAAGTATGAGGCACAGGGTGAACAACATCCCTGTAATGAGTTTTTTCATGTGTTAGGTATTGGTTTTTAGCAAAATTATAAAAAAGACTATAAAAAACCAATCATACGATTGGAAATATCGTGCTTCGCATCATTTTTTATATCCCATGCAACCTCTTTAATAACACTTTATCTGCGCTATAGCTATATTTGCATTGCCAATCAGCAAGAATGAAATTATGAAAGGCTTAGGTTAATAAAGTTAGGTTTGTTAGTAGATTTCCCCTCTCCCTCTGAGAAGTGAGAGAGGGGTTTATTAAAAAAAATCCTAACCTTCCCGATTTTCTCAACCTCCACCTCTGTTAAGATGTTGATACTTCATAATGCTCTTTTTCTATATTGGCGAAAACCAATCACGTTAACCGACAACAACAATACAATATAAAATCTAATATGATGAATTTACAGAAATATATGCTCGCGGCTCCGTTGCTCTTAGCCTCTTCATTAGGCGCGTCAGCCGGGGATGGTGTGAAAGTGGAACACCTTGGCGTCAACAATACCCTCGTGCGTGTGGATGGGGATGGAAAATATCTTCTCCTTCCCGTTCAGGAGGATGTGGCGGATGCAAAGGTCAATATCCTTTTAGATGGTAAGCTTGAGCGTACTTTTTATGTGCGTCTCGCGAAATCTAAAGTTGACTATACAGTGCCTTTGAATCTCGAGCCTTACAAGGGACATAACATCGTGCTTGACATTAATGCAAATCACGATCGCTCATCAATACGCGAGGCAAAAGATGCCGCTTGCTGGAATGCCCTCGAAGTCTCTAATACATTCGATACATCCAACAGAGAGAAATTCCGCCCCGCCTATCATCACACACCTGAATGGGGATGGATGAACGACCCCAACGGAATGTATTATCAGGATGGAATATGGCATCTTTATTACCAATGGAATCCCTTCGGCTCCAAATGGCAGAACATGACTTGGGGACATTCCACTTCTCCGGATCTCATACATTGGAAACATGAGGCTGTAGGCATCGAACCGGACGGTCTCGGCACGATATTCTCCGGTTCGTGCGCTCTCGACAAGACTAACTCTACAGGCTTCGGAAAGGATGCTGTCGTAGCTTTATATACTGCCGCTGGTATGAGCCAGACGCAGAGTCTCGCTCATAGCGACAATAACGGCGAGACCTTCATCAAATATCCCGGCAATCCCGTGTTCACTCTCGAATCGGAGGCGCGCGACCCGAATATGTTCTGGAATGAAAAGACCGGTGAATGGAATATAATGCTTGCCCACGCTCTTGAGCATGAAATCCTCTTCATCACTTCTCCTGATCTTAAGACATGGACTCTTCAGTCTTCTTTCGGTAAAGGCGAGGGAGCGCAAGGTGGTGTCTGGGAATGTCCCGACCTCTTCCCGCTTGATATCAATGGCAAGCAGAAATGGGTGCTTCTCGTCAATCTTAACCCGGGCGGTCCTTTCGGAGGTAGCGCAACCCAATATTTCGTCGGCGACTTTGACGGCAAAACTTTCACCGCCGATACAGACAAAGATGGTAAGATTCCTACGAAATGGATGGATTACGGCAAAGACCATTACGCCACTGTCACCTGGAGCGACGCTCCCGACGGACGACGCACCGCACTGGGCTGGATGAGCAACTGGCAGTATGCCGCCGATGTCCCGACTCAGCAATTCCGCAGCGCTAACACTCTTCCCCGTGATCTTTCACTCTTCGAGGCTAATGACGGACAGCTTTATTTAGCTTCCACTCCCTCTCCGGAGACTCTGAAGCTTCGTGATAATGCTATCGTGAAAGGAAAATCTCTAAATGCCGGAAAGAAAGCTTCTGCCTTTGCTCTTCCGTCGGCAAACGATGGCATCTGCGAAATTGCTTTCGATATTGAGTCAAAGAAGAATAGCAAAGTGGATATCACTCTTTCTAATTCCAAAGATGAGAAGGTGGTGATCACTTATAATCCTTCTGACAATACTATCTCTTTCGACCGTACGAAAGCGGGCGATTCAAGTTTCTCTCTTGATTTCCCCGCTGTGACTGTGGCTCCTACTTTCACCACTGACGGCAAGACAAGCGTAAGAATGTTTATCGACCGCTCCTCTATCGAGATGTTTGCCAAGGATGGGAAATATGTGATGACCAACCTCGTATTCCCTGCAGAGCCTTATTCTCGTATCTCATTCTCTTCTGCCGGAGCTGCGAAGATCTCTAATCTGAATATCTATTCATTGAAAAGCAATCTCTGATAATCAGTTATGTATTGAGTCCCCTCGGCTCAATACATAACTCCACAATCATAACTACTCTCAAAACCGAATTGAAATGGCGAATAATTCAATAAAACCCACCGCCCCCAAAAGCACACTGATGCAGTTTATCCCCGTGATGCTCTGCTTCTTCTCCATGGGCTTCGTGGATCTCGTAGGCTCCGCCACCAACTTTGTGAAAGTGGAGCATAATCTCTCCAGCGCACAGGCAGGATTCATACCTTCACTCGTTTTCTTCTGGTTTCTTATCTTCTCCGTGCCGACGGGCATGCTGATGAATAAGATCGGACGCAAGAAGACCGTGATGTTCTCCCTCCTTCTCACCCTCGTTTCCCTTATCCTTCCTATCTTCGGATCAAGCTATGCCCTTATGCTCATAGCGTTCTCCCTGTTAGGTATCGGAAACGCCGTTATGCAGACCTCCCTCAACCCGTTGGTATCGGGTCTTATCAATCCTGCCCGTCTGGCTTCTACCTTGACCTTCGGACAGTTTGTGAAAGCACTTGCTTCCCTTCTCGCTCCCTATATCATGGCTTGGGGCGCGGCGGCTCTGATGCCGACGCTCGGACTCGGCTGGCGTGTCCTCTTCCCCATCTTCGCCGCTGTCTGTCTCCTCTCTGTAGCGGCTCTCTGCGCCACTCCCATAGAGGAGGAACAGCCCGATAAAGTAACCGGGTTCAAGGAGTGTATCGTCCTTCTCCGCATCCCCTTCGTGCTTCTCTGCTTCCTCGGCATAATGTGTCATGTAGGTATCGACGTCGGAACAAATACTTTCGCGCCCCAGATTCTCTCCGAGAAATTCGGACTCAGCGTGGAGGAAGCCGTAATCGGAACACAGATCTATTTCTATTTCCGCACCGGCGGCTGTCTGCTCGGATCAGTGATATTGGCTAAGATGTCGCCGAAGATCTTCTTCGCCTTCAGCGTGCTATGTATGCTATTAGGTATGATCGGACTCTTCGTGGCAACCTCCACCATGATGGTGCTTTGTGCAATAGCCTTGATCGGATTCGGCAACTCAAACGTTTTCAGCGTGGTATTCGCGCAGGCTCTCAACCGTCAGCCTAACGAGAAGAATGAGATTTCAGGACTTATGATCATGGGTCTCTTCGGCGGCACAGTCTTCCCCCTCTGCATGGGCTTCGCCCAGGATGCTGTAGGTGTGGCAGGCGCTGTAGCGGTGATGACTCTCGGTGTCCTCTATCTCGCTTTCTATACCCTCAAAATAAAAAATCCAAAATAAGAAAAACTTAAAATCGATAAAAAATCATGAAAGATAATATGAAAGTCGTAGGTATCGGCGAGGCGCTCTGGGATGTCCTCCCCGAAGGTAAGAAAATCGGGGGCGCTCCCGCCAATTTCGCTTACCACGTGTCTCAGTTCGGTCTTGACAGCCGTGCGGTATCGGCTATCGGCGATGATCCTCTCGGCAAGGAGCTGAAGGATAACTTTGACGAGCGCAAGGTGAAATATATCCTTGAGACCGTTCCCTATCCTACCGGAACCGTTCAAGTGGAGCTCGACCCCGTCGGTGTGCCTGTATATGATATCAAGGAGAATGTAGCTTGGGATAACATACAGTTTAACGATGAGCTGAAGGCTCTTGCCAAGGAGACCGGTGCCGTATGTTTCGGTTCGTTGGCTCAGCGCAATATCGTGACACGCGAGACTCTCAATAAATTCCTCGATGCCATACCGGCAGAGAATGATCCCTTGATCGTCTTTGATATAAATCTCCGTCAGGGTTTCTATACAAAGGAGATTCTCGAGGACTCAATGAAGCGTTGCAATATCCTCAAGATTAATGACGAGGAGCTGGTGACAGTAAGCCGTATGTTCGGCTATCCGGGTATTGACCTTCAGGATAAATGCTGGATTCTTTTGGGCAAATACAATCTCAAGATGCTCATTCTCACCTGCGGCGTGAACGGAAGCTATGTCTTCACTCCCGGCGAGGTAAGCTTCCTTCCTACCCCCACAGTTGAGGTTGCCGACACTGTCGGCGCGGGCGATTCCTTCACTGCGGCATTCATCTCCTCCATCCTTAAAGGGAAGAGCGTGAAGGAGGCTCACGACAAAGCAGTGCGCACCTCCGCTTATGTCTGCACACAGAAAGGCGCCATGCCCATCCTCCCTCCCGAAATCACCGGAGCATAAATCTTTCCACATAATAAAAATTAAGGTCCGGATACTTTTGAAAGTATCCGGACCTTAATTTTTATCCACTTAAACCGAACGAACCCGGCGCACTGGGAGGATAGACTGACTGCTCGGAGAGGGCGGCGCACTGGGAGGATAGACTGACTGCTCGGAGATGGCGGCGCACTGGGAGGATAGACCGACTGCTCGGAGAGGGCGGCGCACTGGGAGGATAGACTGACTGCTCGGAGAGGGCGGCACACTGGGAGGATAGACTGACTGCTCGGAGAGGGCGGCACACTGGGAGGATAGACTGACTGCTCGGAGAGGAGAGAGTGTA
>JAAVFG010000052.1 GCA_014800895.1 Bacteroidales bacterium
ATGAACGAAGTTCTGAGAGACCCTGCTCTGCAAGAACCTTAGTGATTGCAGCAGTAAGAGTAGTCTTACCGTGATCCACGTGACCAATCGTACCGATGTTCACGTGCGGTTTGGTTCTTTCGAATTTTTCTTTAGCCATAGTTTTGCTATTATTGTTGTATGTTGTATTTTAAATTTTATCCAGAGAAAAGAGGATTGAGCCAATGGCGGGATTTGAACCCGCGACCTCTTCCTTACCAAGGAAGTGCTCTACCCCTGAGCTACATGGGCAAATTTGGAGCGGAAGACGAGGTTCGAACTCGCGACCCTTAGCTTGGAAGGCTAATGCTCTACCAACTGAGCTACTTCCGCAAATTTGTTGTGGGCGAAGATGGATTCGAACCACCGAAGGCATAAGCCAGCAGATTTACAGTCTGCCCCATTTGGCCACTCTGGTATTCGCCCTAAACTTGAGCCTCTTGTCGGATTCGAACCAACGACCCCGAGATTACAAATCACGTGCTCTGGCCAACTGAGCTAAAGAGGCTGATTACATCCGGATAGATTTTCTTGTTTTCTTATCAAGTTTCCTACCCGATTGCGGATGCAAAGTTATAACATTTTTCTTTTACTACCAAATTTTTTGAGAAGAAAATCTTATTTTTTTACTCTTTTTTTTCTCAATATTTTTAAATAAACGGCTGATTACTTAAAAATCAGCCGTTTACATCTTAAAATAATTTTCTTCTTTTTTGCTTATCCCCTACCCTATTACTCTACTGTCACTGACTTGGCAAGATTACGGGGCATATCCACATCCTTCCCTTTATTGATCGCTATATAGTATGACAGCAGCTGCAAGGGGATGGATGTGATGATCGGGGTGAGACATTCAGGGATGTTCGGCACTTCCAACACATGATCCGCTATATTGCGGATTACAGTGTCTCCCTCAGTGACAATAGCGATGACGCTTCCTCCGCGTGCCTTTACCTGCTGCACATTGCTTACTATCTTCTCATAGAGATGATCATTGGGAGCAATAATGACAGAGGGCATCTCCTCATCTATAAGGGCGATAGGTCCATGCTTCATCTCAGCAGCAGGGTATCCCTCCGCATGAATATAAGAGATCTCTTTAAGCTTCAATGCTCCTTCAAGCGCTACCGGATAACTATATCCGCGTCCGAGATAGAGGAAATTACGGGCATAGGTATATATGAGAGAGAGATGCTTTATCACATCATTCAGCTTTAGCACTTTCTCTACATATTCAGGGATGCGAAGCACCTCCTTCCCTATCTCCGCTATCTTCTCCTGCTCGATTGTGCCGCGCAGCTGTGCTATACCCAAGGCGAGAAGTGTCAGCACCATTACCTGTCCTGTAAACGCCTTGGTCGATGCAACTCCTATCTCCGGACCTACATGGATATATGTTCCGCTGTCAGTCTCGCGGGGAATAGAGCTACCTACAGAGTTGGATATTCCGAATACAAAAGCTCCCATCTTACGGGCTATCTTCGCTGCTGCCAACGTGTCGGCAGTCTCGCCACTCTGTGAAATGGCTATCACAATATCCTTTTCATCGAGACATGGATTGGAATATCGGAATTCACTCGCATATTCCACCTCCACCGGTATACGGCAGAAATCCTGAATAAGGTATTTCCCGAGAAGGGCGGCATGCCATGATGTGCCGCAGGCTACGATCACAATACGCTTTGCATTCAGGAATTTCTCCTTATGATCATTTATGCCGCTGATATTGATTCTGGTGCCCTCGTCGACTATCCTTCCGCGTATACAGTCGCGGAGTGTGTCGGGCTGTTCAAATATCTCCTTGAGCATGAAATGCGGGAATCCACCTTTTTCAAGCTGTGAGATGGAAAGCTCAAGGGTCTTGACATCAATCTTGCTCTCGGCATTCTCAAGATTCACTACTTTCAGCGGCTCTCCTTTCTTTATTATAGCTATCTCCCCGTCGGCAAGATACACCACATCTTTTGTGTATTCCACAAAAGGAGTGGCATCGGAAGCGAGGAAGGTCTCATCCTCACCGATACCTATCACAAGAGGAGAACTCTGGCGGGCGGCAACTATCGTGTCCGGATGATCTTTCTCAATCACCGCAATGGCATAAGCGCCCACCACTTGATGAAGCGCCTCTCTCACGGCGTCTACAAGAGAACAGTTATTCTTTACCTTTATAAATTCAATAAGCTGGACGAGCACCTCAGTGTCGGTTTCAGAATGGAACTTGCAACCATGCTGAATGAGTGCATCTTTAAGAATCTTATAATTTTCTATCGTGCCGTTATGAACAAGAGCCAAGTTGCCATCCTCGCTGTAATGGGGATGTGCATTTGTATCTGAAGGCTCGCCATGGGTCGCCCAACGGGTATGGGCGATACCGGCGGAAGCCTCAAGAGATTTATCTTTACAGAAATCTTCAAGATTGCTTACTTTTCCCTTTGTCTTATACACCTTAAGATTCCCATCTTTACCGACGAGCGCAATTCCCGCGCTGTCATAACCACGGTATTCAAGGCGATGAAGACCTTTGATCAAGATATCGTAGACTTTATTATCTCCGATATATCCAACAATTCCACACATATTTGTCTTTTGAAATCGGTTAGTCAGCTCTGTCTCTAATTTATTATTGTTTACTGATAGAATGCTTTTAATATTTCAAGCCATCATAGTGATGTATTAAAAATATATGAAGTTGGTTTCTACGTAATTTATAAATAAAGTTGACGGAATAATGATTATTCCGACAAGACAGCTTAGATTTATAACGCAAATTTACCTTTTATATTCTATTTTTACAACTTTATAAGCTTAAAAACATATAAATACAGCGTTTTACCTTATACTTTCTATCATTTTGCCACACCATCCTCCTGCATGAACCAATCCAAAAAGCCTGCGTTATAATAGTAAATTGACAATTATAAAAATTATAATACTATGATCACATTTGAAAAGAGAATTAATGAGGGTATTCCTTCATTGGTAGTTTTCATGCACGCCGGACTGCATGACGCAGTGGAAATCAAACATCTTGCAGAGGGCGTGCGCGCCAAATTCGGCGACCGTGTCAATATCATGCGAGTTGACGCTTCTTATGATCACCGTCTGAAACATCAGTACAATATCACTACATATCCTACATGGGTTCTCTTCAAAAAGGGTGAGGAGCTGATGCGCGAGTCCGGTCATAAGACTGTCGAGGATCTCATCAAACTTGTTGAGAGAGCACTCTGATAAATTTCACGGCATATACTCCTGAGAGGCGTCTATGAAAATTCAACTTAAACTATCTTTGAGAAATATTTCTTAAAGATAGTTTTTTTATAAAATATAAAGCAGGTAAACTATCATTGAGAAAAAATCTACAAAGAAAGTTTTTATAAAAATATAAAGCGTTGAAATCTCATAATTTCAACGCTTTATATTTTTATAAAAATTCTACAATTATCAGTTGGCTTTCACCACTTCTCCTGCACCAGTAGCGATCACCTTTGAAGAGTCGGAAGAGGGCATATCCACTACATCGCCTACCACATCGGGATTCAACATAGAGCTGTCAGAAATATCTGCAATAGGCATAGCCTCGAGATTAGCGAACTCAGCCAGACGCTGAACGTTCTTCTCACCAAGCTGAGCAGCATCCGCGTTATCAAGAGCCTTGCGGAAGGTGTCAAGATAAACAGCTGAACTTGCCATATTAGCCAATTCATTCACTGCATTTGTATAGGCTTTGGAGTCGGTGGCGTCCCCGCTGTTGAGCACATTGAAATAAGGCTGTGCCTTCTTGGCATAATCAATACAGTAATCAATCATCACTGTGTAATCAGCCTCTGACAGTGTCTGTCCGGATGTGACCTTTGCCGCTACATCCTCAGCGCTTGCACTCTTCCCGGTGCATGATGCCATGACGATGCCAAGAATAGCAACCATCATGATTGTCATAATTTTTTTCATAATCTCAATATTTTAAATTAATTTTCTCAATGTTTACAGATCTAATCCTCTATACTTAAATTATGCAGATACCTGTTATTAATCGGTAAGTAGCTGCTAAGAATTAATGATTACCTCAGAATTCATCTCCTAACGGCAAGACTGCAGGTTCACGCAATTTATATAGGAGCTGCCTCTTGAGCATAGGCGACTCATCAATGATATCGGATAATTCCCAATGATGTCCCGCTTCCTCTCGGAGTAATGGGGAAGTGGCGTCTACGTCTGTAAGATTCCAGGTGAGAAGGACTGTCTTTATCTTCAGAGCCTTCAACTTTCGCACAAGCATCTCATGGTCGGCATCGCCCGTGATAAGAATCACATAGTCGAATTTCCTGAATGTAGCAAGCTCATAAGCCTCAAGAGCAAACCATACATCCACTCCTTTCTCCACTACCTCTGTCTGTCCGTCTCTCTCTACCTCACGAAGATGCTTATAATGGAAGATCACATCATTTTCTATCAATGTATCCTCAAATTTTCTTTCATTATATAGTAGATGCTTGTCATAAGCTTCCTTCACGCGGAATCTGCCACGGAAATAATGCGCCTCCGTGATCTGCACATCGGAAACATAGATCCCCTCCTCCATCGAGATGCGGGAACAGATATATTCGAATAGTGAACGCACTCTTATAATGGACCGTTCATGAGCCTTGAGGGCTCTATTTACTTTTGCATAGTATCCTCCATCAATGAATACTCCTACAGATATATAATCGAGCATAAATATAATTTGTAGTGCTCTATTTGAGCAGATTTTTATTTCTTTCTTTTTAGTAGAAACATTTGCAAATGTGCAAGGGTTCAATCTGAAGCAATAATAATTTATCCGATTGACTACATTCGGTTTGACTACATATAGAAAGAAGGCTCGTCACTAATGTAACGAACCCTCTCTTCAATATCTATAACTTTATTTTATAACTGTAATCAGGCAAGACGACGGAGGATATCAGTAAGTAGTTTCCAGAAATCTTCCACAGATTTGATATTTGCCTTTTCGCCGGGAGAATGAATGTCTTTCAAGGTCGGTCCGAAGCTTACCATATCAAGAGCAGGCATCTTCTCAAGGAAGAGTCCACATTCGAGACCGGCATGGAGTGCCTCTACCTTTGGCTCCTTACCGAAGAGCTCCTCATAACTCTTCACCGCTACTTTCAATACTTTCGACTCAGGATTAGGAGCCCAGCCCACATAGGCATCATCAAATTCAACAATAGCGCCAATCAAAGTAAAGAGGGCCTTGATACGATCGGCTATCTCATCACGACGAGAATCCACCGATGAACGCTGGTGAACTGTGACAACAACCTCCTCATCTTTCATCTTTACTGAGGCAAGATTGCAGGAAGTCTCGATCAGACCTTCAATAGCATGTGACATCCCTTGCACACCGTTTGGCGCGGCAAAGAGAGCGCGTACCAAATCTTCCGCAGTCCTCTTTTCCATTACTTTCTCACAGACCTCGACAGCTTCTGCTGAGAATGTAAAGTCGGGATTCTCCACCCCACGCAATTCATTATGGAGCATATCGTTGAAATCAGCGACCTTCTTCAGGAGCATCTCTCCTTCTCCGGCTTTAACACCGATTACCACATGAGCGTCGCGCGGAATAGCGTTAGCCAAGCCGCCCCCATCTATCTCTGCCAATTCCCAATATATGAATGACTGACAGAGGAAGCGAGCCAACTGCTGATTTGCGTTTGCACGGCCGAGTCCGATCTCCATGCCGGAGTGTCCTCCCTTCAAGCCTCCGATAGCCACACGGTAATACTCCAGTCCTGCCGGAGCCTCTACCATCTTATAAGGAAGCCTGACAATGGTCACCTTACCGCCCGCACAACCGATCACCAACTGTCCCATTTCTTCTGAATCAAGATTGAGAAGAATTTCTCCTGTCACAAAACCGGGCTGCAGACCGTTAGCGCCAATAAGTCCCTGCTCCTCATCAACGGTGAAGAGACACTCCAATGGACCATGCACTAATGTATCATCAAGAAGAACAGCCATAGCCGCAGCGCATCCCATACCGTTGTCGGCGCCGAGGGTAGTACCGTTGGCTCTCACCCATTCTCCGTCAACGATAGTTTCTATCGGATCATTCATGAAATCATGATTGGATGAAGGAAGCTTTTCAGCCACCATATCCTGATGTCCCTGAAGAATGATGCCCGGAGCATCTTCATGACCCGGAGTGGCGGCCTTACGCATTACAACGTTACCGACTTCATCCGTTGCCACCGCTATGTTATGTTTCTCTGCCCAGCCCACTAAAAATTCTCTCATCCGATCAAGATGATGAGTAGGACGAGGCACTTTTGTAATATCATCAAAGCATTGCCATACCAATGCCGGCTTCAAATCTGTGATTTTCATAATAATAAAGTTTTCTTTTTATTGGTTCTTGAATTTAGCGTACGCCTTAGCCATCTTGGTGTGATAGCCGCGAGAGGCATAGCTCGAACCATTATATTTCCGGGCGAATGCCGCCCAGTTCTTTCGTTTGAGATCGTTCACCATTCCTGAATTAATGATGAAAGAGGCGAAAAGTTCAAGCTGCTCCAGCTCCGAATGACACATAAGTCTCACCATTTCCGCGACGGATGAACATCCGCATTTCGCATAATTGAAACCTCCTATCTGGAACATTCCCCAGAATGTAGCCATATTGGCGGCATCCACATTGGTCTTGCGTGCATTTGTGAGCCGGGTCCAGGCTGTAAGGTGCCGCCCCTTGAGTCCGGAGGGCACTTTCGCTGACTTATCCCCTTTAGACTTGCACTTATTGACATAACGATTCCACATAGAGTTGTCAAAATTGACCACGGGCACACCGGGAGCCCAAAAACCCGTCATTTTCGGACCCGCCTCTATCTCCACGACTGCCTTGATGGCAGCGACCTCTACACCGAGACGCTTCGCTACAATTTTGAAGTCAGCATCAGTTAATGATGAATAGCGTGTCTTGGTATCCTCTGAGGGGAGCGTTTCAAGCACTGTATGCACGAGCTCAGTAGCTTCCTCTTTCTCTTTATCATCTACCTCTTTCGGGGTCTTTTTTGCATAGACCGCACCTCCCGCACATGCGAGCGAGAGGGCGACTATTCCGGCGAACAATCGGTGATTCATACCTTAGCCACTTTTTCAAGCACCTTGCAGAGATGGCGCCAGAATTTATCAACTGTCGGGATGTTAACCTGCTCGTCGGGCGAGTGAACGCCGGTCATGGTCGGTCCGAAACTTACCATGTCAAGATCGGGATTATCAGCAAGGAACAGACCACACTCCAGACCCGCATGGATCGCCTTAATCGCAGGCTTAACCCCAAAGAGTTCTTCGTATGCCTCCGCTGTAATCTTCATGATGGGAGAATTCATATTTGGAGCCCAGCCGGGATAGCCGTCGCTGTGAGTCACTTTTGCACCGGCGAGCTGGAAATGAGCTTCTACCTGTCCGGCAATATCATTCTTGCGGGTCTCTACAGATGAACGCTGGGAAGTAGTGACTATCACCTTACATGCCTCCGGCATCTTGACAGACGCGAGGTTGGTGGAAGTCTCCACAAGTCCCTCGAGATCATGACTCATCGAGATGACTCCGTGAGGAGCGGAATATATGGCGCGTACCATGGCAAGAGATGTCTCGGAATCCATACAATATTCAGGACTCTCCACCTCCTCCACTTCAAATTTCATAGAGGGCTCTATACCTGCGTATTCTTTCTTGATCTCCTCTGAATACTCTGCGAGACGCTCCTGCATCTCGGCATGATGATCAGTGTGGATTCCGAATACGGCGTGTGCTTCGCGTGGAATGGCATTACGAAGATTTCCACCTTCAAAAGCCACTAATGTCATATCCCATTTCTGACTACATTCCCATATGAAACGGGCTATCACCTTATTGGCATTCGCGCGTCCAAGATGGATGTCACCACCGCTATGTCCACCAAGAAGACCGGAAACGGCAACTCTTACATATTTGAAATGTTTCGGAGCGAAGGAACGCTTGTAGGTGAACTCCGCAGTAGTATCAATACCGCCTGCGCATCCTACGAAAATCTCGCCATCATCCTCTGAGTCAAGATTAAGAAGGATCTTGCCCTTAATCATATCTTTACCGAGATTCTGCGCTCCTTCAAGACCTATCTCCTCATTGACGGTGAAGAGAGCCTCTATCGGACCATGCACAAGCTCCTTATCCAGCATCACTGCCATAGCAGCAGCTACTCCGATACCATTGTCAGCACCGAGAGTGGTGCCTTTCGCGCGCACCCAGTCGCCGTCGATATAAGTCTTGATAGGATCTTTCATGAAATCGTGCTCCACATCCTTATTCTTCTCACACACCATATCCATGTGAGCCTGCAGGATTACGGTCGGGGCTCCTTCATGACCGGGAGTAGCCGCCTTGCTCATCACAACGTTTCCTACCTCATCGGTCTTAACATCTATTCCGTTTTCCTTTGCGAAATTCAGAAGAAACTCCCTGATTTTCTCCTCATGGCATGAGGGACGGGGCACTTTGGTCACTTCATCGAAGCATTTCCAGATCAACTCCGGTTTAAGGTCTTTGATTTCCATAATATATTTTATTAAGTATTTCTATCATTCAGTCCTCTCTCCTTTTCCTCCTTACATACTCCGCTATCTCACAGAAAAGAGGAGCGAATACTCATGAAGAAGTAAAGACTGTTTTCAAAGTTAACAAATAAATCCAAAAATTCACCCTCTTTTTGAATATATTTTGTAAATTTGCATAAGTGATGCAGAAAATTGGTTTTCCAAACACTATACAATCTTTAAAAGTATTAAAATAAGTGAAAATCTTAGTTTTAACAGTGATAATTGTAGGATTATCATTACTTTTGCTTTCAATTAGGTTTTGGGGCGCCAAATCAAAGGGGTGTCACCATCATCCGGGAGAAAGAAAAAGGTAATCCTCCCCTATCCATAAGAGTTACTGAATAGTACAACATCAGCATAATATAATGAATAAAATCCAGTTATCTATTGCCTCCGCGGCAATCATAGCATCAGGTCTTTTCACCGTTGCCTGCTCGGATAATAACGGGAAAGATGCACAGCCTGCCAAAGCATCGGCTAATACAGAAAAGAAAGCTTCCAAAGAGGCTGCCGCTGCTCTTCCCAACTATCGTTATGTGGATCTTGACACAATTTTGAGCAAATATAATCTCGCGAAAGATTACAACGAGGAGATCGTTCGCCTCCAGAATAACATGGAGAGCCAGATGAAACGTCATCAGAATGAAATCCAGAATTTCGCGAATACCATGCAGAAGAAGATGCAGAACAATGGCTATCTCTCAGAGGCTTCTTATAAAGCCGATGAGAAGAACCTTGCCGCTCTTCAGGAGAAAGCTCAGAAATCAATGCAGTCTCTTCAGTCTAATTTCGAGTCTTCCGCCATGCAGGCTCAACAGGCTGTCAACGACTCTATCGAGATCTTTGTAAAGGATTATAACAAGACCCGCGGATACGACGCTATTCTTTTCAAGAATGCCACTATCTACATCAATCCCGACCTTGACATCACTGAAGAGGTCGTTGAGGGTCTTAATGCCCGCTATAACAAAGTAGGCAAGAAGTAATCCCTCTATCCAAGCACAAGTATACTCATTTCAAAAGAAATACTCATTCTTCTTTGTTTTAGTTAATACCGGGACATGCACGCTCCATAAAGCCTGCATGTCTCTTTCTTATATATCGGTCTCGTTGATCGCACTGTGGGTTATAAGGTCTCATTAAACTCTCTTTGGTATTCTATCTCTCATCCCGATTTCCTCCCCATTACTCTCATTTTTATCTCCTTCAGCCGACCCTAATTTCCCAATAATTTGCTATTCTAACATTTCCTTTTTATATTTGTTAAAATAATAGGTCGGATGAGTTACGACCACAACACATACCCGGAATTTAGAAATTACAATGATAGAAGATAATATTATAAATAAGGAGGCGAATGAACGCGCAGTGCTCGTGGGGCTTGCCACTCGCATGCAGAGCGAAGCAAAATGCGAGGAATATCTTGACGAACTTGAATTTCTTGCCCATACCGCCGGGGCAGAGACTGAAAAACGTTTCACCCAGAAGCTGGATTATCCCAATCCACGCACTTACGTTGGAAAAGGGAAATTAGAGGAGATACGCGACTATGTGGAGGAGCATGAGATCGGTCTCGTCATTTTTGATGACGACCTCTCATCCAAGCAGGTGGCTAACATAGAGAATGAATTGAAAGTCAAGATTCTCGACCGCACTTCCCTTATCCTTGATATCTTTGCTAAAAGAGCACAGACCGCCACCGCCCGCACCCAGGTAGAGCTGGCACAGTATCAATACCTTCTCCCCCGACTGACGAGGATGTGGACTCACCTCGAGCGTCAGCGAGGCGGTATCGGTATGCGCGGTCCGGGTGAGACGCAGATCGAAACCGACCGCCGTATTATCCTTGATAAGATTTCCCGACTTAAAGAGGAGTTGAAGAGCATTGACAAGCAGAAAAGCGTGCAGAGAAAAAACAGAGGTAAGCTCACTCGCGTGGCACTCGTTGGATACACTAACGTCGGCAAGTCTACGCTTATGAATCTCCTCAGCAAAAGTGAAGTGTTTGCCGAGAACAAACTCTTCGCCACTCTCGACACTACCGTTAGAAAGGTGATAATAGATAATCTCCCCTTCCTTCTTACTGACACCGTCGGTTTCATACGCAAATTGCCAACACACCTCGTAGATTCCTTCAAATCAACGCTCGATGAGGTAAGGGAGGCTGACGTGCTGGTGCATGTGGTAGATATCAGTCATCCACAGTTTGAGGATCAGATTGATGTGGTGAATAAGACTTTGGCAGATGTATGCGGAAACGCAGTGAAGCCGATGATTATGGTATTCAACAAGATTGATGCCTTCACTTATACTCCTAAAGATGAGGATGACCTCACCCCCCGTAAACATGAGAATATATCTCTGGAGGAATTCAAGAAGACATGGATGTCTAAATTGGGAAATAACTGTGTCTTTATTTCTGCCAAAGAGAAAACAAATATTGACGAACTCAAGAATCTCCTATACGAAAAAGCAAAGGAGATTCACACCGAGCGTTTCCCTTATAATGACTTCCTCTTCCAGAAATATGATGATCTCGCCCAAGAGATGGAGGAGATAAAGGAAGCAGAGGAGACTACAGACGAGGAGAGCGTGAAAGATTGATTAAGATAAAAGAATAGGAATAGTTATGGAACCGACCTATATAAATCCGGGAGCAAAAGAGATAGCGGAGCTTACAGCCAACGGCTGCAGGGCTTTGGACTGGAAGCGTGTGAAATTTCACCCCAATACGGACTTCTCACGGTTCCATAATCTATCTCTTGAAGGCGATATCCGGTTCGGAGCTTCAGATCATACCAACATCTACGAGAATGCACGTATCGTTAATTGCATTTTCGGAGATTATGTCACAATCCGCAATATCGGCATAAAATTAGAGAATTGCCACATCGGTAATCGTGCCCGTATAGAGAATGTCGGCTCGGTAACGTTTGAGCCGGAGGCTTTATGCGGTGTCCGGACGGAGGTAAGTGTCCTTGACGAGACCGGCTCTCGCCCCGTGATTATCTATCCCGGACTTACTGCTCAGATTGCCCTCCTTATGGCGAGAGAGCCAAAATGGAGCGAACTCCATCTGCGTCCCATTCTTCTTGACTATATTGACTCCCGGAAATACTTTGTCGGCATAGGCAACGATGCAGTGGTGGAGAATTGTGACGAGCTGCTCAATGTCTCGGTGGGACGAGAGGTCACGGTTTCAGGTGCACTCTCCTTGAAGGACGGCAGCATTATCAATAACGCAGCTCCCGGGAAAGCATTAGCCTTTATCGGCAGCGGTGTGGATGCCGAAAACTTTATAGTGGAGGATGGACGCCTTGATTCAGGTGCCTTGGTAAGAAACTGCTATATAGGACAAGGAGCCACCCTTGAAAAGCGTTTTACCGCCCATGACTCCCTCTTCTTCGCCAACTGCTCCATGGAGAATGGTGAAGCATGTGCAGTGTTCGCCGGTCCCTACACTGTGAGCATGCATAAATCATCGCTTCTCATAGGAGTCCAGACCTCATTCATGAACGCCGGTTCGGGCACCAACCAGAGCAACCACATGTATAAGCTTGGACCGGTGCATTGGGGTGTGCTGGAAAGAGGTGTCAAAACCTCCTCTTCCTCCTATCTTATGTTGGGAGCAAAAATCGGAGCTTTCTCTCTTCTTATGGGTGCGCATAAGACCCACCCTGATTCTTCACAATTCCCTTTCTCATATCTTTTCGGTGATGACCGTGGCGCCACGGTTGTAGTGCCGGGTGTGATGCTGAGGAGTTGCGGACTGATGCGTGATGAGCAGAAATGGCCCGCACGCGACCGAAGACTCAAACGAAAGCTCCCCCTACTTGACCGTATTGTCTTTGAAGTGCTCAATCCCATTACAGTAGAGGCTATGCTTACAGCCCTTGACGTGATTGACACTCTCCTCTCGCGCCCTGCCGATGACGACCGCTATTTGAGATATAGAGGTATGAAGTTTACCCGCGCATCCCTGGAGCGGGCGCGTCATCTATATGAATTAGCTATCTATAAATACCTTTCGCTTCGTCTGGGGGATAACGAGTTCCCGGATAAGAAAGAGGATGGTGAGATATATGAATGGGTGGATATGTCAGGACTTCTTCTCCCCCGCCCTCTTCTTAAGGAGGCGATGAAGAAGGAAAGTATCGAGAAATTAAAAGAACTGTTTGATAATGCTTTCGAAGCCTATCCGGAATTGGAAAAAGAATGGATCGCCAATCGTTTTGACGACAGATGGCGCCGTCCTAATGAAGTGATCAAGGCATACGCTCAGGATTTCGATCACATGATTGAAGAGGACCGCCACCGTTATCTTGATGACCTCAATTATCAGAACGAAATGCTCCGACTATAAATTCCATCTATATTGAATGGATCCTTATACATCTGATTATCAATTAATTTTAGAATCAAATTAAAAGTATCTGCAAAAAACAGATACTTTTTTTTATTTTTCTTTTGCAAGTTTCAAATTATTATACTACCTTTGCAGTGTATTAGTAAGCTAATACACTAAACAAGTAATAAACTAACACATTCAATATTATGCTGAGAATTGAACATATTTCTTTCAGTTACTCCAAAAGGGAGCCGCTGATATATGACTTCTCAATGGATCTCAAGCAAGGATCCGTATGTGGACTCCTCGGTAAGAATGGCGCCGGCAAGTCTACCCTGCTCTATCTAATCTGCGGTCTTCTGCGCCCACAGTCGGGCATCATCTCCTTTAACGGAATGACTCCCGCCGAACGGCGCAAAGATTTTCTGGCGGATATCTTTATCGTGCCGGAGGAATTCTCTCTTCCTGCTGTCGAGCTTGAGGAATATGTAAGAATCAACGCTCCTTTCTATCCTAATTTCAATAATGAGCAATTAGCGCATTATCTCGAGATTTTCGAGCTTGACCGCCATCTCCATCTCGGTCAGCTCTCCATGGGACAGAAGAAGAAGGCCTACATTGCTTTCGCTATGGCTTGCAACACATCTCTCCTTATCCTTGACGAACCGACCAACGGACTGGATATATCCTCGAAGCGCAATTTCCGACGTGCCGTGGCTGAATGTATGACTGATGAGAAGTCTATACTCATCTCTACCCATCAGGTATATGATATAGATAAGATTCTCGATCATGTGATCATAACCGACCGTAAGGGCGTACTTCTCAATGACTCTATCAATGATATCATGAGCCGTATGGCTTTCCACTTCACCACTGATCGTGAACGTGCCGACCAGGCTCTCATCTCCCTCCCCGTGCCGGGAGGATACAACATTGCCGAGCCGGTCACTTCTCCAGACGATGAAACAGAAGTGAATCTCGAGACACTTTTCGAATTATTTCAGAACGGATATAAAATGTAAATGATAATGGAATCTACGATACAAAGAGAATCTACTCTCCTCCTCATCATTAAGAAAATCATCTGCGAGAAGAAGAAAAGCTTCCTGTACACTCTCGCCGGTCTCTTAGGAGGCACAACCGTATTGGGTTTCTGGGCGGCATGGATTAGCTCCGAACCGACTTGGATATACGGCATCCTCGTTTTCCTCTGCGGCTTGGCATGCGCACTGGTTGCATCCATGACTTTCTCTGAGACTTCCACCAAAGAGGGACGTATTGCTTTTCTCATGACTCCGGGCACATCCATGGAGAAATATCTCCCGAGAGTAGTATTCAGCGTGGTCGGTATGATCATACTCTCCTATCTAAGTTTCTGGACCACAACCGTCGGATTGGAATTAGGAAATTTAGTAACCCGTAAGGAATTTATTCCTGTCTCTTTTCTCACTAATTTTTTCACTATTTCTTTAAACTCTCTGAATAATGAGCAGATATTGGGAATCGTTATTCTTATTGCCCTTTTCTTTTTCATGGAGGGACTATACGTCTGCGGCTCAGCTTTATGGCCCAAGAAATCATTTTTAAAGACTACCGGCGTATTCATAGCGATCCAGTGGGCGATAAGCATTATAGGAGTAATTATAAGCTCGGTGATAGACTGGCATTTGACATATCATATCACTGAGAGAGACGTCGAACTCTTTCTCTGGATAGTGGCAGCCTTCTTCTTCATTCTGGATTTTCTCCTCTTCTACGCCGCTTACCATAGAATTAAAAAACTGACTGTGTAATATATGGAATTTAACGATAATAAAGCAATATATCTCCAACTTGCCGACCAGATAATGAACGCTATCGAACGCGGCGACTTCAACGACGGCGACCGTATCCCCTCTGTCAGGGAGTATGCGGCGCAGTCGGGAGTCAACGCCAACACAGTGATGCGCACTTTTAGCTGGCTCCAGCAGGAAGAGATTATATTCAACAAACGGGGAATAGGTTATTTCTTTTGTGAGGGTGCACGCGAGAGAGTAAGACAAATGCGACGCGAGCATTTCCTCAAAAAGGATCTCCCCTATTTTCTTGAGCGCATGAAAGCTCTGGATATATCTCTCGACGACTTCATCAATCTTTATAATAATCCACAAACTATCGACTAAACTAAACCGATATGAAATATTCCGCTTTATTTCTCTCCACAGCTCTTGCCGCTCTTTCCGCCACCGCGCAGGAGAAAAAAGACTCCGTGCCTGAGGATGACTACACAAATCTCCAGGAGTTGGTGATCACCACTCAGAAGAAAGTGGTGAAGAGTGACGGCGCAAAGCTCACATATGACATGGATGAGGACACCTCCTCCAAAGGTCAGTCTGTGCTTGACGCTCTCAAGAAAGTACCTATGGTGACGGTTGACGGTCAGGATCAGATCCGCGTGCAGGGTAGCACCGGTTTCAAGATCTATGTCAATGGCAAGGAGGAGCCAATGCTCACTGCCAATGCTGCGCAGATACTGAAATCGATGCCGGCTGAGGCTGTATCCAAAATTGAAGTGATCACGGAGCCGGGCGCAAAGTATGACGCGGAGGGCACCGGGGGCATCATCAACCTCATCACCGAGCGCACACAGCGTAAGGATGGGTATACCGCCACCATCTCCGCCAATTTAGGAGCTGCCAATGTGGGCGCGGGAGCTTACGGAAGAATGAAATATGGCAATGTCACTGCCGACGCCAACTTCAATTACGCCAACAACGGATTGAGAAAGCAGACCCAATACACCGAGCAGAACTCTTATAACTTTGAGTCGGACGAGGCTTACCATCTTCATAGCACTATGAAACAAAAATTCGGTTTCGATTATTATGGAGGTAACGTTAATCTCTCCTGGGAGCCCTCAAAGACCGATCTCTTCACTTTCGCAGGAAATGTTTACGGTATAAAGGCGGGGCTTCATAATCTCGCCTTTCAAAGTGAGACTTTTTCCCGAGCCGGAAATATAGTGCAGGAATATAGTCAGAATATGAATGGTGATCTCTCCAATATCGGAGCGTCGGGGAATGTCGGCTACAAACATCAATTTAATGAGAAAGGGCATAACCTCCAGATGGCTTACGCCTTCAATTATGGTAAGAGCGGCATGACCCTCAATTATCATACCCTTCCCGGATTGAATACCGATATGCTGCCTGACTACTCAAAAAACAGCACCACGGATTACACTCGCGAACATACCGCAACGGTTGATTACACCAATCCGCTGGATGGAGGAAAGCATACCCTCGAAGCGGGACTGAAAGGTATTTTCCGACGCAATAATGCCAATTCGGGGGAGTATCTGGGAGATGATCCCACCAGCCTTATCCCGGTAGAAGACAATACCTCCGTAACGCGCCAGATTCAGGATATCTATGCGGCATATCTCAGCTATTCAGCCACATTCGGGAAAATTGCAGTGAAAGCCGGTCTTCGTTATGAGCATACTTTCATGGGTATGGATTTCCTTAACGGAGAGATGCCCGATTATCGCCGCCATCTTAATGACGTGGTGCCTAATGCGGCGCTGACTTGGATGTTCGGACCTGCCACCAATCTTCGTCTCGCCTATCAGATGCGCATTTCGCGTCCCGGTCTGTCACAGATGAATCCCTACCGTTTCCAGATAATCCAGAATGAGGTAAGAATGGGTAATCCGGATCTTGAATCGGAGCGCCATAACAAAATCACTCTCACCTACTCCAACTATGGCCGTGTTTTCGGTGGAAATATCTCCTTGGATGCTTCTCAGGCTAATAATACCATCGAGGAGTATTCATATTTCGAAGGGAATACCCGCTTCCAGACCTACGAGAATATGGGTCACAAGCAGAGAATGGCTCTGACAGGATTCCTGAATGCCAACCTCTCCAATAACTTCTCTGTCGGCGTGAATGGAACTGTGCATTACACCCGCATCACTTCTCCCGCCAATCATCTCTCCAATCATGGCTGGAACGGCGAGTATGGAGCAAATATTAATTATACAGCACCCGCTAATATCAAGATTTCCGCATATGGAGGACACTCCACCGGGGATATCCACCTCCAGGGAAGATTTTATGGATGGTATTACTATGGCGTGGGGTTCACCCGCGGTTTCCTCAAGGATGAGGCCTTGAAACTGACTCTCAATACACAAAACTTCCTTACCAAATACACTCACTTCCACGGATATACCCGTACTGACTCCAATTACCTTTCATTCCGCAATAAGAGCGTCAACTGGAATGTATCTCTCAGCATCAGCTGGACATTCGGCAAGCTGTCGGACCAGGTGAAGAAGACCGGAGGAAATATCAAGAATGATGATCAGGTTGCGGGCAGTAAGAAAGATGGAATCGGACTGTAACTCCTTATGATATTCTCCGGGATAATGGATATACATATATCGGATAAATTCAAAAGTTGATTAGTTAGTATAATTTCAGAAGGAAAGTGCTTTGGCGAGGCAACCGCCAGGGCACTTTTTCTTAGTTTTATTAAGAGAATATTCTTTAATAACGAACCCTCCTAAAATTTTCCGACATCCAACTTTTTTTACTATCTTTGCAGATTAAAGAAAACAACTAAAAATCAGATGAACGAATTAGCCACCAAATATTCCCCTGCGGAAGTAGAAGATAAATGGTATGCCTATTGGATGGAGCATGAGTTATTCCGCTCCGAGCCTGATGATCGTGAACCTTACACCATCGTCATTCCGCCGCCAAATGTTACAGGCGTGCTCCATATGGGACATATGCTTAACAATACTATTCAGGATATTCTCGTGCGCCGCGCAAGAATGACCGGCAAGAATGCACTCTGGGTACCCGGCACTGACCATGCAGCTATCTCTACCGAGGCTAAGGTCGTGGCTAAATTAGCTGCCGACGGTATCAAGAAAAACGATATATCCCGTGAGGAATTTCTCAAACATGCCTGGGACTGGACCGATAAATATGGCGGTATCATCCTCAAGCAGCTACGCAAATTAGGCGCTTCCTGCGACTGGGCGCGCACTGCGTTCACTATGGATGAGATTCGCTCCAAGTCTGTGATCCGCGTTTTCAATGAGCTTTATAACAAAGGGCTGATCTACCGTGGTGTCCGTATGGTCAACTGGGATCCTTCAGCTCTCACCGCCCTCTCTGACGAGGAGGTGATATACAAGGAGGAACAGAGCCACCTCTTCCATCTCCGCTACAAAGTGGAGGGCGAGGAAGATAAATACATCGTTGTCGCCACCACCCGTCCCGAGACAATACTCGGCGATACCGCTGTCTGCGTAAATCCTAACGATGAGCGTTACACATGGCTTAAGGGTAAGAAAGTTATTGTCCCCTTGGTGGGTCGTTCAGTGCCTATCATCATGGATGAATATGTTGAGATGGACTTCGGTACGGGCTGTCTTAAAGTCACTCCTGCCCATGACGTAAACGACTACATGCTCGGCGATAAATATGGACTCCCCTCCATTGATATCTTCAATGATAACGGCACAATCTCCGAAGCCGGCGGAATGTATGTCGGTATGGACCGTTTCGATGTGCGCAAGCAGATCATGAAGGATCTCGAGGCTGCCGGTCTTGTGGAGAAGGTGGAGAATTATGTAAATAAAGTGGGACATTCCGAGCGCACTGATGCCGTGATAGAGCCTAAGCTCTCCATGCAGTGGTTCGTGAAGATGGAATCTCTCGCCAAGCCCGCTCTTGAGGCTGTAGAGAAGGATGATATACGTTTCGTGCCCTCTAAATTCAAGAATACATATCGCCATTGGATGACCAATATTAAGGACTGGTGTATCTCCCGCCAGCTATGGTGGGGTCATCAGATTCCGGCATGGTTCCTGCCCGAAGGAGGATTCGTAGTGGCTGAAAGCGAGGAGGAGGCATTGGTAAAGGCTATCGAGAAGAGCGGCAATCCCGAGCTCACTCTCAATGACCTCAAACGCGATCCCGACTGTCTCGACACATGGTTCTCTTCATGGCTATGGCCTATCTCCCTCTTCAACGGTATCCTTGACCCGGAGAATAAGGAGTTTAAATATTATTACCCCACTTCTGATCTCGTGACCGGTCCGGATATCATCTTCTTCTGGGTGGCGCGTATGATCATGGCGGGCTATGAATTTGCCGGCGACTGTCCCTTCCGCAACGTTTACTTCACCGGTATCGTGCGCGATAAGATAGGAAGAAAGATGTCGAAATCTCTCGGCAACTCTCCCGATCCTCTTGACCTGATCGATAAATATGGAGCCGACGGTGTGCGTATGGGTCTTATGCTCGCCGCGCCTGCCGGACATGATATAATGTATGATGACTCTCTCTGCGAGCAGGGTCGTAACTTCTGTAATAAGATCTGGAATGCTTTCCGTCTCGTGAAGGGTTGGAACGTGGATGACTCCATCGCTCAGCCTGAAAGCTCAAGAATAGCGACCGAATGGTTCCAGGCTGTGCTTGACAAGACTCTCCTCGAAGTGGACGACCTTATGGGTAAATTCCGTATTTCGGAGGCTCTCATGGCTGTCTACAAACTCTTCTGGGATGAGTTCTCCTCATGGTATCTCGAGGTGATCAAGCCCGCATACGGCTCGCCGATGGATAAGGCTACTTATGAGGCGACCCTGAAATTTTTCGATATGCTTCTCCGCATGCTGCATCCTTTCATGCCCTTCATCACCGAAGAGCTATGGCAGCATCTCGCCGATCGTAAGGATGGCGAGAGCATCATGTATGCCCAGCTCCCCTCTCCCACTAAGGCGAAAGAGGATATTATCGCAGCCTTCGAGAATCTGAAGGAGGTGATAGCCGGCATCCGTACCGTACGCAAGCAGAAGCAGATTGCCCAGAGAGAACCCCTCGCTCTCAATATCAAGGGAAATCATGACAGCGCTCTTGATTCAGTGCTCACCAAGATGGGAAATCTCTCCGGGATCGTAATGGTGGAGGAGAAGAATCCTACTGCTTCGGCATTTATCGTGGGCGCTACGGAATATAGCATACCTCTCGAGAGCAAGATCAATGTGGAGGAGGAGCTCGAGAAACTCAACAAGGATCTCAAGCACTATGAAGGATTCCTTGCCGGAGTGGAGAAAAAGCTCTCCAACGAGCGTTTCGTATCCAATGCCCCGGAAGCGGTCGTAGCTATGGAGCGCAAGAAACAGAGCGACGCCAAGGAGAAGATCGAGGCTATAAAGGCTTCTATCGCAGCACTTACAAAATAAAGATCTGATTCGAGAATATAAAGGGAAAGGCAAAGCGGAGGACACTCTGTCTTGCCTTTTTCTTTATTTTAGAAGTCGTTAATTTATCTCTTTATGTCATTATGTCATTATGTCAATCTGACAAAATGACTATTTCTTAGTTATCTATGAATATTGAAGTCGGTATCCCTACATCCGGATCTCCACTTATAGAGAGGCAAGGAGAGTTCCATCTCCTCAAAAATATGCTTATCGGAAAAGACTTTCACTGGCAGCGCTCCATATCCGCTCTTCTTCCCGGCGAAGTAAGGGTGACGGAAGGAAATGTGTTTCAAGTCATCAATATCCTTCCCGTCGAGACCTATCTGAAATGCGTGGTGGGTAGCGAAATGAACCCCTCGGCTCCCATAGAATTTCTAAAGGCACATGCCGTTATATCACGCAGCTGGGCAATGGGGAAAGTGCTCAGAAAACATAATGACTCCGATGATGGCAAGACTTTCTCTGATGATCGGATAATCAGTTGGGAGGATACTGGCGATCATGTCGGTTTTGATGTCTGTTCTGATGATCATTGCCAACGTTATCAAGGCATACAGCCTATTTCTCCTGAAGCTCTCTCCGCCATTGAGTCAACAGAAGGTGAAGTGCTGCTCTCACCTTCCGGCACACTTATTGATGCCCGCTTCTCGAAATGCTGCGGTGGACGGACCGAGGTTTTCTCCACATGCTGGCAGGATAGAGAGGAGGATTGTCTGGAAGCTTTCGACGATCCATGGTGCGACATGGAGAATATTCCGAAAACCAAACGTGAGAAGATCCTGACGTCCATTCTCAAAGATTACGACCTGTCCACTTCCGGCGGCTTCCGCTGGGAATTAGAGATCACGGCGGAGGAGATCGAGGAGAATCTGAAGAATAAGTTCGGGAAGAATATCGGTAGGATTACCGATATGGAGATAGTGGCAAGAGGCAAATCAGGACGAGCAAAAGAATTGAAGCTTATAGGATCTGATGGCACGATGAGGATAGGGAAAGAATTGATGATACGTCGGCTTCTTGCCCCTACTCATCTTTATTCCTCATGGTTTGAGATTGAGACTCTCTCCCCCGGTCGTTGGCGTCTGAATGGTCATGGCTGGGGGCATGGTGTCGGGCTTTGCCAGATAGGAGCCGCCCGTATGGCACTTGAGGGATTCTCCTATAAGGAGATTCTCAGCTTCTATTATCCGGGAGCAAAGATAGGGAAAATGGATTTCGACGCTGAGAAGAAGGAATTAATCATGGAGTCCACGGCTGACGGCTCCGTCACACTCTATCGTCCCGATATGGATGAGCATTACCATTCAGTGAAAGGGGCATTGACGGAGAGCCGTCATGTATATCTTGATCTTGGCTGGAAAGAAGCATCCCGATTCTTCAATGAAGTTAACGTTTTTGAAGTGGGATTCGGAACAGGTCTTAACGCCGCGCTTACGGCGGAGGCAGCCCTTAGAGAGCGAATACCTACCCGCTATTACTCCGTAGAGCTTTATCCCCTAACCTCCGGTCTTTCCTCTTCCCTCACTTCGATGCAGGAGGAGACTTACCGCGGGGAGTTTATAAAGGTGAATGAGGCCAAATGGAATAAACCGGTGGAGATCAACCCCTACTTCACACTCCACAAAATCTCTGCTGATCTTCTCTCGATGAAGATACCTGAAAACATTAATGTCATCTATTTTGATGCGTTTGCGCCTGAGAAGCAACCGGAGATGTGGAGTCCTGAGATTTTCCGTCGCCTTTTTGAATCCCTCGCTCCAGGAGGGATAATAACCACATATTGTGCTAAAGGTGCTATCCGGCGTATGCTCAGCGAGATTGGTTTTATAACCGAGCGTCTGCCCGGTCCTCCCGGAGGCAAAAGGGAAGTTTTGAGAGGAAGAAAGCCACAATGATACAGAGTTTTAATATTGCATCCTGAATAATTCCGGGATGCAATATTTCATTTTTTCGCCATACTCTTTTCTAATATTTGACTAAAACATTTCAGAAATTAGGTATTATTCTCCCCTGATTTATAAATTTACAGTGTAAACAAAAAAATAACTCTAAAAGAAACGATATATGAAAATTCCAGGATTAAGTTTTTCATTGAAGCGCGCCTTAGGCGTGACCAAAGCAAAGCAACAATTTGCGCGTAAGACAGGTATACCCACCACTCGTGCCGGACTTGAGCGCAAAATCGGCAAAATGGTAATAAACAGTATCTTTGGAAAGAAGAGATAAAATTACTATTACGTAGAGTTAGTTTTGATTTGCAGAAGAATTTTATGTTGAATATCATTACATAAGGTTAGTTTTGATTTGCAGAAGAATCTTATGTTGAATATTATTACATAAGGTTAATTTTGATTTGCAGAAGAATTTTATGTTGAATATCATTACATAAGGTTAGTTTTGATTTGCAGAAGAATCTTATGTTGAATATTATTACATAAG
>JAAVFG010000053.1 GCA_014800895.1 Bacteroidales bacterium
ACCTCTTATAACATGGCTGACAAAGGCTCTTTTACCCACCAGATACTCCACATCCCAGGGATGAAGTATTTTCTTATTACCGTATGTGGTATTTTCTCCCTTTATAGTATCGTTGGCTGTCACACGGTGAAAAAGTCTTCCGGAGGATAGAAAGATCTCCTCCTCACAGTCGCCCCTCTGAAAATATATGCCGTCATATCCAAGGAGATTTGAAGCCGGTCGTAACCTGGTGAATTTCATAATCACTATTTCAGTAATGTCCAGCGGAGATCCCCACCCGGTTTTCATGGCAATTTCAAGAAGTCTGCTATCGGAGAATGTATATGGATTAATGCTCAGGCGGCGTCTCGACATAATTTTATCAAGTCTGAAGAGGCTAAACTCCAAATCATTTTTGGGTTCTATAAACATTAGTGGAAAGTGGTAAGATAATTAAGAGGTGGAAGAGAAACATTAGAATGAAAGAAGCTTTTCCAAGACTCCAACATTATCAAAATTAGCTAAAAATATTTAGACTCCAAAACTAAGAATGGTAAATTTTGTAAAGTTTAGAGTCAACTGACAGCTACAAAATTAATTAATACTTCGATAAAAAAATTTAGGGGGTTAGAAAACTCTTTCAGCGCAATAGGATAGACTCCTTCTTGCGCCTCCACGAATCTTGCAAGATTAAAAACTATCTTTCATCTTCAGGCTTTGTCCTCTAAACTTATTCAGCCTCCATTACCTCTCTCACAATCTTTTTCACCCGATCCACATCTATCTGCCCATCCGCTGAAATCAACGTATCAGCTCTGAAATATCTGATCAAGCCCCCATATTCCTCCGCTTTTTCCTCAATGGGCCATGCATATACTTCCGGAATCACAGTATCAATAGCTATAAGTATCCGGTCATTACCATAATTCTCATCAAGTTCCGCAAGAAGTGTGAGCATATCCAGCTCAATCTGAGTGATCCTCTTCAGCTCCTGCGCGCGCATTGCAGGAACATCTTTTGGCTCTGTGCCCCACATTTCACCGCACGCCTTTAAATCCGCCTCTATAAAGGGCACACACTGCTCCACAAATAGCGGATCAATATAAAAACCCTCTTCACCATGCGACATCACACACAGAATCGGATCCACAAAATCCGTATCATGCATATAACCTCCGCGTGTAATCTTCACTTCCCAATTCTGAGTTATCCTCAATAATGGTACCACACCCCCATCATCCGGATTTTCCTCAAAATACTTATCGATTGCCTCCAGCAGCAGACGAGCATGCTCCCTTTGCTCATCTGTCAATACGGCGGGATGCTCCATATCGACAGGAAAACGGGGTTTATACTCATACACACACCCTCCCTCAAACTCCTCATTATTTCCCGACTCCCCAAAGTCTTCGCCTGATTGCTCTTCTATCCAATATCCTTCAGCGAAGATATCCTCATCATTGATGTCATTCTTCATATCGTTTCAATTAATGAAAGTATCTAAACTTAAATCAGTCTGAATAAATAGTGTCTAAACCCAAATAAGTAGTCACCTTATTTCTCCAAAATTAACTACTAAAGTCGAATAAATCAAGCGTTCAAAATAAATTTACTTTGTTAAATTGAATTAACTAATTGTATCTTCTGAACAAATTTTAGTGACTTCACTAAACATATTTGCGACTTTTATACCCAGTTGTTATATGGTGACCTCAGCTTTAATCTCTATCAAGTCACAGTAGCTGTTGATGTTAAAGATTATTAAATAACAATATGCTGAAATATAAATATTTAATATTTTATGCATCTGAATAGCAATAAAATAATCCACAATTTAACATCCGTTAACTATGGGTAGAATTTCTTAATCGTATTGTATAAGAGTACCAACAATAAATATCATATGAAATTAGCAATCGTTGGCACTCGCAATCCGGGTGTTTCTTACCAAGAATGGGAGAGTATCTTGCTCTCAACAATGCTTTTCCCATATAATCGGAATTTGTCAGGGTCCCGCTGAAAATGAAAAATTCAATTGGGGGAAGAATTCAAACGGCAGTATCAGATTTGGCTCAATTCTTTATAAGATTTCCGGAGATCCTTTTATGTCCTATAAAGATTTCTATTCCAGGACTATCGGCAAAATTGATTCCAATCTATTACGCGAAACTTTCAATAATTTAAAGGAAATAGATGATAATTTTACAGACAGGATTGAAATTCTTCCAGACATCCTAACTTATCAGAATTTAGTTAAGGAAAATCCAAACTGGTTAGATGAAAATGTAAAAATTTTCTATGATTTATGATAATATTGGAGTCTATACAGAAAAGTGAGGCATCTATATGCTAACTTTGCCACAAAATACAAAACATTCTGACTAATATGAGCAAGACAATGATTTTGGCAATCGGTGGTGCCGGTTGCAATATGGCGGAGACCATTATGCGTGAAGCCTCCGCGCATTGGGTTCGTGAGGCAACTTATTTTTTTGCTGACACAGATCAGGCAACCCTGGCGGAACTGGAGAAAAGAGGGTATCGGACCATCTCATTGATTGACAATGAGAATCCATGCGAAGTTATGAAGGGAGTAGAAAAGCTCTATCTTCTGGCAGGTATGGGTGGTAAGACCGGGAGCGAATATGTAAAGATTATCGCGGAAGGTGCAAAAGATGCCGGAGTGCAAGAAGTATCGGCTATCGTGACAACGCCCTTTTACTTCGAGGGAGAGGGAAAAATTGCAAAAGCAAAAGAAGCGATCGAAAGTCTGGAAGGCATAAAAACCACGGTTCTTCGTAATGATGACCTTATGGAGAAATATGCGGATATAAATTTCGCTTCGGCATTTAATTATGCCGATATCGCCGCACTGAAAGTTATCGAGTTAGAAAGGATGATAGAAACCTCCCGTTTGATACTCAGACCTTGGCGAGAAGATGATGCCGAATATCTTTTCAAATACGCGCAAGACCCGGATGTGGGTCCGATTGCAGGGTGGCCATCACATACTTCGGTGGAAAATAGTCTGGAAATAATCCGGACAGTATTTTCTGCACCAGAAATTTATGCCGTTGTTCTTAAAGAGACAAATGAGCCCATTGGAAGTTGCGGAATCATGTTCCCAAATGGTCTTCATCCAGCTGAAAAGAAAAGCGGCGAAGCTGAAATTGGCTACTGGATTGGCAAACCATATTGGGGACAAGGACTGATTCCCGAAGCGGTAAAAGCGTTGCTCTCACGGTGTTTTAATGAATTGAACCTTGATACAGTATGGTGTAGCTATTACGATGGAAACCTCAAATCAAAACGTGTCTGCGAGAAGAGCGGCTTCAGATACCATCACACCAACAAAGACATTACATCTCCATTGGGAGATAAACGGACAGAACATTTCCATATAATGACTAAAGAAGATTTCCATGCCCTATATATCGGTTGAGAGCGGCAAGCTGACCGCTGAACAGAAAAAGCAGTTGATTGAGCGGCTGACTGCTACAGCTTCCGAGATCCCGAATATCCCGGAGCAGTTCTTTACTGTAACCATCAAGGAGATTCCGGATGAAAACTTCGGCATCGGAGGCAAGTCCATTGACGAGATAAAGCGTAATTATAAGCCATGAATCTCTTAGATTCCACGATTTAGGCATTTTTATCTTATATTGAAACAATATAGTTGAACAGCAACATTTACTTCGCTATTTTCGTTTAATATAAAACAATCTAACTAAAAATTCTGATAGAATATAATAATAACCGACGATGAAAATAAAATATCTATTCCTATTCTCTACTGTAATAGGCTTACTGTTCGCTGCTTGCAATGTTTCCAATCAAGCGTCACGCCGTGCAACCAATGAAGAGACGACAAAGTTTGGAGATGGTGTCGACTCAATAAAAGTTGAGGTATCAACCAAGGTTGGCGGAACACGCAGTATCATACTGAAAGAGAATGCCGATGCCGTGGCACGTTTTGAGAATAAACCTGACAGTACACTTTCATCTTCGGCAACAGAAGAATTAATTGGTCTTGCTGACTCTCTGTTTGTGAAGAAGAACCATGCGATAATTCTGTCTCTGGAGAATGCCGAAGGACGCACCGGCTATCCTATTTTCACAGTCTCGCTCTATAAAGATGGTCAAGGGGAAACCGTACGCTACGACATGGGAACCCAAGAGGGAGATATAACACATTGTACAACCTGCGATATCCATTACAGCCCTGAATTCCGGCATTTCTTGTCCAAGGTGTTTGAAATATTGAATTAAAGAATATACTCATTTGCGTTTAATACATACATCGGTTCTGTAAAAAGCGAAGTGCGTATCCTCTTTGCTGCCAATCCTAAAGCGTGGCCGGCGTATTGCGCGGCTATGGACGACAATCGGATTCCTGTAAAACCGGGTTTCCCCGATAAACTGTCAAAATAATATATCCATTCGTGAGAAGCCTCTCTAACAATGTTAAAAGCATCGGATTTTGCAAAATCCGATGCTTTCATACTCTTCAGGGATGACCGATTATTTTGCCACCTCTTCCTTGAATGTGTCGCAAGGTTTAAATGAAGGAATCTTATGTGCCGGCACGATTAGTGTAGTATTTTTGGAAATATTACGTGCAAGCTTCTCGGCACGCTCTTTGATACCGAATGTTCCGAAACCGCGAAGGTAAACATTCTCACCTTTCGCAAGGCTATCTTTCACAACATCCATAAAGCTCTCTACGGCTGTAAGTACACTCGCACGATCTAATCCTGTGGAGCGGGCGATTTCATTGACTACATCTGCTTTTGTCATATCTACGTTGCTATTTTGTCGTTTCAGGTTGCAAAATTAATCATTATTCCTGAATTTACGCATATCTTCCCTTAAATTAACACCTTATTTTAAGGCTTCATCCAATAAATTATGTTATTTCGGGTGCAATCATGAAGCTCCCATGCGTTTCAGAAATTCATCTCTTTTTGATTCGGAGATCGGAATATAAGTTTTTCCGAAAACTATCCTGTTACGCTCCACTACCTCCACATTGGAAAGATTGACTATAAAACTGCGGTGGACGCGCATGAAACGCGATGGTGGAAGCACCTCCTCGATATCGCGCATGCTCATCACGGAGCTTACGGTCTCTCCCGTGGTGCGGAAAAAGAGGAGATGATCTTTTCTTACCTCCACATATTTTATCGTGTCGGTCTTCATCTGTATAAGCCGGTGGTCTGCCTTCACGGTAATGGTATCGCCCGATAACGCCGGTCCCATGGATGCCTCATAGGTATCTTTCATCATAAACCATTCGATAGCCTTCCCTACCGCCTTCATAAATTCAGCATAGCTGACGGGCTTGAGAAGATAATCAAGCGCATTAGTGCGGAAAGCGTCAAGGGCATAAGAGTCATATGCAGTCACGTAGATCACCCTGATATTACGAGGTATCATTGCAGCAAACTCCACTCCGTTCAGGAGAGGCATTTTTATATCAAGGAAGATGAGATCGATATCTCCGGTCATGACGGTCTTCACCGCTTCGGATGCAGATTCAAAACTCCCTGCCAATTCAAGATTGGGTGTACGCTCCACATAGCTTCGGATCAACTCCCTTGCCAAAGGCTCGTCATCTATTACTACACATTTTAAAGATCGATTCATGTTCATTAAGTTTTTTTGCAAGAAGCCTAAGCTTCCGATTAATCCCCCGCTCTTATCAACGCCTCCTTCCTTATGGAGATTTCCGCCCTATACACTCCGTTCCTTATCCGGATATCAAAATCATAATCTCCCGGATAAAGAAGATTGAGCTGCTGACGCACATTTGACACTCCTACTCCGCTCGATCCTCCGAGGCTCTTCCTCCCCTTCTCTCCATCTTCTTCCGATCCTCCTTGAATCCTGCTCTCACCTCTCTCTCCTCTATCCTCCTCTATCTCCTCTTCCCCCTCCTCAAAGGTATTTGTCACACGGAATCGTATCCACTCCTCCCCGTTTTCCGTATGAGTAAAGAGCTCTATATGGATGTAATTATCAATTCCGTTTGAGCCGGAATGTTTGAAAGCATTCTCCACAAGAGTGACGAAGAGCAACGGCGCTATCCGTATCTCTTCCGGAAAAGACTCTCTTCTCTCATATATCAACTTCCCCCGCTCCCCGCTCCTCAATTTCATCAATTCCACATACTCCCCTATAAAACGCGCCTCCTTCTCGATATCCACGAATACAGAGGAATCATATATCATGTAACGCAACATACTGCTCAAGGAGTGTAAAGCCTCCTGTGCCTTATCAGGCGATATCCCTATCAGGGCATAGATATTATTGAGGGTGTTGAACAGAAAATGGGGATTAAGCTGAGCCTTCAGACTCCTCAATTCGATCTCGCGGCGCTCCGCGCTAAATCTCAACTCCCGCTCCTGAAGCCGCGTCTTCTCTCTACCCAAAACTAATGCATAAGCCAATGCCGCCGATAGAGCCACCATGACGCCATCCCTTATTGACGATCCGATATAGCGCATCAGATACACCAATATGCCGGAATAGCCGCCCCGTTTGCTCGTGATCTCCGTCAAGACAGGATGGGTCTCTTCCCATACAGGCACGATCACCATCGTCGCTATTATCAGACAAAGATTCGAAAGAAGATAGACCGACAGCCGTGACCTATGCATTAGCAAGGCGGGCACCAGAAAGAAATAATTCAATAAGAACGCTCCGGCATAACATGTGGCTATCACCATTCCGCTCGTGTCCCATTGCCATACCTCATCTTCCGCATCCAGCTGAAACAGTATGGCAGGAAGATAGAAGAGCACCAGACAGAGGGTAAGTACCGTGGTTGTTCCTAAAAAGCGGTTATTTTTCATTTCTTTCCTATCTAAAAAAGAAGAACCGCAGGTTGCCTAACTTCTCAGTCGGGACAGCTACCCGGTTCTTCTATCAATCACACTACAATATGTTAAAACCCTAATTGGAAAGTTTCCGTTCCCCGGATACTTTCCATCTCTGTTTCGGGATTGTTACGCAAATTTAACCCATTTTCCTTTTCTTCTAAATTATTTTCGGCAAATAAGTGGAATTATATCCTATTTCTTATCTTTTCACCTACAAAAGGGATTTTAAAAATATCTGTTTAACATTCTTTAACTTACGGATGTTATATCTTCTATTATCAATCCGGCAAGGGTCATCCCGAAGATAGCTGTGATATGCATCAGCGATCCGTTGATTTGTGCTTTTCTTGTATCAAACATCCCTTTGGCGCCCTCCGGCTCGGGTCCTAAATTGGGAAGTACCTCATCGCTATATACCACCTTGAATTTTCTGCGTGGCCAGACTCCCTTCTTCTTGAATCTGCTTCTTAATGCCCTGGCTAAGGGACATCCTATTGCTTTTCTGAATTCCGCCACCTTGATACGCTGCGGATCCATCTTCAACGCCGCTCCCATAGAGGAGAAGAGCCGGGCTCGGCTACGGTCGGCTGCTTCTATAAGGGCTACCTTGTCCTTAAGCGAATCAATAGCATCCACTATGTAATCGTAGGAGTCGAGATTGAAGCTTCCGCTGTTCTCCTCTGTGAACACCGACTCGACAGCCTCTATTTCCGCATCCGGAGCCACACTGAGCAACTGACGTTTCAGTGCATCCACCTTTACCTCTCCTATCGTATCGACTGTCGCCATCAGCTGGCGGTTGATATTCGAGACAGCCACACGGTCGCCATCCACGATGGTGAGATGCCGCACGCCGGTACGCACCAATGCCTCGGCACACCATGACCCGACACCCCCCACTCCGAAGAGTATGACTCTCGCTTCGGAGAGTTTCTTAATATTATCCTCTCCCAGTAGCCGTGTGCTACGGGAGAGGATCTCTTTCTCCATATTATTTTCCATATCAGTCTTCATCTACATCTCCTTTTGCCACTGCTTCCGCAGTAGCTTTTACCGAGGAGGGAGCGCCGGTCTTGCCGGCATTCGGATCTTTAAAGAGACCCGTCAGATATTTCTCATTGAATTTCTGCATCACTTCCCAGAATGTCGGGACGAACAGAGTGCCGATAAGTCCGTTAAGCGCCATACCGAATACTACCGCCGTACCTAATTCTATACGGCTGTTGGCTCCGGCTCCTGTGGCGAACATCATCGGCATGACTCCGAACACGAAAGCCAAGGCTGTCATCATGATCGGACGGAAACGTATCACTCCGGCATCATGAGCTGCCTGCATAATCGGCAATCCCGCTTTGCGGAAGTCCATCGCATACTCCACTATCAGGATGGCATTCTTTGCCGACATTCCCAAGAGGAGTATCAATCCGATCTGGGTATAGATACTTATGCTCTGACTCATCACGATACACCCCAGGATGGTACCTAAAATCGCTATCGGCATACTGAGCACTACCGCAATCGGATCTGTCCAGCTCTCATACTGTGCCGACAGCACGAGAATAGTCATGATGATGGCGAAGATAAAGACGAAACTGATTGTCGTGCCTGCCTGCGTCTCCTGATAGGCAATACCGGTCCAGGCGTATGAATAATTCTGTCCTACCGCTTTCTGCACTATATTCTCCATTATCTTGATTCCCTCAGCCGAGCTTACCCCATGAGCCGGAGTAGCGGTGAGGGACGCGCTTGTATACATATTATATCGTGATACGGTAGACTGTCCCGATACGGGAGTCACTGTAGCGATAGCGGAGAAGGGCACCATCTCCCCTGCCGAATTGCGCACGCTCAAGGCAAGGATGTCGGAGGGTTCCTGACGCGACGCGCCCTGAGCCTCAAGTCTTACCTGGAATGTTCTTCCGAAATCCACAAAGTCATTCACAAAGCTTCCTCCCATATAGGCGGAGAGAGCGGAATTGACCGTTTCCATACTCAACCCCATCATCTCTATACGGTCGCGATCAAAATTAACTTCATATTGAGGCACTACACCTTGATAAAGGGATGTGACCGCCTGAATACGGGAATCCTTACTTGCCTCTTTCTCCACGGCAGCCAATGCCTGCTGCAACGCTTCCGGTCCCAGATTATTGATATCAAGAAGATTCATCTCAAGTCCGGAGGATTCTCCCAGTCCGGGGATCGAGGGGGGATTGACGGAGAAGATAATCGCTTCCTGATATTTCTCCGACATCTTGTCGACATCCGCGATAACGTTATTGATACTTCCTTTCTTCCCTCTCTCTTTCCATGGTTTAAGCACGACGTTGAGAGATCCCATATTGGATGAGGCGCCCCCTCCCATCATTGAGAAGCCGGAAATTGTCATCACATCCTTCACATATGGATTCTTACGGATATCATCGGCAAGGGCATTCACCACTTTCTCCGTCCTATCAAGCGAAGCCCCTGTAGGCAACTGTATAGAGGTCATGAAGTATCCCATATCCTCCTCGGGTATATAACTTGTAGGCCATGAAACAAAACCATATATAGCTACTCCGGCAAGCCCTAAGAAGATGAGCATAGAGGCGATAGGTCGTTTCAGCATCAGGGTGATAACCTTATCATATAGATGCAGCACGGCATTGAAGCCTTTGTCAAATCCTTTATAAATGATATTCTTGCTCGGTTTGCGGGGTGTAAGGAAGAGTCCGCAAAGTGCCGGAGTAAGAGTCAGCGCATTAAAGCCAGAGAAGGCTGTCGCCACTGCAATGGTCAGTGCAAACTGCTTATAGAGCGAACCGGTGATGCCGCTGATAAAGGCTGTCGGGATGAATACCGATAGCAAGACCAATACCTCGCCCACCACCGGACCGGTCAGCTCCTTCATAGCTTTTGTAGCAGCTGCCTTGCGCGATATATCTCCCTTATCTACTAAACGCGAGACATCCTCCACCACAACTATAGCATCATCCACCACAATAGCGATCGCCAGCACCATGCCGAAGAGAGACAGCGTATTGAGAGAGAAGCCCATCAGTTTCATCACGGCAAATGTACCTATAAGCGACACCGGAATCGTAATCATAGGGATAATTACGGCACGCCAGTTCTGAAGGAAGATGAGAATGACCGCCATCACGATCAGAGACGTTTCTATGAAAGTGACCGCCACATTATCAATAGATTCACGCACATAATCAGTGGAATTCATCACCACTTCATAAGATACCCCTTCCGGGAAGTATTTGGATAGCTTGCTCATCTCGGCGAGTGCGCCGTCAGCGACCTCGAGAGCATTGGCTCCGGGCAGCTGTTCCACTCCTATCAATGCCACAGGGTAGCCATTTACAGAGGAAGAATTGGAATATGAAGTGCTTCCCAATTCTATTCTTGCTATATCCTTCAGGCGGAGGAATCCCTCACCCTCTCCCGATTTTACAACTACATTGCCGAATTCCTCGGGAGTGGTGAGCTGCCCCTGACTTGTCAGTGTAAAGGTAAATTCAGCATTATCTCCATTTCCTGAATTACCCACGGATCCGGCACCCACCTCCATATTCTGTGCCTGAATAGCCGCGCTTACATCTTCCGGAGTGATTCCGCGTGCTCTCATAGCGTCCGGGTCAAGCCATACGCGCATACTATAGTCTCCTCCTCCGAACGACTGCACGCCTCCTACACCTTTCACTCGGGAAAGTGGCTCGGTGATATGAAGATTCGCATAATTCGTGAGATAGAGGGCATCGTATAGTTTCGGATCTCCCTTAAGAGCGAGGAAGAGCACATTATTGCTTGACTGCTTGCTTACCTGTACTCCCTCCTGGGTAACGGTGGTCGGCAGTTGGGAATCAGCCAGGGAGATACGGTTCTGCACCTCCACCGCAGCCTCATCTATATCCGTGCCGTTTTCAAAGGTGATGGTTAGCGAATAGCTTCCGTCGGAGCTACAGTTGGAACTCATATAAAGCATCCCTTCCACACCGTTCACCTGCTCCTCTATCGGCTCGGCAACAGTGCGTGCCACCGTAGCGGCGTTTGCGCCGGGATAGGAGGCGCTCACCATCACGGTCGGAGGCGTAAGATCAGGATACTGCGCTATCGGGAGCGTCGTGACCGCCAACAATCCCGCAAAAATCATAATCAACGCTATGACGGTAGCGAATATCGGTCGGTTGATAAAAAACTTTGAAAACATCGGCTAATTTATTTTGTAAGTACGGGATTGATTTTCTCTCCGCGCTGCACTGTCATCAGCGCCTTAGTCACATACTTCTGTCCGGGCTTGATACCGGAAGTGACCACTCTCAGGGAATCCTGATACAGCGGTCCTGCCTTGATCGGCGTATAGACCACCTTGTTTGAGTCATTCACGGTATACATATATTTACCCAGCTGATCTGTGCCGATAGAAGCATCCTTCACGAGGACAGCGTGTGCATCTGTTCCGTAAGGTAACTGAATAGTCACATACATTCCATCCTTAAGCACATTATCCTTATTGCCAAGCTTGCCCTGCAAGAGCAATGTTCCGGTGGAGGAGCTTACGGAGGGCGACACATAGCTGAAATCCGCGCAGTAATCGCCTCCTATATCTTCTCTGAATTTTATAGGCACATCCCTATATACCGGTGCTGATATTCCACCGTTGTTTGCTATCAGTTCCTCATACTGCGTGTCGCTGAGATATACCCTCACATTCATGACGCTGTTGTCATAGATTGTAGAAATCTTGACAGGTGCTCCCTCGCCGTTGATATAATTGCCGTCTGAGGGAGAAGCATTGTTTATCACTCCCGAAATCGGGGCGCGCACCGTGCATTTGGCAAGATTGAATTGAGCGGTGGAGAGAGCCGCCTGCGCGTCGCGGATTGACGCTTCAGCCTGCTCCATATTGGACTTTGCCTGCAACACCTCCATCTTCGACACGGCATCCGCCTCCAAAGCTTTCTGCATGGCGGCATACTGACGTGTGTAATAATCATGCTGGCTCTTGGCGGTGCTTAGCGCGGATTGCGCCTTCGCCACAGCATCTCTGTAAACAGTGGACTCTATGGTAAAGAGTGGCTGCCCTTTTGATACATAGTCTCCGGATTTAAAGTGAGATGAGAGGAGTTTGCCGCTCACCTCCACCATCACATCCGCCGAGGAGGCTGCCGTGACTGTTCCGGGATAGGTATTATAAAGCGTGAGTGAATCTGTAGTAGCTTCTGCTACCTCTATATTCGGAGACTGCATATCTCTGTCGTTCCCCTTGTCATGCTTTCCGCAACCTACTAATGATAATGCCCCTGCCAATGTGAGGGCGAAAACTATCTTTTTCATAATTGAATAAATTAAGATTAATAACCTCCACCCATAGCCTGATATAGACTTACAAGCTGGGCGAGGGTCTCGCCACGGGCAGTCACAAGTGAATTCTGATATTGTAGATATGACTGAAGGGATGTGACCACATCTGTCATCGAACTAAGACCCTGTTTATATGTATCCAGCGCAAGTCTCAACGCCTCTTCGCTGTATACCACGGTCTCCTTGAGAGTCTCCACCTCCTGTAGAGCCGCATTGTAACGGGTGATGGCATTCTCCACCTCCTCTACGGCGTTAAGTATCGTCATGTTATAATTATCCACCGACTGCTCAAGCTGGATCTTCGCTTCCGCCACTTTATAATTTCGTGACAGACCGTCGAAAATGGTCCATGATAACGTCGGGGCTATCGAATAGCTGAGACTGTGCTTGCCGAAGAGATTGTCGAGCCGGCGTGCCGAAGTCCCTATTGAGCCGTCAAGAGTAAGAACAGGAAGAAAATCATTTTTCGCCACACCGATCATTGCCGCATATTGAGCCAACTGAGCCTCAGCCTCCACCACATCCGGACGACGGCGTAGCAGATCAACAGGCACTCCGACAGTGGGCATACCCATATCTTTGGGCAACACTCCGGGCTTAAGCAGTTCGGGCACAAGATGAGCCGGATAGACTCCCGTTAGAATTGCTATGGCATTGGCGGTAGTGCGGATTGATGCTTCGAGTCCGGGGAGTGTGGAGCGCGTGGAGGCAAGCACCGTCTTAGCCTGATTCACTGCCAACTTATTGCCTATACCGGCTTCATGGCGCGCCTCTGCTATCTTTACCACTTTCTCCTGGGAGGATATATGCTCCAATGCTACTTCCCGCTGCATCTGGTAGGTGCGCAGTTGCAGATAGGATTTCGCCAGATTGGCACAAAGCGACACCATCACTGCATCATAATCCGCCCGGCTCACATCTATCGCCGCCTTGTCTGCCTTCATCTGGCGCCGTATTCTGCCGAAAACATCTATCTCCCATGACATTGAGAGACCTGCCGAATAACCGGTCGATACTGACGAAGGACCGACCTTCGGATCCATCGCGCCGGGTGTCTGGCTACGATTCCAGCCAGCGGAGACTCCGATAGTGGGATAATATCCGGAGCGGGTGATAGCTAATTCCTTATTGGCGAGTTCTATACGCTTCAATGCGCTCGCCACATTGAAATTATTCTCCTCCGCCTTACTGATAAGCATATTAAGCGTGGTGTCTCCAAATTCTTTCCACCATTTATCTTCCGTGGGCGCCACCTGCACATGCTCGGGCACATAAAGCCATTGTTCGGGGATAGGGCTCCGGAGTGCGTCCTGATAGCTTATTTCTTCGGCATGACCCGATAGGTTCGCACTCATGCTTCCGAGCAGGGCGATTCCTATCAGTCCGCTCTTCACTCTTCTTAGTGATTTCATTCAGTCAATGTTTTTCGATAATTTTTCTTTTTTAGAGGAGAAGTCATAGTTATGAAGGTCACCTTCACTCCACTCCTATTTCATTAGATATAGTTTTATCTCTTTAACACCTCTCTCGCCGTTTCAGTTTTTCTACTCCCCGGTCGTTCACCCTTTTTTAGATGAAAAAAAAATGCCGGCACCATCCGATGCCGACATTTCCCTAAGTAATAATTTTTAATTACGCTGGCTTAAAAGTATACTTCCGGAAAGAAGTAAATCTTCTTTATCATAGTCTCCCTTAAGGGAGTGTTTGCTAATTCCCGAAACCTTTCGCTATTTACTTCGCGAGCTTCAAAGTGTAATTGAGCCCGGGAACGATAGACTCCTCAAGATCGTCATTCACCAAAGTGATGGTGCTATCGGAAGATACGAGGAAGTTAAGCTTGTCAACCGCTATGGCATTTGACTTCCTGGAATCCTTCACGAGCTTAAGATATTTCTTGCCGTTCTGCTCCACAACTGTAAAGTCTCCCTCAGAGAGATAAGTTCCTGCATCCTTATAGCCCAGGGGGGAAGTGCTGTCGCCTACGATCACAATCTCTGTGAGGTCATAGTCACCTCTCATATTGTTGTCATCATCATCATAATCAAGTTTCACCGTATATCGAAATCCAGCCGCGTCCGCAGCAGGAATGACGCCGGTATATACCTGATCAGGGATTTTAGGACCTTTATGTGACTTTCCATTACCATCACAAGAAGCCATTGAAACAACTGCCAATGCTGCGGCAGCAAAGTACATTAATTTTTTCATTTTTTTGTTTTGTTTTTTTAATTTCTTGTTTTGTTTTTCCTTTTCTTTTTAAACAAAACCGTTATATAATAGTTCACTTATTTTTAAGTATTTTTTAACACACAATAAAAACTACATGATATGAATCCATACTTTTGTCCGAAAGCTATGGAGAAAACCCCATTACCTTGATGTAATTTGCTTAGTAACAAAAAAATAATTATTTTTACACAAAATAGTAAGTAATGGAAACTTTTGAACCGACCAAAGATGAGATAGAAATGGCATTCGTAGCCTCATGTATCGAAACTGTGGCTGAACGATTAAATTGCCCTTATATTGATATATTTGAAAGGATGGAACGTGTCGGGCTGATTGACAAATATATCTATCCCTGTTACGAGACGCTCCATTCAGAAAGTCGTGAGAATCTGACTGACAGTCTCGTTCAAACCTTATTACGTTGGGAAAATGCAGCCTGAGAATAAAGTAATTGAAGTCTATCATGCAGGAACAGATAGAATTGAACACCCTCTTTGCCGGAAAGGAAGAAAGAATCTTGATTTCGGGCAAGGATTCTATGTGACCGACATTTATGATCAGGCAATAAATCTCGCAAAAGCCAGGGCTCTTGAACGAAAAGCGTCCGCAAAACTTAACATATATCATCTTCACAAAGATGAGTTTCTGAGAGATGGAAAATGTTTGGTTCTCAATCAATATGATGACGAGTGGCTTGATTTTATAGTCCACTGCCGTGCCGGTAAAGATATTTGGAAGAGATATGATTATGTGGAAGGAGGAGTGGCGGATGACCGTGTTATCAATACAGTTAATCTGTATATTCAAGGATTTATCTCAAAAGAAAGTGCCTTGAAAAATCTGCAATATCTGAAACCTAACAATCAGATCTGTATTCTCAATCAAGATTTACTAAATAAATATTTAATATTTACAGATTGTTTAGAGTTAATGGATCATGGATTATTATAATAAAGATATTACTGATATTCTCCGGTGGGGAAGAATCGGTGCAATCTCCTGCCATATTGCAAAGAAATTAAATATATCACCCTTAGAGGCGCTTAAGAAATTTTATAGAAGTGTCACATGTGATAATTTTCACAACCATCAGACCGGACTCTATCTATTCAGCGATCTCTACATCGTAGATAATTATCTTGCGGAAATCGGAGCGATTCAAATATAACAAAAATTCATACGCTAAAAACAGATGTGGCGGGTCTCACGACTCGCCACATCTGAATGTTTTCCATAATACTTTACTAAACTAACCTAACATCATGAAACGATTTACTTTTCATCTATTACAACGTCTGCTCATTAATAAATGTTCGCTTTCTTTTTTCCTTTGTCGCGATTTTTCCATTATCTTTGCTTCATAATCTAATGACAATGGAGGAATATAGCGCGGAATATGAATATCTCGATCCTGCCGAGGCGGCGGAGCCGGAGGGTGCCTATCAAATTAATAAGGAGCTCAACTTAGCCCATAGGATTATCGAGGAGACCGGTGCGAATCTCTTTCTCACCGGCAAGGCGGGTACAGGTAAGACTACTTTCCTCCGCCGCCTGCGTCGCACATCCCCCAAACGAATGGTGGTGCTTGCTCCTACCGGTGTCGCCGCCATCAATGCCGAGGGCACAACCCTCCATTCATTCTTCCAGCTATCCTTCTCTCCCTATATCCCCGGGAAAGGTTTTACTGAGCGGGATTCGCGCCATTTTAATTTCAGCAAGGAGAAACGTCGCATCATCGCCTCGCTCGACCTCCTCGTGATCGATGAGATCTCGATGGTCCGACCGGACACGCTGGATGCTGTAGATTCCGTCCTGCGCAGATATAGAAATCCCGCCCTACCCTTCGGAGGAGTACAACTTCTCCTTATCGGCGACCTACGCCAGTTGGCGCCGGTGATACGGGAGGAGGAACAGACTCTCCTGAAACCATATTATTCCTCCGAATACTTCTTCGAGAGTCATGCCCTTAAAGAGAGCGGTCTTGTCACGATTGAATTATCAATGGTCTACCGTCAGAAAGATCATGCCTTTATCGAGATTCTTAACGCCGTGCGCGACGGGATGATGACGCGCGATATCTTTGAGCGTCTCAATTCCAGAGTGATTCCCGGCTTTGTGCCCGACCCTTCGCAGAAATATATCCGACTCACCACTCATAATCGTCTTGCCGATAATATCAATTTCCAACGTCTCGCTCTCCTCCAGGGAGAAGAAAGTGCATTTGAAGCTATCATAAAAGGGAATTTCCCGCAATCTTCTTATCCGGCTGATTATATACTGCGGCTTAAACCGGGATCGCAAGTGATGTTCATAAAGAATGATTCAGGTGAGGATCGGAGATACTATAACGGCATGATCGGGATTGTGACAGGACTCACGCCGGATGCCGTGATTGTGGCTCCCGATTCCGGGCAATCTCCTATTACCGTCAACCGGATTGAATGGGAGAATACGAAATATATCGTGGATGATGACTCCAAAGAGATAAAGCAGATAACTGACGGCACATTCACCCAGTTTCCTCTGCGTCTTGCCTGGGCAATAACCATCCATAAGAGCCAGGGGCTTACTTTCGACCATGCCATAATTGATGCCGGAGCTTCCTTTGCTCCCGGGCAGACATATGTCGCCCTCTCACGATGCCGCACGCTCGAGGGTATGGTGCTTTCCCAACCGATTCCCATTTCTGCCGTCATTACAGATAATAAAGTTAATAACTTTATCGAGCTCTCCAATCGCAACCGTCCCGATGAGAATGCTGTGGATGGGCTGAGGGGAGAATATACCCGGAAATCCTTGGCGGAATTATTTGATTTCCGTCCTCTGCGAATAGCTTTCGACGAATATCACAGATATATCAAGGAATTTGTGATTCCCCTATATCCTGAATATCACCAGCCCTTCGCGGAGGCTGCGGAAATGATGCTGGAGAAAGTTGATATCGTCGGCTCCAAGTTTATGGTCCTTTATGCTTCCTCCCCCATTCTGCCGGAGACATTGGAGGAGCACCCGGAGTTTCTGGATAAAATTAAAAACGGCTGTCATTATTTCCTCTCCTATCTTGATCATCTCCATAAACTCATCAGCAGCGTCGACATCAATCTTGAAAATTCCTCATATGTGCAGCGTCTGAATAACGCTTACGAGACCCTGACTTTTCAGCTGAAGGTAAAATCGGGCGTGCTGCGTCATCTGGCTGAGATAAGATTCTCTCCTGCGGAATATGTCAATGCCAAGGCGCGTGGCGTGATTGATGCCACATCAGCCAAGGATAATTCCGGGAGGGTCAGCAAATCATCACGCAGTGAGAAGAAAAAGAAAACCGGGGAGGGCAAGAAACCCGTTGGATATTCCAAACGTCTCTCCCTCTCTATGGCAACCGAAGGGAAAAGTATCGAGGATATCGCTATGGAGCGTAATCTTGCGCCCTCAACTATTGCAGGACATCTGCGGGAATATCTCCTCTCCGGAGACATCAAGCCGGAGATGGTTTTCACCGCCGACCAGTTGAAGCACCTCGAGAAGGAATGTAAAAAAGCGAAGGATCTCACCTCTCTGACTGAAAGTCTGCAAGATGAGATCCCTCGTTATCGTATCGGGCTCTATTACCACGCCGTATTCAAGCCATCCGACCTGAATTAATAAGAAAGGTTTTGATACGAGGTATCAGAAGAGAGGAAGTGTGCTTGTGGAGTTGATATATTTTCTCTCAAATTCCTCATCTGACATACAGAGCATGAGGATGCCCTGAATGAGTGTAACCACTCCCCAGAGTCCGCAGCTCACGATTGAGAGAAGGATGGTGATGATGCCACCGGCAGTTTTGCCAAGCACGAAATACTGCACACCCAATGTACCTACAAGGATTGCAAGGATACCGCAGAGCACTTTCTTATTGTTGACCTCAGAGGCGCCCCCGCTGAAATTGCTCTTCTGCTGGAGAAGCTGCATAAGCTCGGGATATGTATACAACGGCTGCCAGTCACCACCCTCCTTGCTTATGGGGGTGTTCTGATTCACACTATACGCCATCACCTGATGCTCATTCATCGGACCGATGGTCTGACCGTTGAGATTAATGTAATACTGCATTATTTTTTTCGTTAGATTGTTATTATCGTTAATTTTATATTGCTATTGAGGATTCAAAGTTAGTAAATTTGAAGAATATTTACTAACTTTACGGTTAAAATATTAGCTTCCATGACCGACATCGACGAAACCGACATCAAATCAAACGAGCCGGAATTATTACCATCTGAACGAAAAACAGTCCTCTCGGGAATGTTCCGCTCCTGGTATCTTGAATATGCAAGTTATGTAATTCTTGAACGCGCCGTCCCCAATATTGTGGATGGTCTCAAACCTGTGCAAAGACGTATCCTTCACTCTATGCGCACGATTGACGATGGTCGTTTCAATAAGGTGGCTAATATCGTGGGTAACACCATGCAGTATCATCCGCATGGCGATCAGTCTATCTGTGATGCCCTCGTGCAGTTAGGGCAGAAGGATCTACTTATAGATACTCAAGGTAACTGGGGAAATATCATTACAGGCGACGAGGCGGCGGCTTCCCGTTATATCGAGGCACGTCTCTCCGAATTTGCCATAGAGACCGCCTTCTCCCCTAAAATCACAGAATGGACTCCCTCTTACGATGGTCGTAAGGATGAGCCTGTCGCGCTCCCCATGAAATTCCCCCTCCTTCTTGCCCAGGGAGTGGAGGGTATCGCTGTCGGTCTCTCTTCAAAAATCCTTCCCCATAATTTCAATGAGATTATTGATGCCGCTATCGATTATCTGCACGACCGTCCTTTCAAGCTCCTCCCCGACTTCCAGACGGGCGGACTCCTTGACGTATCAAAATATAATGATGGCGGACGTGGAGGCTCGGTGAAGGTCAGAGCCAAGATCGAGAAAATCGATAATAAGACGCTTGCCATTACAGAGCTCCCTTATGGCAAGACCACTACCACTCTTATCCCCTCTATCCTTTCGGCGGTGGAGAAAGGGAAAATCAAGATTAAGAGTGTGGAGGATAACACCGCCGCCACTGCCGAGATTCTCGTCAATCTCGCTCCCCAGACCTCAAGCGACAAGGCGATCGATGCCCTTTATGCTTTCACCGACTGCGAAATCAGCATATCCCCTAATTGCTGCGTGATCCGCGACCGCAAACCGGAATTCCTCACTGTCAGCGACCTGCTGAAATATTCCGTGGATCATACCCAGGAGATGCTTCGCCAGGAGCTGGATATCAAATTGGGCGAGACACGCGAGCAGCAGCTCTTCCTATCTCTCGAAAAGATATTCATAGAGGAGAGAATGTATAAGGATAAGCAGATTGAGAACGCCCCTGATATGGAGAGCGCACTCGCCCGCCTCGATACATTATTTGATCCTTACAAGCCCTCCCTTTTCCGCGAATTGAAGGAGGAGGATCTCGTGCGTCTGTGGGAGATAAAGATGGGACGCATCCTTAAATTCAACTCCGAGAAGGCGGATCAGAAAATCGCACGCCTCAATGAGGAGATCGAACGTATCGAATATGACCTTGAGCATATTGTGGAGTACACGGAGAAATGGTATCTTCATCTCAAGGAGCGTTATGGGGCGCGTTTCCCGCGTCGCACCGTTATCCGCGGCTTTGACTCTATAGAGGCGGCGAAAGTGGCGGAAGCCAACAAGCGTTTCTATCATGATGAGGAGGGCGGATTTATCGGAACTGGTCTGAAAGACGCCAAATTCCTCTTCACCTGCTCCGACATTGATGACATCCTGGTCATCTACCGCAACGGCAAGTATAAGATAGTGAGAGTTCAGGATAAGCTGTTTGTGGATAAGAATATTATCCATATCTCTGTCTTTAAGAAGGGCGACAAGCGCACTATCCATAACGTTATTTATCTCAACGGCAAGGGAGGAAGCTCTTATATGAAGCGATTCTATATCACGGGTCTGACACGTGATAAGGAGTATGATATCACCAAGGGACTTCCCGGCTCCAAGATACTCTGGCATTCCTGCAATCCTAACGGCGAGGCGGAGACGGTCCGTGTCCTTCTCAAAGATGAGCCTGATGAATCAGGACGTAAGCCCCGCAACCGCCGTCTCTCCATAAATTTCTCCGAGCTTGCCGTCAAAGGTAAGGAATCCCTTGGTAACCTCGTCACCAAATACAAGATCGAGAGCAAGGGCATCACGCTGGAAAAGAAAGGCACAAGCACCTTGGGCGGGAGAGAAGTATGGTTTGACCGCGATGTGCTGCGTCTTAATTATGACGGCAGGGGCGAGAGCCTCGGTATCTTCCATGGAGATGACCAGGTGCTCGTGATCACAAAGACCGGAGAATTTTTCACCTCCTCTTTTGCAGATACCAATCATTTTGAGGATAATATCCTGAAGATAGAGAAATTTGATCCGCATAAAGTATGGACTCTCGTGCTTAACGACGCATCTTTAGGTTATCCCTATATAAAGAGATTTAATTTCGAGGCGTCTCCCAAGCCACAGCGTTTCGTCGGTACTGATGAGCAGTCGTCTGTCATTCTTCTTACCGATACCCCCTATCCTCGTATCAGGGTAGCTTTCGGCGGAGCGGATTCCGTGCGTCCTGATATGGAGATAGAAGCTGAGGATTTCATCGGTGTCAAGAGTTTCAAGGCGAAAGGTAAACGTCTCTCCACTTTCACTATCGACATTGTGGAGGAGCTTGAGCCCACCCGTACTCCCGAGCCTCCCGCCCCGGCTGAGGATAATTCCTCTGACAGTAATATAGAGGATGTTGAGGCTGTCGAGGTCGACGATGAAGAGAATGACAACAAGGAGACTGCACCCGACGGCAGTGACTCTCCCGAAATAATCGAACCCTCTCTTTTTGATTTCTAATGACAAGAATTCTGAAAATTATATCTCTTCTCATCTTGCTGACGATTCCTTCCGTTTCGGCGCAAGACTCCCTGCCTCGCCCCGTCACCTCCTCCTATCGTATCGAAATAGGAAGAGGTGAGGCACGTTCCACATATCTCTCTCCTCTCAAATATAGCGGCACTGCCTTAGGAGTATCGGGAGAATGGCAGAAAGCTTTCCAAAAGAATCCGGAGCATATCGTGATGACTTTTGCCGGAGAGATGACCTACGCAAATATGCTTAATTCTCCCGCTACTGCCCGGATGTATCAATTCGAAGCCCGTTTCAACTGGGGGATGGCTTATAGGCAGCGACTCCCGTATAATCTGCAATTCACAGTCGGAGGATTGCTTGATATCAATGGAGGAGCGCTATATATCCCGCGTAATGGTAATAACCCGGTCACTGTCCTGGCTAATATCGGGATTGATGCCGACGCCTCCCTCTCGTGGCATTTCAACATTGGCAAATTACCCCTCCTCCTGACCGAAAGCGTCAAACTCCCTGCTGTCGGCGCATTCTTCTCGCCCCAGTATGGCGAGACCCTGTATGAAGTCTATCTCGGCAATCACAAGGGATTGGCGCATTGCGGATGGTGGGGGAATAATTTCGGCATAGATAATTACCTCTCCATCCGTTTGGACTTCGGTAGGACAGCGATGGAATTGGGGTACAGGTATGATTACAGATCATTTCATGCTTCCGATCTTACCACCCGAAGAAGCCGCAATATGTTTGTTATAGGTATCATACCCCATGGAATCGGGCTTAAAAATAAACGGAAAGCCAATTATGCAGGTTATTGATACCCCTTTTACCTTTCTCTTTACACCCCATATCTCATGAAGAAGATTATTCCGCTGATTGTCTCTATCCTTATATTGATTTCCGGGCTTGCATCATGCCATGATGTGCCTGAATATAAAAATGACCCTTACGGTAATTTTGATGCCTTGGTAGATATCGTGGGCGACAGATACTGCTACTTCAAGGAGAAGAATATCGATTGGCATGCCACTGCCGCAGAGTATCGCAAACGTATCTCTCCCGACACCAAGGAACTTGAATTATTTCAGATCATGTCTGAGCTCCTCGACGAATTGAAGGATGGTCACGTCAATCTCTCAAGCCGCTTCTCAACAAGTTATTACAGGAAATGGTGGTCGGACTATCCCCAGAATTTCAATCTCCGCACTCTCCAGCAGTATTACCTTGATTTCGACTATATGACAGTATCGGGAATGAACTATAAGATGCTGCCTGATTCCATTGGTTATATCTATATTCCTTCCTTCGGAAATCCGATCAGCCAGACCTCCCTGGACTACGTCTTTGCTGTCTTATATGGCGTGAATAAGGCAAAGGGGATGATTATTGACCTCCGCAATAATGGCGGAGGTCTGCTGACAAATATCAATACTCTTGTCGGGAGATTCATCGATAAGCCTCTGACGGGTGGTTATATACGTCATAAGACAGGACCCGCACCTGATGCCTTCTCCGAGCCTTACAAATTCACTTTTGACCCTGCTCCCGCGGGGCGCATACGCTATCAGGGACCGATAATAGTGCTTACCAACCGCTCATGTTATTCCGCCGCCAATAATTTTGTAGCGGTCATGAAGTCTCTCCCCAACGTGCGTATCTGCGGAGCGCGAACAGGAGGCGGCGGAGGACTCCCCTTCACATCCGAATTGCCCAACGGATGGGCGATACGTTTCTCAGCCTCCCCCATCACAGATCCCGAAGACAAGGAGACTGAATTTGGAATTGATCCCTCCCCCGGTTATGCAGTGGATTGCACCGAAGAGGAATTAGCTGCCGGTAAGGATGCAATCCTCGACTTTGCGCTTGAAGCCTATCGCAAAGCACTCGGAGAGCAATAGCTCCTCCCGCCCCGGTCCCCGGCTGCGCCGGGATAAATCGCCGCGGATTCAACCAATTGCCACTCTGCCATGTTAATATTATAAATCTTAATTTAATATTACTATGTCAGACGTATTAGACACCGAAGAAAGAAGAGAACTTCCCGATAGTATGTACGGACTGCCCGAGCGTCGCGAATATCCTATGCCGGATGCAGCCCATGTCCGCGCAGCGGAAGCATATTTCCGCTATTGCCCCGATGAACTCAAACCGAAACTCGCCCGCGCAATCCTCCGATTCGCGCAGGAATATGGAGTGGATGTCCAAAGTCCTACCATCCTTTCATACGCGCAGGAATAATCCTGTTTCCCCTAAGTGGAAAATGAAAGGAAAAGTTATTGAAAAAATTCTTTAGTAATAAGGCTTGCTCTTGACAGTGCGCCTTATTTTTATTATATTTGCACGTTAATTATCAGACATTAGTCTCATCTCCGGGACTTATGCCTGTGATTTTTGATATACAAGGTTAATACATAGATTATGTATAGAGACAAAACTTGCGGCGAATTACGCATCTCTGATGCCGGCAAGAAGGCTACAATAGCCGGTTGGGTGCAGAAAACCAGAAAAATGGGTGGTATGACTTTCGTTGATATCCGCGATCGCTATGGTATCACTCAAGTTGTATTCAATCATGATAAAGACAAGGAGCTCACTGACCGCGCCAATGACCTTGGTCGTGAATACGTTGTCAGAGTGAAAGGCACTGTGGCTGAACGCAGCGCCAAGAACCCTAACCTCCCCACCGGTGATATCGAGCTTATCGCTGATGAGCTTGAAGTGCTCAACACCAGCGAGATTCCTCCCTTCACTATTGAGGATAACACTGACGGCGGCGATGACCTCCGCATGAAGTATCGTTACCTCGACCTCCGCCGTCCTTGCGTGCGCAAGAACCTTGAGCTTCGCCATAAGATGGCTTTCGAGATCCGCCGTTATCTCGATTCCGAAGGCTTCCTTGAGATCGAAACCCCGATTCTCGTGAAGTCCACTCCTGAGGGTGCGCGAGACTTCGTCGTACCTTCCCGAATGAACCCCGGCGAGTTCTACGCCCTCCCACAGAGCCCCCAGCTCTTCAAACAGCTTCTGATGGTGTCAGGCTACGACCGTTATTTCCAGATAGCGAAATGCTTCCGCGATGAAGACCTTCGCGCCGACCGTCAGCCCGAGTTCACTCAGATTGACTGCGAGATGAGCTTCGTGGAACAGGAAGATGTCATCAATACCTTCGAAGGTCTGGTAAAGCACATCTTCAAATATGTAAAGAATATTGATTTCACAGAGCCTTTCCCCCGCATGACCTGGGACGACGCGATGAAGCTTTATGGCTCTGACAAGCCCGATATCCGTTTCGGTATGCCTTTCGTCGAGCTTAACGATGTGGCTAAAGGTAAAGGCTTCAGCGTGGTGGATGACGCCGAACTGACTGTCGGCATCTGCGCCCCCGGCTGCGCTTCATGGAGCCGCAAGCAGATTGATGAGCTCACGGAATTTGTTAAACGTCCGCAAGTCGGTGCAAAAGGTCTCACCTGGGTTAAATTTGAGCCCGACGGGTCAATCAAGAGCAGCGTAGGCAAATTCTACACTCCCGAAGAATTGGCTGAATGGGGTAAGAAAGCAGACGCAAAGCCCGGCGACCTCCTTCTCGTAATGACCGGCGACGCGATGAAAGTGCGCAAGCAGCTCTGCGAGCTTCGTCTTGAGATGGGTAACCGCCTCGGACTGCGCGACAAGAATAAATTCGCACCCCTCTGGGTCATCGACTTCCCCCTCTTCGAATGGGATGACGAGACACAGCGCTTCTACGCTATGCACCACCCCTTCACCTCTCCCAACCCTGACGACATACCGATGCTCGATACCGATCCCGGAAAGGTTCGCGCCACAGCTTATGATATCGTCGTTAACGGCACTGAGCTTGGCGGCGGTTCTATCCGCATCCATGACTCCCAGCTTCAGGACAAGATGTTCAAGCTTCTCGGCTTCACTCCCGAGCGCGCCCATGAGCAGTTCGGCTTCCTGATGAATGCCTTCAAATATGGTGCGCCCCCTCATGGAGGTCTCGCTCTCGGTTTCGACCGCTTCGTCTCCATCCTTGCCGGTCTTGATACTATCCGCGATGTGATTGCATTCCCGAAAAACAACTCCGGCAGAGACACCATGAACGAGTCTCCTTCACCCATCGCCAAAGAACAGCTTGATGAGCTCTTCCTCGACCTTCGTCCGGTGAAGAAATAAGCTTCTCTTTGTCCCCCTATTGTCTGACCAAGTTGGATAAGAATAGAATGATCAAAGTAAGAGATATCGCCTCTCTGATTGAGGAGTTCGCTCCGAAATCGCTTCAGGAAGATTATGATAACGCAGGCCTCCAGGTCGGGAATCCCGATATGGAGGTCTCTGCGGCTCTCCTCTGTCTTGATGTTACGGAGGACATACTTGACGAAGCCATAGAGAGAAGCTGTAATCTCATCATTTCCCATCATCCTTTGATATTCAAGGGATTGAAGTCAGTGACAGGGAAGGATGCCACCCAGCGTATCGTGATAAAGGCACTCAGCAATAATATTGCGATCTATGCCGCCCACACTAATCTTGACGCCGCCTTTGATGGAGTGAGCTTCGAGATGGCTCATATGCTCGGACTCAAGGATATACGGGTATTGGATCCCCGCCGCGAGAATCCCGACACCGGGATCGGAGTCATTGCCGATGCCTCGCCCACTCCCAAACTTGAGTTTCTCCGCAAACTGAAAGAGAAATTCAATGTCAAGGCACTCCGCTATTCGGCATATACCCCTAAATTAGTGGTGAAGAAAGTGGCTCTATGCGGCGGCTCCGGTGCATCCCTTATCCGCAAAGCTATTGCCGAGGGCGCCGACGCCATTGTCACCGGAGATGTGAAATATCACGACTTCACCTCCTACGGAGAGGATATACTGATTGCAGATATCGGGCATTTCGAAAGCGAATTATGCTCCCGGAAGATATTCTCCCGATTGATACGCGACCGTTTCCCCGACTTCGTGGTATATTTCTCCGAAACGGAATCCAATCCCATCGCTATCCTCTGAAGAGAGAGAGCGGCAACAAATAAAAAATTATTATTAAAATATATATGGCAGAAAAAAAACAAGAGAAAGAACGCAGCGTAGAGGAGCGTCTGAAAGCCCTTTACGAGCTACAGACTCTTCTCTCTAAAATTGACCACATCAAGATTCTTCGCGGCGAACTCCCTAATGAGGTGAAGGACCGTGAGGATGAGATCGTACGTTTCCAGACCCGTATCCAGAAGCATCAGGACGAGATCGAGGAGCTCAAGGCTCTCGTGAGCGTCAAGACCGGCGAGATTGAAGAACGCCGTCAGAAGATAGCGAAATACGAAGAGCAGATCAACAACGTGCGTAACAACCGCGAATTTGCTTTCCTTGAGAAAGAGAAGGAATTTGAAAGCCTCGAGATCGAGCTCGCGGAGAAGAATATCCGCGAAGCCAAGCAGAAGCAGGAGATGAAGCTTCAGGAGATCGAGCACGATAAGGAGGAACTTTCCGACAACGAGCATATCCTCGAGCAGAAGAAAAAAGAGCTTGATGAGATCGTCAACGAGACCCGTCAGGAGGAAGAGGCAATCCGCGAGCAAGCTAAGGCACTCGAGCCCCTTATTGACGAATATACTCTTGCAGCCTTCAAGCGTATACGCAAGAACGCGCGCAACGGTCTCGGCATCGTGACAGTACAGCGTAACGCATGCGGCGGGTGCTTCAACCGTATCCCCGCCCAGCGTCAGCTTGAGATCAAGATGCACAAGAAAGTCATCGTATGCGAATACTGCGGCCGCATCATCATCGACGGCGCGCTTGCCGGCATCGAGGAGCCCGAAGTAGAGGCACCCGCACCCAAGAGAGGTCGTAAGGCGTAAACAGATACTCCTGTAATATGTATTTTGCTTACGGCTATTTACAGCTTTTGGCAAACAAAGATAACCATTTAGGGCTGACTCCTGCAATGGAATCAGCCCTAACTTTTTCAACCCCTCAAGATATTTTTCACTTACTGAATCTTGAATTATCCATATTCTTTTCTATTCTTGTAGTCCTGAACGCTTTTCCTGAATTGAATTTATATGTCACCCCTACCCTTACCGCCATATGGCTTTTGGTGGATGTGAATCTTTTATAGCCGGCTGACTCGGTCCGTATCTTACTCCTGCGCTGCAACATATCCTCAGCGCTAACAGACACCGACCAGTGCTTACCGAAATCTTTCTGAATCGTCGGCTCTATATTCAATATCGGATAAATTGTGATATTTCCTATCTTCATCCGTGTGTTATAAAAACAGCTCACCGAGATATTTAACCCCTTAGGCAAAAAGAAACCGGTACTGGCGATAAACTGCAGATAACCGAATGTATCATAAGAAGCCGTATCCGAGATTTTTTGGGATGTAACCATATATGTCACACTTGTGTACATATTCCACCATTCCGTAAGACTGATGAAGCCGTCGCCATGGATGAAGAAGTTGCGATCCTTACTCTCATTATCCCATGTCAGATAGAGCCTTTCAGGATAATCGGGATTAGAGACGAACATCTGCCGTATCGGCTTATCCGTAATGGAATATCCGGTGACAACGGTATATCTTCCGGCAAGGAGAAAATCAACACTGATACGGTCGGTGAAGCTCGGCTTAAGATTGATGTTTCCGACAGTGTATGTATAATCAGCCACCTGCCTTACTACCGGATTCAAAGACTGGAACGATGGACGACGGATATTTCTGCCGTAACCTATCGAAACGCTATAATCTCCTCTCTCCGTCAGACTATAGGATATGTTGGCATTCGGAAAAAAATCAAAACGGCGGTAATCCGCCTCTTCCCCTCTGCACAATGTGTATTCTCCACGAAGCCCGGCTTTGAATTTCCATCTTCCCGCCCCTCCGTTGACGGAGGCATAGAGGGCTATGATATTCTCGTCATATGATGTGGCGTAATCAAATCTTGGGTTCGCACACCATCTATCCTCCTCCAATAATTGATGATATGAATTATTTGACACGTCATTAAGTGTATATTTTCCGCCGACATTGATATTCCAGTTCGGATGAAAAACCTTTAGAAATGAAAGATCGGTAGTGAACACATTATATCGGTTGCCGTTGTCTGTCCTGTAAGCCGAATCCTCGGGTAGGTAAGACCAACTCATCAAGTTAACCTCATCCATCCTCTGTTTCTGATAGGTATAATTAGAAATCAGCTTCAATACCGAGCCTTTATCATCAACATCATGCAACCAGTTGAACGCTACATTGAAATTATGAAACCTCTCTCGGTTATGGTATGAACCTGTTGTATTTCCAATAAAGTTCTGACCTGATGTTTCAGTCGATGAGATAGTATGACGATTCGTCTGGCTTGGATTATAGTCAAACTGTAGTCCTGTTTTATCCCTTTCTGTAAGCTCATAAAATATGCCCAGAGATATATTCTCCTGTAAGGTTTTCTCATCGCCATGCGTACTCCCTCTCATCTCTTGAGAAAGAGCTGTATTACCGGTCTCCTCATGCGAGGTATATCTGTCAGAAGGCGTACCGTTAAGGCTGCCGTTAAAGGATACAGTCCAGCGTCCCGTATGCATACCAAGATTTATAAAGGGATTTATCCATCCCTTATACTCTCCTGCTGTCACGCCTAAGCCCGCTGATCCGTCAAGTCCCTCGATACGCTTACGTCTGAGCTTAATAATTATCACGCCTCCCGCAGCGTCGGCGCTATACTCCGCGCCTGCCTGAGGGATAATCTCGATTGTAGCGATCGATGCCGACCTGATAGTGCCGAGATACTTCATAAGCTGACTGCCGGACATATTTACCTTGCGGTCATCTATATAGACGCTCACGCCGCTCTGTCCGTAGATTGAAAGCATATCGTCCGTAGCCCACACGCCCGGAGCGGTCTTCAGCAGATCCCGTGCATTTTTATTGGCAGATAACGGATCAGCAGCTACATTCACCACTATGCGGTCAGCCTCTCTCCTTATCAAAGGAGCTTTCACCACCAATTCCTGCAGTCTGGTCCCAAGCGTATCAGTGACATTCCCCTTATTTTCTCTTGCCGAAACAAGAGATATACAGCTTGACAACATAAGGGTAAAAATAATCTGACGTCTCATTTTTCAAATGGTTATTGGGGCTATTATTAAAATCTGCAAAAATAAACTCAATGGAGGGTAATCATCTCTTTCTTTTCAGCTGCTCCTGCCCTATCACATAATTGTCAAAGGCATTTTTCCGATGCAGCTCCACCCTATGTGACCAATACTCCACATTCCGCTCATAATCTTTCAGATTATACTTTGAGAAATCCCAGAGTTGCTTCTGTGTCGGCAGCTCCATCCTGTCCGTCATCTTATTCCGGGATTGCAGCACAAATATCTCTGCAATGGGAGTCACACCATAATCATAGAAGTCCACCACCAAAATACGCCCTTTCTTCCGGTCAAAATAGGTATAGGTATACATCTCATCCGGTCGGCGCTCCCACTTCTCCACATCATCGTCATACACCCACATCGTACAAGGACGTTCATTCTCATCTCCCCTCGTCAATAATGACATTCCGGCAGTTAAAGAGGAGGGTTTCCTTGCCGGCAATGGATTATTGAGCCTTACAAACATCTTGGAATGTGTAGGAGAATAGAAGAGCACCTGCTCCTTCTCAAGCCCTGACGTCTTGAGAATATCGGCGATGTATCTCTCCATTCCTGGATATTTGGCGGCTGAATCCGCACACGATATAATGGTCATATCCTCCGGTATAATCACATTTCCGAAGGTCATTCTGAAAGTCGTGTCCTTGTCAACGATCTGACCGTAATAATTGCTGATGCTCCATTCCCGATCCGCGAAGAGAATATCCTTAGGGGCGGAGCAGCTTGCAAAAGTAATAATCATCAATGCGATAACGCAGGCTTTACCGATATATAGAAACTGTTTCATACTTTTCCTGATTTTATGCACAAATATAATCTATTAAATTCTTCATTCGTCTTAATCATATCTTCTTTAGTCTTAGTTAGTCTTAGTTGGCGTAAGTTTAAACCACCAACACCCTAAATTTTCATATCTTTTTCACTATCTTTGCCTTATGAAACGCTTCCGAATCATTACTGCCGTATGTCTGAGCGCTGTTGCTCTGATGGTTGCCGGGAATATATGGTATCTGTATAGTCTGTATAATTCGATAAGGGATCAGACGCTGATTACTGTCAGCGAATGTGTCAGACGTGCCGATATCCGTGAAATTATCTCACGGTTTAACAGAGGTCATAAAGGAGAGGATGTATCTTCCTTAACGATTCCGCTGAAAGTCCAGGGAGAGAAATCATCTGCCGGAAACTACGAATATCCCCGTCTGCTTGATAATCTCAGTCAGATTATGAGCGAATACTTCCATATAATCGAGAAGACTGACAATAGAATCGCTGAAAGAGATGGAGAGTCACTAAACGCATTATTTAAGGATGAACTGTCTGCATCCGGGCTGCATCCTGATGTGGCGATCATAGAACCTATCGGCAGCGGGGACGCATCATTTCCCGGATTATGGTCGATAGATTTTGCAATGTCTGAAGATCAATCTCCTATCTACAAGGTTCGGTTCAGTCCCCTGCACGGCCATATCCTCGGGCAGATGGCAGGCATTATCTGCACCTCCGCGATGATTCTTATTCTGACAGGTTTCCTCATATGGTATCTCCTGCATTGGGTTGGCAGACTGCGCAGTATAGAGCAGATGAAGGATGACTTCACTCATAATATGACCCACGAACTCAAGACTCCCGTTGCCGTCGCCTATTCAGCGGCTGACTCCATGCTCCGGTATTACGACCAGAGCGACGAGAAAAGGAATAAGCAGTTCCTTCAAATCATTATGCAGAGATTAAGTCATCTCTCCGGGATGATTGAAAATATATTGTCAATGAGTATGGAACGCTTCAAGACTATGACACTTATCCCTGAGAAAATCTGTGTAAAAACGTTAGTGAACGAAGTGACGGGAATGATCGAGCTGAAGGCTGACAAACCTGTCAGGATTGATATTGACATTCCGGACGATTTTTCAGTCATAGCCGATCCCTTGCATTTCGGCAATCTTCTCTCAAATCTTATGGATAATTCTCTGAAATATTCAGGGGATAGTGTCAATATAGATATAAGAGTTGTAAACGGGGCAATAGCGGTAGCCGATAATGGTATCGGGATTGACAAGGCTGACCTCCCCTATATCTTTGATAAATTCTACCGTGTCTCCTCCGGCGACCGTTATGAGACGGAGGGTTACGGTCTTGGATTGTTTTATGTAAAGCAGATTGCAGGATTGCATGGATGGGATATAGAGGTAATGAGCCGACCCGGTTATGGCACAGAATTTATTATAAGATTCAAGGACAATGAAGAAAGATAAGATACTGCTCGTGGAGGATGATTCGACCCTGTCGTTAATCGTGGAGGATGCCCTCATTCGTGAGGGGTTTGATGTTGTGTGTGCGTCAAATGGTGAAAAGGGACTTGAATTGTTCAGGGAGACGAATCCGGAGATGATCGTTGCGGATGTGATGATGCCCAAGATGGATGGCTTTGAGATGGTGAGACTCATCCGTCAGGTCGCCCCCGCCGTGCCTGTCCTCTTCCTGACTGCCAGGACTGCCCTTGACGACGTTGTGAAAGGTTTTGAGATAGGCGCCAACGACTATATCCGCAAACCCTTTCAGATTCTTGAACTCTTGGTAAGAATAAGAGCTCTGCTCAAACGCTCTTCTCAAGGCGCGGCTGAAGAGAGCCGTCTTTCCCTTGGCGACTGTTCCCTCGACTTCGCTTCCCAACGTATCAAAATCGGAAAGGGAACTATAGAGCTGAGCCATACCGAAGCGGTGATTATCGACGAGTTGTTCCGCCATCCGAATGAAGTGGTGGAAGCCAAGACACTTATGTATCGCATCTGGCAGAATGATGACTATAACAATCTCAACCGCCTGCACGGTTTTATTCATAAGATTCGTAAATACCTCTCAAAATCCTCCTCCCTGCAACTAATTAACATCAGGGGCATCGGATATAAATTAGCTATCAGCCGGCCGTTGTAAAAATCTGTTCCGATCGCGCTTGGTTTTTTTCTCGATAGTGGCGCGGAAAGCTTCGGTCAGATCTATACCTGTCTGATTTGCCAGACATATAACTACCCATAACACATCCGCCAATTCCTCCGAGAGATTCGCTTTCTTATCTTCGGCATGTCGCAGATCACCCGGCTTCGCTATCTGATCTCCATAACATCGGGCTATCACCCGCGCTAACTCCCCTACCTCCTCTGTGAGCAATGCCATATTGGTGAGCGGAGAGAAATACCCCTTACCTATCTCCTGAATCCATCTATCCACAATCTTTTGTGCATCCGAAATTTCCATGAGTTTATTTTCTTTTGTAATATTAAGTAAGTATTCAAAATTAAACGATAGTAAGTGATTTTATATTCTTTCATACCATCTGCGGCTTCTTTTTAGAATCTTTTGGTTTGTCGTTCAGTCGCATAGCTTGCTATGCTCCTTCTCTCCGCACCAAAATCTTCTAAAAAATAAGCTCGCATATAGTATAAATTAATTTTGAACACTTACTTACCCAAATTTACTTAAATTCCCCAACATTACAAATCACTTAACTAAATATAAACATATGAACAGAATTTCTACAATCTTGTTGAAAACGCTTGCATGTGGGTCCATGCTGTTCACGTCAGCCCTTTCCTATGCTGAATAGGGAAAGGGTGATGTCGTAGATATTAATGGAATGAACTACTTTAAGATATGGAATGTTATAAAATTACCTGTACGCCAAATGAATTTCATTCATGTCCCGAGACTGGTTATGTTTAACTAAAAATGAATGAGATGAAAAAGAATAATTTATTTCTCGGGATCTTAACCGCATTTATTGTGCCAATGGGTGGAAATGCCTTCAGCAGGCACAACAGCAGATCAACTCACCATTACTTATAAAGTTCCCCCCTCTATTCTATCCAAATGATATAGTCTCGATGGTTTAATGAGCATCGTGATATTTAGTATTTTTTCAATTTATCTTGCCCTGTTATATAAAAGACGTTAAATATCAATGTCTTAGTAAACCATTTGAGATTTTCACAATCAAATAGACAAACAACACGGAAAACACAGAATAAAAAGAAAATGATTATGAGAAAGAAAATTTTAAGCCTCGCCCTCGTTGCAATGACCCTGGTAGCTGCAAACGGTTTTGCACAGAATGTAAACGATTCCAATGCAAACCCCGCAAAAATCGAGAATGTGAAGAAAGCAAAAGGTGATCGAAAAGATGGTAAGAGAAATCCCTATGAGGGGCTCACTCTCTCCGACGCTCAGAAAACAAAACTTCAGCAACTTGATGAAAAGCGTGCAAACGACCGCAAGGAGAAAATGCAGGCACAGAAACAGGAAAAACAGCGTCGCGATTCTGATCGTATGGTAGCGCGTAACGCTGCAAAGAAAGAATACCTCAAGGAGGTGAAAGCCATTGTTGGTCCTGATCAGTATGTAGTATTCCTTGAGAATTACTATATAAACGGCAATGAGAAGGGTGGCAAGGCTAAAATGCACGCCTCTCATAAGGGGGACAAGAAGGATGGTCGCGACAAGAATATGAAAGGTCGTAAGGATCACAAAGGGAAAGACGGTAAAAAGGGTAATGACAAGCAGAACAAACGTGCTGCAAACAATCAGACCGCCTCTCTCTAATCACAATGCGCCGCTTATTTAAGGCTTTCGGTATCAAATCCGGGATAATTGATATCGGCGCAGGAGGTAAGGTAGCGCTTTAGTAAAAGGAAATTGTTAAAGTAATAAAAGGGTGCTGAATCAGTGATTCAGCACCCTTTTCTTATTATTAAAGACCTGCTAATCTTATGCAAGAAGTTTCTTGGCGAAATCATAATCGGGCTCTTCAGTCACCTCCTCACAGATGGATGTGCCAATCACCTTACCCTCTTCATCCAATACTACCAAGGCACGGGTATAAAGACCGCGGAGAGGTCCTTCTGCTATCTCCACTCCATATTTCTTGCCGAAATCAGAACGGAAACCGGAAGCGACTTTCACATTCTCCAATCCTTCCGCCGCACAGAAACGAGCGCCGGCAAAGGGAAGATCCATTGATACGCAGAGCACTACCGTGTTAGGCATATCGTTTACTTCTTTGTTAAAACGGCGCACTGACGCTGCGCATACATCCGTATCCACACTCGGGAAGATATTGAGCACTACTCGCTTCCCTTTAAAATCATGAAGCTTGATATCGGAAAGATCTGCTGCCGCAAGTGTGAATGAAGGAGCCTCAACTCCCGCTATTGGTAATTCACCTACAGTTGTGATAGGATTACCCATGAATTTTACTGTTGCCATATCTATAATTATATTATATATAATACCAACGTCTAAACAACTCATTGGGTTGAATAATCCCCATAAATAAAGACTCCAGCCATATATTCGGTTGGAGTCTCTTATCGTTTCTGACAATAAAGGATTATTTCTCTCCTTTTTCTATCAGTGCCAACAGACGGGGTAAAGCCTCTTCCGCCGGAATATTCTTCTCTATCAAGGTCTTTCCTTTGTAAAGGCTTACTCTCCCGGGACCTGCTCCGACATATCCGTAATCGGCATCCGCCATCTCTCCCGGACCGTTCACAATGCAGCCCATCACACCAATCTTGAGACCTTTGAGATCGGATGTGGCTCGTTTCACCTCCTGAAGGGTTTTCTGAAGGTCGAAGAGTGTGCGCCCGCATCCGGGACATGCTATGTATTCCGTCTTTGTCATCCTCAGACGCGCTGCCTGAAGAATGGAAAGCTCAAGGTCGGCGAGAAACTCATCATCAAAATGAGGATTATTGATCTCTATACCTGACCCATAACCGTTCAGCAGCATCACTCCGAAGTCGGCTGCCGCCTTTATCCTTAATAATTCAGCGTCCGGCTCGTCATAAGTCAGGCTTATTATCATGGGATTGCGGTATCCCGCCGCCATAAAGCGGTCGATATACGACATTATCTCGCCCGGCGCATACTGATGCCTGGACTTCACTAAAAGGGGTCCTCCGAATTCAGGATTCTTTATAGGCATAGATGCATCTGCCAGAAAGAAGATATCCTGCGGCTTGTCGGCGTGCATGGCTATGATAAGATCTTCAAAGCCCTTCACTTTCCGCAATTCTTCACGGCTTTTTCCGGCTGCCGCCTTTTCGGGTTCCACAATCTCTTTATGACCTTCGCGCGCCACGACATAATCGCGCAATGCCTTCGCCACAGGTATCTCACGCTCAGGATCTTCCGACAGAGAAACGCGGATAGTATCTCCATATCCCTCGGCAAGGAGAGCCCCGATACCGAGGGCGCTCTTTATACGTCCGTCCTCGGCATCCCCCGCTTCCGTGACACCGAGATGAAGAGGATAGTCCATATCCTCCTTATCCATCGCGCTGACAAGAAGGCGTACGGTCTCTGTCATCACCGTCGTATTGGATGCCTTGATTGAGATTACTATGTCATGAAAATCATGAGCCCGGCAGATGCGCAGATACTCCATCACTGATTCCACCATTCCGGAAGGGGTATCTCCGTAACGGCTCATTATTCTGTCGGACAATGATCCATGATTAACTCCGAGACGAATTGAAATGCCATTCTTCTTGCAGAGGTCGAGGAAGGGCACAAGCGACTTATCTATCTTCTCTATCTCTTCGGCATACTCTTCATCAGTGAAGTCAAGTTTTACGAATGTTCGCGCGGCGTCCACGAAATTACCGGGATTGATACGTACTTTATCTGCCGTCTGGGCTGCCTTGAATGCCGCCTTGGGATTGAAATGCACATCTGCCGACAATGGCACATCACAGCCCTGCTCGCGGAGCTTCCTCTTTATCTCTCCCATGGATTCCGCCTCCCTTACACCTTGAGTAGTGAGTCGCACCAGGTCTGCGCCGGCGTCATAAATGCGCTTCACCTGAGCCACGCTCCCTTCTATATCATTTGTAGAGGTATTGGTCATGGATTGAAGACGGATAGGATTAGATCCTCCTATGCCTATCTCTCCTGCCTTTACCTCTCTTGTCTCTCTTCTTTTGTAATTATATCTGCTCATATCAAACATTTATGAGGAAAAAGATGTAAGTTCCCCCGCCCGTCAAATCATCGTGAGGAAAAAGACACTACAGAAACCAACGGCAAATCCCGCCAGTACCTGCGCTGCCGTATGGCGTCCGAGCCATACCCGCGCCGATCCCATCAATCCGGATGCCGCTATCCATACTATCAGCCATGTAAAGAGTCCGGGCATCGGTGTGCCGTCATGGAGGATGCGTATGAGAAGAGCCACGATCCCAGCTATCCCGGCTGCATGTGCCGAAATTTTCCAACGGAAATTCACCAGTAGATTGATAATCGCCGCCACTCCTCCTCCTGCATAAAACATCACAAACCATTCAGGTCCATGCTTCAGCCGGATAAAGAGAGCCGTCGCCCCCATACACACGATTGTAACGATATATGGTATCAAGCGCTCTTTTCGTCCGTTAAGCCCGATATCCTGTATAAATCCTATCTTTTTGAGCATCATTATAAGGATAGAGGGAATCACCACATTTATGAGGGCGATTATCAACGTGATACCCCACTTTGTCCCGACCGGCATATAGTTGAGGATTGAGAGATAGAACGCCATCAATGCGCCATATACGGGCATCATCAGAGGCACCAATGTCCAGGAAAGGAAGGTGGAGACGCCGTCAAGAAAACGCTCGCCCTCAGTGGGGTCATAATGAGGATCGTCAAGGTCTTCCTCACTTCCCTCCTTCTCATCTATCTCCGCTCCACTTACTCTCTCCTCTTCGCTATCCTCCTTCACTTCATTACCGCCCTTGGCTGTAGAAGCTATAAAATCGGGAAGAGGCTCCGGCTTCTCGTTCTTGTTATTTATCTCTTCATCTCCTCTCTCCTCCTTGTCATCGAAGTCATTGAGCGGAGACTCGGGATAATATGAAGATGTATCTATTTTCATATCTTTATCATATATTTTGCTTCCTCAGCACATCGCGGAATTTCTGAGGTATCGGCGTAGTGAAGTGCATATCTCGCTTTGTGATAGGGTGCGCGAACCGTAAAGTCTGCGCATGAAGCGCCAGACGATGCAACGGACTCTTCTTCGCCCCGTATTTCTTATCTCCCGATATAGGATGACCCAAATCCGATGCATGCACACGTATCTGATTCTTACGCCCGGTGTCAAGTGAAAATTGAGCGAGCGTAAGGTTATTTCCTCTGTCCAATACCTTATAATGAGTCACCGCGACTCTCCCCTCTTCGGGATTCTCTGTGGAATATACCACAAACTGCGAATTTTCCGCAAGGCGACTCTTGACATAACCGTTCTCCTGCTCGAGATTTCCCTCAAGCACTGCGACATAGAGACGTTCCAGGATGACATTATTCCAGTTATGGCGCAATACCTCCTGTGCCTCCGCAGATTTTGCAAACATCATGAGTCCGGAGGTGTCACGGTCAAGGCGATGCACGATAAAGAGCTTGTTGCGCGGGTCTACTTCCTTCACATAGTTGCGGATTATATCGTAGGCGTTAGCCTCCTTCTTCGCATTCTGAGCGGCTACTGAAAGCAATCCATATCCTTTATTGATCACTATTACATCATCATCCTCGTAAACTATCTCTATACGTGGATGACGGAAGATAGTGAAGGGGCGCCCGATATTGAGTTTCACCTCCATCCCGGGCTCAACAGGAGCATCAAAAGCGGAAGTTACCTTTCCCGCCAACATTACCTGACCGAATTTCAGCCATTTCTTTACATCATTCCTTTTTGTGTCCGGTCGACACTGCATTAGAAATTCCATTAACCCTGCCGTATCCTCCCCTTTATTTACAAAGGTGAGGATACGATCAGGTTGAGACTGGACACGACGGCGCCCGTCGGGACTCCTGCGAAAATTCTTTTCTCCCATTATGATTTTTCTTTAATGTCCCTGAATAATCAAAAACATTGTAAAGTTACTATTTTTTGAACAAATGAAAAAAGGACATTGTTACGAATATAAAGAACAATTTATAAAAATCTTATATTATGGCAAACACAAAGTCTCTTAAAGGCACACAGACTGAAAAGAATCTTGCTTCCGCCTATATCGGCGAGTCAGTAGCAGTGACACGTTATACTTTCTTCGCACAGAGCGCACAGAAAGAAGGATATTATGAATATGCCAATATCTTCAATGAGACAGCTGACAATGAGCTTCATCATGCGAAGATCTTCTTGAAATATCTTACTGAAGGTGGTGTCGAGACTTCAGGCATGATGGTTGATGCAGGTATCCTTTCTCCGACAGAGCAGAATCTTCAGGTAGCTGCCAACGAAGAGGAGACTGAGGGCGTTGAGGCTTATACCAACGCTGCGAAAGTAGCTAAGGAAGAGGGCTTCGATGAGATTGCTGCGCGTTTCGCGGCTATCGCTACAATCGAGAATCATCACAAGGATCGCTTCGATATGATGCGCAAGCGTATCCAGGACGGCACTGTTTGGAAATCAGAGACCGGAGAGCCTATCAAATGGCAGTGTCTCGTTTGCGGTTACATCTATGAGGGTGTAACTCCTCCCGAGAAGTGTCCTGCTTGCTTCCACCCCTACCAGCATTTCCGTCGCGCCGAGACTTTCTAATCTCCCCCCGAGGAAATCAGTTATTAAAAGCATTTATAAGGCTCAATCCATCAGGGTTGAGCCTTTTCTGTTAATAATATTTAAATCGCACTCTCTTTTTTGCTAAAAACCCTTTCTTTTTAAAAAGTTTTCATTAAATTTGCCGAGTGTTTTTCATAGTATTAAATTAAGATTAAGGTTTCGGTCTATTTCTTTGTGAAAAGAGGTAGACTTTTTTTATATCCTTACCCGTTCCTTTGTCATCTCTCCCTCCCTTTCCATCTATCCCCTTTTCCTTTCGGACAGCGATTATAATCATGAAAAGACTTCCGCTAATATTTCGGGCGAACGAAGATTGGTCATCCCCGGGAAATGCACGGCATAGTATTGCAGAAGCTTTCTCAATAATTCCCTTCTCTCGCCGGGCATGAAGCGGAAATGACGGTCATTCCTGTAGGTCATCCTAAGCAATTTAGGGAGGTATTCTGTCTCCTGCGGATATAGAACGGTGTTGTGAAGCGGCTTCTCGGCTACGGGTTCTCCCCCTACCATATCGAAATAATCCCCTTTCTCGTAGGAGGTCATGTCGGGCGCGATACCGGCGAAGTGAAGGAATTGCAGCAGGAATGCTATATGGAAATTCGCATTCCCCTTTCGCCTGCGGTCAAACAGGGTCAGGGAGTCATAGATGAAATCCCATACCAAAGGCTCAGGTGCGGACTCTCTCAGATACCTGTTTAGAAATTCCGTGAGAAACATTACCACCGCGCTTTTTACCGGATTGAAATATAGATCTTTCCAGATAGTCTTCAATGTTATCGCCCCAAGCGACTGCAGATTCTTATTCTCTTTTAAATTCACATCCGACTCTATCACTGCAAGTGGCTGGATACGCGCGTTCCTGGCGGCTCCTCCCTTCCCCTTCCCCGCCGGGGAGAGGAATGATATCCGTCCGCGCGAACGGGTGAAAAGTGATACTATATTGTGGCGGTCGTTATATTTTACTATATCAATTACGATCCCCTCGATTCTTTCTATTGCCATCTCTCTACCGATTTCCTTAATAACGCATGTCCGAAGCGACATTCCAGACATCTGTCCGCCTCGCAATAACATCTGCTCAACTGTATCAGGGCCTGCGAATGCATTGCATCCTCACATTTTATCCCGTAACACTTCCATTGGCGGATATACATATTCTGCTCCGCCGGCAATTCCATCAGTAAGGAGATGGTATCTTCCGCTTTCTCTAATTCTCCGATGGAGGAGGAATAGGTATAAAGGAGAGGCACAATGAGATTAATCAATAACAGATCCACGCTATTCCGGGATAACGCCGCAGGCGCTTTCCTCTCTTCCGATCCGAAACGTGAATGAGTCTCCCAGTATCCGTCGAGTGCCATGACAAAGAGTTCGCGGCTCTTATCCACATCCCCTCCGGCTTCAATGATATCACCCATCAGTGTAAATCCCCCATAGAGATATTGCGCCAACATAGCTATGCGACGGTGAGGAAAATTGCCGGGTCGAGTGCGCGAATATTTCCATATTGATCTCTGCAGCGGTTTCAGTCCATATTTACGGGCTAAAAAGAGATACTCACGGCATAGGCTCTGATAGTACTCATCAAATTGGTATTCCGACGTGTCAAGCATCCCTGCCTGACCGAACAGCATTGCCTCTATCTGGAAGATATTATCTGAATGGCGGGCGATATAATTAAGCGGCAATGATCTTGCCAGCTGCTCGAATGCCTCGCTGTTCAAGCCAAATCCAAGAGACCTTGCAAAAATCACGAAACAGGTCTGTTTCCAGTCACCGGCAAATGTCTTGTTGATTTCTAAGATCCGCCTCCCTTTATCCTGCATCCTCTCCACTGCCAACGATGACAGCCAATCGTTGACCACGAGTGAGGAGAGATGACCTAAACGCGGCGCGCACCTTATACTCTTGATCTGCTCTGCAAGCGAGGCATAAAGGAAATAAAACTCTTCAGGAAATGTCACGCATACCTGCGGGATGACGGAGCCATCCTTTCTATAGACCTTTGCATCCTCTATCGCTACCACATGGAGTAGGACGGAGTCATAAGCATCATCTTTATCATGGTTATGGCGATACCAGTCGGATGCCTTGACATGTATCTCCACGTTCCCTATCAGGATATCTTTGTCAATCAAGAGGCGTGCATTGGAAAAATCGGGTCCGGCATCGTGATTCAATCTTCCGGGATTCAATATCTTTATCTCCCTCCTGTCTCTCAGGATGAGCTTACGGCCAAGCATGGAGTGTTGCCAAAGATATTGATAGAGCTTTTCCATTACATCAAAAGATTTTAATTACACATAAAATTAACATTAAATAATTACAAAGCCAAATCAATATTGAAAGTAAATTTAGTGAAAATAAACAAAAATCAAGGGATAAAACAACAAAAGTAACAAAAAGAAAGAAATAAAAAGAGAAAATATTTTTTTGTAAGCAAAATTATGCTTATATTTGCAAAGTGTTTTTCATGGTATTAGATTTAAGGTTAGAGGATTAGTTGTCGGGAAGACAATTAATCTTTTTTTTATCTCCGGAGAAACCGGATATATACATTGAATCCGAATATTTACATTGATCCCAGAATCCTCATGATGCAACATGATTCAACACGATATATCATGATGTAATAAAATAGAAAAGCCCCCGATGATGTTTCATCGGAGGCTTCCAAAGGCGGCGATTACCTACTCTCCCGCTTTCGCAGTACCATCGGCGTGATAAGGTTTAACTTCTCTGTTCGGAATGGGAAGAGGTGGAGCCCTTATGCTATGTTCACCTTAATATTTTTTTCTGTTCTGGCTTTTTCATCTTTTCCAGACCATTATGCGGCGGAAAGATATGACGGAAGCGAGGAGTGACCAGAGTCTGAAACAGAGCTTCAGAACTCTTCAAAAGCTTTTCTTTTTTATTTCTTTACCGGAACTGCGGGCAATTAGTACCGCTCGGCTGAGTGCGTCGCCACACTTGCACCTGCGGCCTATCAACGTCGTAGTCTGCGACGGCCCTTGGCGAGATCTAATCTTGGAGCCGGCTTCGTGCTTAGATGCTTTCAGCACTTATCCTGCCCAGACGCGGCTACCGGGCGGTGCACCTGACGGTACAACCCGTACACCGGAGGTCTGTCCAACACGGTCCTCTCGTACTAGTGTCGGTTCTCCGCAAATCTCAACGCCCACAACAGATAGAGACCGAACTGTCTCACGACGTTCTGAACCCAGCTCGCGTGCCACTTTAATAGGCGAACAGCCTAACCCTTGGGACCTTCTCCAGCCCCGGGATGTGACGA
>JAAVFG010000054.1 GCA_014800895.1 Bacteroidales bacterium
GAACCTGTTTCTCCCGCGATGGACTGTGCCCGTGAATGGTTAGGAGCATCCGCTATCCATTCCGGCAATGGGCTGGACGCTCCATATACCGGAGAGAATGTTGTTGTCGGTATCTGCGATATCGGCATTGATCCACTGCATATTGCTTTTCTGGATGATAATGGGAAATCAAGAATAAAAAGAATAACGCAATATAGAGAGAGGGAAGGGAAAAGATTGGTGATTGAGGATGATGAAGCATATCGAAGGTGGCAGACAGACACCGAGGATGAATGGCATGCCACTCATGTGCTGAATATTCTTGCCGGATCCCGATATCCTTATGCAGGAATGGCTCCTAAGGCTGAGATAATTGTCTCTACTTCTCAACTTTCCGATGTCGGACTTCTCTGTGGAGCGGAAGATATATTGGACTATGCCAGGGAAAAGGGTTTACCGGCAGTGATCAATATGTCGATGGCTAATTACCTCGGACCTCACGACGGCAGTTCTCTCTTCTCTCAATATCTTGATATGATCGGGGAGGAGGCGATAGTGGTATTATCAGCGGGAAACGCCGGAAACACTGCCGCGACACACTCCTTTACCTTTACCCCTTCTCAAACACACACCGGTATGGCTGTGTATAATGCCGACTGGAAACAATTTCATCCTTATGGAGCGATCGAAATATGGAGCGCGGACGAGCAAACTTTCAATATTCGTATCGGTATTCTGGATGCGGACGAACAAATTCCCTTTTACATTTTTCCCTGGCTTTCTCTTAAGGATGGTGAAAGATACACCATAGCCTCCGAAGCTGATATTATCCCGCCCGCTCTATCCTCTTCCACAACTCTTGATGATAAATTCAGGGAGATTTTTACCGGTTGGCTGACTCTATACGGCAATTTAGATACGGAGAGCGGCAGATACTTTGTGCGACTTGAGATTGATGCGCTGACTGAAATATTCTCTTCTCTTGGAGGATGGGCTCGCTATGTGCCTATGATTGAAGTAGAGGGGATATCAGGCGCCCATGTTGATTTTTATGCTGATTTCTCCCGACTTAATTTCCGCTCGCTTCCCGGGGGGCACGAACCTTCTTCGGCTTTCTCTTTCTCCGACCTTGCTACAGGACAAAACACGGTCAGCGTGGGTATGTACACCAACCGTCAGACACGTCCTACCCTTTCCGGCGAGATTATTACGGAGAGGAATACCGCCGGAGAAGTATCTCCATACAGCAGTTACGCTACTCTTACGGATGGAAGAGTGATGCCCCATACTGTTGCCCCTGGAGCATCGGTAATTTCCGCTATCAGCAATCCTTTTCTTGCCGCCCATCCGGATGCCGAAACACTTAACGCTCGCACTATCAAGGGGACTAACGAATATTACTGGGCAAGCAATACCGGCACTTCCATGTCGGCCCCATACACAGCCGGCACTATCGCCTGCTGGCTGGAGGCTAATCCTTATCTTAAGATCGATGATATCTTTCATATTCTCGCCCATACCAACTATCATGACTTTCCTGACGCTGCTAATCCCCGAAACGGACAGGGATGGCTTGACCCTTATGAGGGAATGAAAGAGGCTTTAAGGTTGAGATCAGGAATTAAGGATATAGATTCCACTCTTTCGCATGCCACTCCACGTCTCTCACGCACTTCCGAGGGAGTCACTGTCTGGAATCCTTCCGGAAGTAATATCTCTGTGGAAATAATTGATATCACTGGAAAAAAATTGGCCACCTTTTCAGGTAGCCAATCTGTTTTCGATATCTCATTATCCCTATTTGAGAAAGGAATATATATTGCTAAAATCGCGGGGGCGGATATATCTCTAAAGTTTATGATAGCTTAGAATTTCTATGTCATACCCAAGTATCATAATCTTTTCCCATTCACGCCCGATCATCAATCTTCGGCATGACCCATCACCTTCGCTATAGAGAAGACATATCGGCTTCCCTCCTTGTATGAGCGGTCGAGATAGAGATCGCTGTCAATAAGGAAGGCACTCATACGTGCAAGGAAGAGTCCGCTATCCTCTCTGTCAGCCAACTTGTCTACATCCATAAAGCCATCGAACATTACATCTTCATTTCCCTCCGGAACTGTCACGCTGGTATTGGTAAAGATAAGATCTACCCTCTTATTTTTATTATTCTCCTTTACATCGAGACGGATTTTCCCTCCCTCGGCTACTCTATTAGCCGCAAAGAATATATGAGCCACAACATATTCGAGACATTCCTTGTCCGTGCGCACATCTATATCTCCTTCGGGCATATCTATCTCCAAAGCTGCTCCGGAGTCGAGATTCTTTCTCGCTTTTTCCACTTCATGGAGCACCACCTCGCGCACACTGACCGGACGGACAAACTTCCCTCGTCCGATCTTACCGATAGATGATATGTAACATATATCATTGAGGATATAGCCTAACATCTTCAATATTGAACGGTCGCGCTTGCGACGACCCACTTTCTTGCGATTATCCAGGTCTATCGATGTTTCCCCGACATTGGCTACATGGTAGTCGCTATAATGCTGATACTTCAGATAGTTACATTCTTCATCAAGATTATGCACCCACTCACCAATGCGGAATGCCGCCGCGCGATAACGTCCCCAGTAGAAGATCAGCACGAAGAGTATGATAGCGAATATGACCCATCCGATGCAGACGAATGTCATCATCCTCCTCATCGCCTCCTTCTCCTCCCTATCATTCTCAAACTGAAGATAAGTCTTGTCAGCTTGCAGCTCGCTCACACGGGTGCGTATATCCAATTCCATTGCTCTCTCGGATGTACTTGATGTGTCGCGGTCAATAAGAAGGGAGTTATAAAGCTGGAGCGCCTCGATCTGGCTTTCCTTGTCGCCGATCCCTTCTGCCGCGGTCTGAAGCCAATGGAGAAGACGGAGGCGCTTGGCGGGCTGTTTCTCCACTTCCAACTGCTTTTTCAGGATAGGAAGGGCTATGGCATAGTTCTGCTTTGCCATGGCATAGGCGAGATCAGCGAGATGCGTATTGTTTTCAGCCTTTGCCACATCCTCATCCATAGCCTTGTAAAGCTGAATCTTATCATAATATTCATCTATCTCTTTGGGAGTCAGAGCATCATAATTCATGAGCATCTGGCGATAGATGATATATTTATTCGGACTATAGTCGCGATATTGTCTTCCTTTTTTATGATAATCCTTCTCTAAATTCTCTATCACCTTCAGAAGCTCCTTATCTACCGCTACCGCATTCTTGGCATCCCCTACATTTGAATAGATATTGGCTGAAGCAGAGAGGATAATATTATGAATGGCATAAAGCTTGAAATCCGCTTGATTAGTGCGTTCACGGAGCATACCTATATACTCTCCGAGCATACTGCCTTCGATACCGCTGTTGCTCAGATATTCAACAATAGCGAAAAGTCGGATCACACGATAATTCAAAGGAAGATTTTTCGCTTTCTCCTCCTCTGCAAGAAGCTGGGTGATTCGGGATTCTATCTGGCGTGCATCGGCATACTGCACCTCTTCTGCAATCTGGCGGAGACGAATGAATACCGCGGTTTCCTCCTGTTCTTTACTCCGGGGAATAGTGGCTACCTCCTCATTCAGATAGGCATATATTGAATCCGATGATACCGGCATGAGCGTGGTCATCTGACTCAACTGGCGGATGATGTCAAGACGAACAGCGGTGTTGTTCTCGCTTTTCGCCACATTATACAGCTTTTTTGCATAGCTGATCTTCTCCTGACGCGGCACGAGATCAAAAAGGTCATAAAGGATGCGGATGGAATCTTTACGGCTGGATGTAGATGCCAAGTCACTCTTCAATTGACGTTCTATCTCATCAACCCGGTTAACTTTGGTAGCTCCTGCGCCGGCACATATCAGCAAAAGCAATAAAGAAAGAAGAAAATGTCTGATCATCGATATCATTTATGCGTCTGATAATCCTGTCGGGGGAATCGATACGATTCGCTTCCCCGGCGGATTATTAGTTTGTAGTTATAGTTGTCTACAAATTTAATGTTTTTTGAAGTGTCTGGCAAATTATATGGTAAAAATATTGTTATCTTTGCATATAGTTTAATCTTAATCTAATAATATCATTAAATGAGATCTAAAAATCTTTCAAGATTTATGGCATGGGTCTTGCCTCTTTGTGCAGTGGGTGTTGCTTCTCCCTCTTGGGCACAAAGTGATTATGACTCTCGTTTTATCTCCTATCCTACTTACGGAGGGAATGATCTGGAAATGACCGTGGATAAAGAGGGCACTCATTTCCGTCTCTGGAGTCCGAAAGCTGAGGAGGTCGTGGTTAATCTGTATGACAACGGTCATACCGGCTCCCCTTTCTCCACGCTCCCTATGAAGTTTGATGCTGCCAACGGCACATGGACGGCTTCTGTCGCAAAACCTCTTTACGGGAAATTCTATACTTTTCGCGTAAAGCAGGATGGAAAATGGCTTAATGAGACTCCCGGAGTCTGGGCTAAAGCGGTAGGTGTGAATGGAAAACGCGCAGCTATTATTGACCTTAACTCCACCGACCCTGAGGGGTGGAATAACGATAAGGGACCTGAGGTAAAGAATTTTTCTGATGTCATTGTTTATGAGATGCATCATCGTGATCTCTCCATGCACCCCTCTTCAGGTATTGCCAACAAAGGTAAATTCCTTGCGCTGACTGAGGAAGGTACAGTGTCCACTGCCGGAGAAAAGACCGGTATTGATCACCTCAAGGAATTAGGAATCACTCATGTGCATATCCTCCCCTCTTATGATTATAACTCCGTGGATGAGGCTAATCTCTGGCAGAACACTTACAACTGGGGTTACGATCCTCAGAATTATAATGCTCCGGAGGGTTCATATTCCACCAATCCCTCCAATCCTGCTGTTCGCGTGAAGGAGATGAAGGAGATGATCAAAGCTCTCCATGACGCCGGCATCGGAGTTATCATGGATGTGGTATATAACCATACTGCCGAGAATGAAGGTTCTAATTTCGAGCTTACCGCTCCCGGATATTATCACCGCCATCGCAACGACGGCTCATGGTCGGATGCTTCCGGATGCGGTAACGAGACTGCATCAGATCGCAAGCAGATGCACGACTATATCGTCAATTCTGTGAAATATTGGGCTGACGAATATCATATCGACGGTTTCCGCTTCGACCTCATGGCTATTCATGACACTGAAACCATGAATGATGTGGCTGCCGAATTGAAGAAGATCAATCCTTCTATCTTCGTCTATGGCGAGGGATGGACAGCCGGAGATTCTCCGCTTGCTCCGGAGCGTAGGGCTTTGAAGGAGAATGTCAGCAAGATGAAAGATATCGCTGTCTTTTCTGACGACCTTCGTGACGCTGTGAAAGGTCATTACACTGATGCTTCCGACCGCGGTTTCGCTACCGGCAAACCGGGACTTGAGGAGACTGTGAAGATCGGTATCGTGGCTGCTACTCCTCATCCGCAGGTGGACTTCAAGAAGGGTAACAACTCCAAGTTCCCATATGCCGCCTCTCCCGAGATGATTGTCAATTACGTTTCTTGCCATGATGACCTTTGCCTCACTGACAAATTGCGCAAGTCAATGGCAGGCGAACCGGAGGAGAATATGCTCGCAGCCGCTAAATTGGCTCAGACTATCGTCTTTACCTCTCAGGGTACTCCTTTCATGTTTGCCGGTGAGGAAGTATTCCGCGATAAGAAGGGCGTACATAACTCCTATAATCAGCCTGATTCAATCAATGCTATCGATTGGAACAACAAGACTAAATACCGCGACCTCTTCAATTATTATCAGGGGCTGACCGCTTTGCGTAAGGCTCATCCGGCTTTCCGCATGACTACTGCCGAGGATATCGCCCGCAACCTCGTATTTGATAAGATTGACTCCAAGAAGACCCCTAACCTTATCTCTTACTCTCTGAAGAATCATGCTAACGGCGATGAATGGAAGGAGATAAAGGTTATTCTCAACGGCGCTTCTACGCCGCAGGATGTGAAAGTAAAAGGTGGGAAATGGAAGATTGTTGCCTCTGACGGCAAGATTTCTCCCGATGGCTCTCTCGGCACCTCTGAAGGCGGCACGTTGACCGTCCCCGCATACTCCGCTCTTATCCTTGCTCAGGAGTAAATTTAGTAAAATAGTAGTATATACAAAGATGAGCCCACCGCATGGCAGGCTCATCTTTTTTTATGGTGAATACAGGTTATTATTCGATAGTGACGAGATTATATTTCTGCTTTCCTACTCCGAGCTCTTCGGCATGGTCAAGGATGACTGTGCCGAGACGTGACTCGATGCGTTCAATAAGATGAACCTTGCCATGATCGTCAGATGCTTTGACGAGATCCACACATGCTCTGTCGAGCGCCACGGGATCAAGAGATGCCAGGACTCCGAGGTCTCCCATCTGGGGAGGCGTGGGATTGCCGTTGCAGTCACAATCTACCGAGAGCTTATTTGCTACATTGATATAGAGTATATGGTCGCCCTCATAATCCGCCACTGCCTTCGCTGCTTCCGCCATTGACTCTATGAAGTCTTTCTGCTCGGGAAGATTGCTCCAGAGCGAATCCGGATTAGCTGTCTTGCCGGCTGTGTGGATGTAGGTCTTGCCGTTTGTGGAGCCGATACCTATTGAAATATTCTTCAGCGCTCCTCCGAAGCCTCCCATCTGGTGGCCTTTGAAATGTGACAACACTACAAGGAAATCATAATCTGCGAGATTCTTTCCGACTATATCTTTCTTCAGATGTTTTCCTCCTACTACAGGCAATTCCATCTCCCCTTCTGCGTCCATGATGTCTACACCTGCAAGATCTACAAAACCATGTTCCTTTGCTGTCTTGAGATGCTGCTCGGTGCTCATGCGATTACCGTTGTATGCAGTATTGCACTCCACGAAATTTCCCCCTATCTCTCTAACGAATTTGGAGATAAGTGCCGTGTCAAGATGATTTGACTTGTTGGACTCGCCGGTAGAGATTTTAATACCGATTTTCTTACCCTTCGCTTTGCGTCCGAGTGCTTCATATACCTTGACGATATTCTCCGGAGTCACCTCCTTCATGTAGTAGACATTGGGGACGGTGTCCGTACCTTTTCCTTCCTGTCCCGTGCAGGAAGCACATGACTGTGTGCATGACTGCGCATACCCAGCCACGCTGCAGCTGACTGCAACGCCTAATAATATTTTCTTCAGAATTTTCATTGATGTTGATTATATATTAGTTATAAAATATTGAATTTACAAATATAATGGATAATCATTATTTTATCCATACCGTTTTCTCCGTTTTTATAACCATTATTTCCGAAACACTCTCCTTACAATATCGGAGCTACAAGCCGCACAAGGGATTCCATAGTACGTTGCAGTCGAGGGCGCTCTATCCATGTATTAAGCCGTATCCGTGTGCATTTTGAAAGATCTGAGAAGAATATATCGCGCATCGCACGGTTAGTAGATCTGTCGTAAATGAACAGATTGGCTTCGAAGTTATTCTCAAAGCTCCGGAAATCAAAGTTGGTTGAGCCTGCTGTGACCAGCGTGTCGTCTACTATCATTGCCTTCACATGAAGCATGCTCGGCTCGAATAGATAGATTTTTATACCGGCTTTCAGACATTGCGTCACATATGAGAAAGAGGCGTATTGCAACATTTTGGAGTCACTCCTGCGTGGCATCATTATCCTGACATCTATATTTGCCAGAGCTGCCGCCTCCAAGGCATGGAGCAATCCGTCAGTAGGGAGGAAATATGGAGTCTGGATATATATGCTCTTTGTGGCTGTGGAGATTGCTTTCTGAAAACATAGAGCGATATTATTATATGCGCCTGTCGGACCGGAGGTGACCAACTGCATTCCTACATGATTATGGATATCGCATCCCTTTCCTGAATGATAGTCCACTTTCTGCGTGGTGTTCTGGAAATTCCAGTCTACAAGAAACGAGTATGCCAACGAATCCACAATATCCCCCCGTAGCCGGAAATGGGTGTCGCGCCATGCCGAGCCGTCGGCTGACCCTTTTTCATACCTGTCGGCTATATTCATTCCTCCGATATAACCGATCTCACTGTCTATCACCACTATCTTTCGGTGGTTGCGCCAGTTGATACGGTTGGCGAGCTGAGGGAATGTCACCTTAAAGAAGGGGTGTATCTCTACTCCGTTATCTCGCATCCGACGAAAGAACTTGTTCTTTGCTGAAAAGCTTCCTACATGATCATAAATCACCTTTACCTCGACCCCCTCTCTCGCTTTCTCTATCAGAAGGTCGGAGATCTCAGTGCCGAGCTCGTCATCGGAAAAGATGTAATATTGCAGATAGATACTCCTTTTGGCATGCCTCAGGTCATATCTGAGGGATTCAAATTTATCTCTTCCTATCGTAAAGATCCGCAATTCGTTATTTACCGTATATATCGCGGTGCTGAGATTGCGGGCAAGCTTCACCAATGTCTTCTCTTCTGAGGAGAGGGGCTGCTCTTCAAGATTGACTGTGCGGGGATGGAAACGATTCAGAAGCTTGCGCTTGTTTCTGCGGCTCATGATATGCTGACCGCGTAGGGAGCGTCCGAAGAAGAGATAGAATATCAAGCCTATACCGGGGAGAAAAAGGAGTGCCAACACCCATGCTAAGGAGCGGATAGGATTTCGATTTTCAGACAAGACGACCACCACCATCGTAAAAACGGTGATGGAATATGCAATTAGAATGAGAAGGGTGACCCAGAGCGGTAGCCCTATCCATAACATTATATTCGCTGTCATCTCTTTCGCTAAGTTAATACTTTTTCTTGATTATTCTGCTATTTATACGAGTTTTTTCATTTCCTCTCTTATTAGACTTAATCCTCTTAAATCAAGAAAAAAATATTATTGATAGTAACACTCCTGAGTAGCAAAGCCTCCAAAAATAAATCGAGGGAATTTCACAACTCCCCCGATTTTTGCTTAACTAAATAAATTCTTGTTAGATTCACAGTATTAATACTGCAAAATTAACCCATTTTTGTCTATTTACATAATTAACGTATAAATTATTTAAGTTAATTTATGTTAACGAATTCTTTTAATTTACCTCTTCTTCCAAAAGTTTTCCTATCCTTTCTTCTCCTCTTCCTGTTGTTTGAGCCATTCTCCGGCTACTTTCGCCAGCTCTTCATACCACTCCTTTCCAAATTTTTTCGTAAGTGGGTCTTTAAGGAATTGATACGCGCGCATATTCTTTTTTCTACCTAATATCCCGGCACATTTACATATCTTCCACTTATGGAAATTTACTGCCGTAAACCCGGCATATTCTTTAAGTCGGACCGGATAGAGATAACATGATTCGGGTTTGAAGAATGGAATCTTCCCTTCTCTATGCGCTTTTTCCAAGGCACAGAGACAGAGTCCGCCGGGGGCATAGGTGGTGAATACGCAGTCCCTGCCGTCTACTATCGATGTGACAAGATCCCCCTCTTCATCATAATAACCAGGTCCCTGCTCCTCTATGACTTTCTGCGCTGCGGGAGTAAGCATAGGATAGACTTCCGGAAGAAGCTCACATATTTTCTCATACTCCTCTTCTGTGAGCGGTGCCCCGGCATCTCCCTCTATACAGCATGCTCCTAAACAGCTGTCAAGATCACAATGAAAATATTTCTCTACGAGATCTAATGAAACTAATTTATCATCTATCTGCAACATATTTTTTCTTTCTCTTGAATGTTTTTAATGATCGACACCGATTTCATCTTAATGTTATCGTGGCATACCCTATAAGACTGTCGAATCTATCTCCGGGACGGTGGGAATATACGTAAACGTTATATTCATTATCCGTCTCATATTTATCTCCTTCTATTATTGATTCCGTGCTCTCCCCTGTTTTTTTCTCTCCTTCCTTTCTTTTTGCTACATATTGATAATTGTATGCACCCTGCTTGAGAGGAACGGTCAGCTCATATCCTCCCTTTTCTCCATTATAATTTAAAAGGTTGCGGGTATCATACCTGTCATGTGTCACCTCTCCGTCAAGATAGATATTCATATCTTGCAGCTCGGGGGTATCAAGAAAAAAATGCACTGTCACATAATCGGCACCGATACTTGAATCTGTGGCGTTGTATTCCTTTATAAGGTAACGCCCATGTTGTGTCCGGTCGTATTCATAATTTGAATCCAATCGGGGAAAATCAGGCTTTACCCATATGTGATAATTACTTTCCCCATATTTCACGGAATCGACTCCCATTCCGGGAAATAGGACTGAGGTCATCTCAAATCGACGGTATTCATTTGAGGCGGAGAAGATTAATTCCGGTAAATGCTCATAAATCAACTGCGCGCCGGAAATTCTCATAGGAGTTTGAAATTCTTTACTTGTTGACTCACGGTTGTTTTGTGTGACGATTACTTTCAGATCCTGATAAGGGTTTCCGACATCAAACCCCTCTGTGTTTATTTTCAATGATAATTGTTGCCAACGGTCATTGACTCCTCTGTCAGTCCTTGTCGACACTTCTCCCGTCACTCCTACCTTTTCTTCCACAATACGGAAGCGTGCCTGAAGCAGAATCTCTTCCGGCGCATCCCGATCATATATCTGGACCAGATAATTACCTGAGACCGTCGGAGCGAAACCTTCTGACGGTATCTCCAAGCGGTAATTGACATAATGGATAAAGGTATTGGTGGAATATGCAAAGTCATCTATATCTACAGTGTTAAATCCTTGCAGATATTCCGATTCGATGAGCTTGGATGGCAGCCAATCCGAGTTGCAATGGATAAGACGAGCTGATAGATAACGGTTATCTTCGGCTATCTCATCAAAACTTATTATTATCTTCTCATTACTTCCAAGACTTATTATGGGAGGAGACATAAAATCTCCCTCTTTCTCAATTTTCAGAGTGTGGAAGGATGGCTCAAAAATATCCGTATGAGTATTATCTTCCTGTATAGCGGATCCCTTTCCGCAAAAAGCGATAATTGCAATGAGTAGAATGATTTTACCATTTAATCGGTTGCAAGCCATGTTCTGTCAAATATTGGTTTGTCTTGGAGAAATGATGATTACCGAAAAATCCTCTGCTTGCCGATAGCGGCGAAGGATGCACTGATTGAAGCACAAGATGTCTGTTTCTATCGATCATCGCTCCTCTCTTTATAGCATCCGACCCCCACAAAAGAAACACTATATTCTCTCTCTTTTCATTCAATGCCCGGATGGCGGCATCAGTGAACGTCTCCCATCCAATTCCGGAATGAGATTTTGGTTGATGTTCTCTTACCGTCAAAGAGGAGTTAAGAAGTAGGACCCCTTGCTTAGCCCATCTTGTCAAATCGCCTGATGAAGGGATAGGAGCTCCGGTATCCTGATTAATCTCCTTGAAGATATTTCGTAATGACGGGGGAATGGCTACTCCATCATTCACGGAAAATGAAAGACCATTCGCCTGTCCGGGTCCATGATATGGGTCTTGCCCGATTATAACGACTTTGACATCATTAAAAGGACATTGATCGAAAGCAGCGAAAATCTTAGACGCGGGGGGATAAACGTTCAGAGCAGAATTCGAATATTCTGCTCTGACAATTTCTGTAAGCCGTTGGAAATATTCCTTTGCAAATTCATCCTGCAAAGCATCTTTCCATCCATCTTCTATTTTAACATTCATAAAGTTGGAAATGGTATCTCCATAGGGAGTCGAACCCTAATCGTCGGAACCGGAATCCGATATTCTATCCATTGAACTATGGAGACAAATAAGCCGATGACCGGATTTGCGGTCACCGGCTTTATCATGTTTGCATTAAATAGCAATCTTACTCAGCGGCAGGAGCTTCAGCCTCTGCAGCAGGAGCGTCTGCAGCAGGAGCAGCCTCAACGGCAGGAGCCGCCTTCTTTGAGCGTGAACGACGAGTAGATTTACCCTTCTTCTCGTTCTTAGCCTCGAGCATGTTTTCATTGAAGTCAACAAACTCGATCATCGCCATCTCTGCGTTATCACCAAGACGGTTGCCGGTCTTGAGGATACGGAGGTAACCACCGGGACGGTCAGCGACCTTCACTGCAATAGCACCGAAGAGCTCCTTAACGGCTTCCTTATTCTGGAGATAGCTGAAAACGAGACGACGGTTGGCCATATCGTCTTTCTTTGATCTTGTGATCAGGGGCTCTGCATACATACGGAGAGCCTTGGCCTTAGCCACAGTCGTGAAGATGCGCTTGTGCATTATCAGAGCAATGGCAAGGTTCTTCAAGAGAGCCTCGCGATGCCCCTTCTTGCGGCTGAGGTGGTTGAATTTCTTATTATGTCTCATCTTGTGATTTAGTCTTTATCTAATTTGTATTTTGAAATATCCATTCCAAAGGAAAGGTGTAACTTCTCAAGGAGCTCATCAAGCTCGCTGAGCGACTTCTTACCGAAGTTGCGGAATTTTAACAAGTCATTCTTGTTAAATACCACGAGTTCGCCAAGAGTCTCAACCTCTGCGCTCTTGAGACAGTTGAGGGCACGGACTGAAAGATCCATATCCACAAGCTTGCTCTTGAGGAGCTGGCGCATGTGAAGCACTTCCTCGTCAAATTCTTCAGGTGTATCCTCCTGAGGAGTCTCGAGAGAAATCTTCTCATCGCTGAACATCATGAAATGCTGAATCAGAATCTTTGAAGCCTCCTTGAGAGCCTCCTTGGGATGAATAGAACCGTCAGTAGTGACTTCCATCACAAGTTTCTCGTAGTCGGTCTTCTGCTCCACACGATAGTTTTCAACAGAATACTTCACATTTTTGATCGGAGTATAGATGGAGTCGATGGCAATCTCATCTACCGGACCTCCGGCGATAAGCTCACGGTTCTCATCGGCAGGCACCCATCCGCGACCTTTATTAATGTTGAATTCCATTGTAAAACTTGCCGAGGGATCGAGATGGCAAATCACCAGCTCAGGGTTAAGCACCTCGAATCCGGACAGCACCTTACCCAAGTCGCCGGCGGTGAACACATCTGTCCCCGACACTGTGACCACTCCCTTTTCAGTTTCGTGATCCTCAGTCAGCTGCTTGAATCTTACCTGTTTGAGATTCAGAATGATGTTGGTCACATCTTCCTTAACCCCCGGGATAGTATCCAGCTCATGTGCTACACCGTCTATACGGATCGACATGATAGCATAGCCACCAAGCGACGACAAAAGAATGCGACGCAAAGCATTGCCTATGGTCTGTCCATATCCGGGCTCGAGGGGTCTGAATTCAAACTTACCGAACTTATTGTCGGCCTCAAGCATAATGACCTTGTCAGGTTTTTGAAATGCTAAAATTGGCATGGGTATATTACATTTTATTATTTAGAATACAACTCGACGATCAGCTGCTCCTTGATTGTCTCAGGAATATCAGCTCGCTGGGGAAGATGGAGGAATTTACCACCCTTCACGCTCTCATCCCATTCAATCCAGGGATATTTGCTATGATTGAACCCTGCGAGACAGTCAGCGATAACCTCGAGAGACTTTGATTTCTCTCTTACTGCTACAACATCTCCGGGCTTTACGCGGTATGAAGGGATGTTGACTACAGCACCATTGACTGTGATATGCTTGTGGAGCACTATCTGACGAGCTGCGGGACGTGTGGGAGCAAGTCCCAAACGATAAACCACATTATCGAGACGACTTTCGAGAAGCTGAAGAAGCACCTCACCGGTAATACCCTTTGTGCGGGCCGCCTTCTCGAAAAGATTGCGGAACTGACGTTCCAATACTCCGTATGTATATTTTGCTTTCTGCTTCTCGCGCAACTGCAGACCATACTCTGAGGTCTTTCTCCTGCGGTTGGCGCCATGCTGTCCCGGCGGATAATTCTTTTTAGCCAGAACTTTGTCATCGCCGTAAATCGCTTCACCGAATTTACGTGCAATCTTTGATTTAGGACCTGTGTATCTTGCCATTGTCTTTTTTCCTATTTTTAGCCCATGAGCCTGTCCCTTAGCGCAGCCGCGACTGTCGAGAGAAAGTGAAGTGACAGTCTATTCGCATTCAGGACCAAGGCTTAGCGGACTTATTCTAAATTTCTATCAGACTCTTCTTCTTTTGGGAGGACGACATCCGTTGTGGGGAAGCGGAGTTACGTCTACGATCTCTGTAACCTCGATACCTGCACCATGCACTGTGCGGATAGCTGACTCACGTCCGTTACCGGGACCCTTGACGTATGCCTTAACTTTACGAAGTCCAAGATCGTATGCGACCTTTGCACAGTCCTGAGCTGCCATCTGAGCAGCGTAAGGAGTGTTCTTCTTGGAGCCTCTAAAGCCCATCTTGCCCGCTGATGACCAGGAGATAACCTGACCCTCGCTGTTGGCGAGACACACGATGATGTTGTTAAAAGAGCTATGCACATGGAGCTGACCGCTTGCGTCAACTTTGACATTCCTCTTCTTAGCTGCGACTGTCTTTTTTGCCATACTTTTATGTTATTATTTTGTAGCTTTCTTCTTATTTGCAACGGTCTTTTTGCGACCCTTACGTGTACGAGCATTGTTCTTTGTGCTCTGTCCGCGAAGCGGAAGACCAAGACGGTGACGGATGCCACGGTAGCAACCGATATCCATCAGACGCTTGATGTTGAGCTGAATCTCTGAACGAAGATCTCCCTCTACCTTATACTCACGCTGGATCACTTCACGGACCGCTGCTGCCTGATCATCTGTCCAATCCTGAACCTTGATGTCACGATCTACTCCCGCCTTGGAGAGAATTGTGTTGGCTGCACTGCGGCCAATACCGAATATATAAGTCAAGGCGATCTCACCTCTTTTGTTCTGCGGCAAATCTACGCCGACAATTCTTACTGCCATTTTGTATCTTACAATTTTATGTGCAAAGGTAATAAAATTATCCCTGACGCTGTTTGAGTTTCGGATTCTTTTTGTTGATTACATACAGTCTCCCTTTTCTGCGTACGATCTTGCTGTCGGGAGTGCGCTTCTTGATTGATGCTCTTACTTTCATATCTTGTTTCTTTATTTATATCGGAATGATATTCTTCCCTTGCTCAAGTCGTAGGGAGACATCTCTACCCTCACTTTGTCTCCGGGAAGAATCTTTATATAATGCATTCTCATCTTGCCGGAGATATGGGCTGTGATTTCATGCCCGTTCTCAAGCTCGACTTTGAACATTGCGTTGGACAATGCCTCAAGAATAACGCCGTCTATTTCTATTGCAGCTTGTTTTGCCATATAAACCTTATATGTTAAGCAATTTACTTTAATCCTTTTTCTTTGAGAGCAGCCTCGATATAGTCGAAGGTCGTAAGAATCTCGGGCTCCTCACCATTTATAACAATCGTGTGCTCATAATGTGCGGACGGTTTGCCATCTCTCGTTCGGCATGTCCACCCATCCTCCTGGCTGATCTTGATGTTCTTGCTGCCAAGATTAATCATCGGCTCGATTGCAATACACATGCCATTCTTCAGAACAGGTCCGATACCACGACGTCCGTAATTAGGAACTTCGGGATCCTCATGCATGCTCTTGCCGATACCATGACCACACATCTCTCTCACAACACTGTAACCATGGCGCTCGCAGTAGGTCTGCACTGCATTGGAGATGTCTCCGATGCGCTTGCCCTCCTTTGCCGCTTCAATACCCTTGTAAAGAGATTCCTTTGTCACCTTCATCAGATTCAACGTCTTTTCATCAACGTCCCCTACCGCGAAAGTATAACAGCTGTCGCCGTTGAAGCCGTTGATTTCCACAACGCAATCCGTGCCGATGATATCGCCCTCACGCAAAGCGTAATCCGAGGGGAAACCATGTACTACGGTGTCATTAACCTCAATACATAAAGTACCGGGAAAACCATGATAACCTAAGCATGAGGGCTTACCCCCGTTATCGAGGATAAACTCTCTTGCTATAGTGTCAAGACGAAAAGTAGTTACTCCTGGTTCGATCCATTTTGCTACTTCTCCGAGCGTACGGCTTACGAGATCGCAAGCTATGCGCATCTTCTCAATATCTTCCGCTGTCTTGATATAGATCATTTTATTGCTAACGAATTACAATATCTTAGAAAGCGCTACTTCCTGTGGTGCGACCTTTGATTCGTCCATCCTTCATCAAGCCGTCATAGTGACGCATGAGAAGATGACCCTCGATAATGCGAAGCGTATCCAGCACCACTCCTACAAGAATCAACAATGATGTGCCTCCGAAGAAAGAAGCAAAGTTTCTGTTGAGTCCGCAAATATGAGCGATAGAGGGAAGGATCGCAACAATGCCGAGGAAGATTGAACCCGGAAGGGTGATTCTCGACATAATTGAATCAAGATAATCTACTGTAGGTTTACCGGGCTTAATACCGGGAATGAATCCGTTATTACGTTTCATATCCTCAGCCATCTGTGCGGGACGCACGGTGATCGCAGTATAGAAATATGTAAATGCTACGATAAGGATGAAATATATGAAATTATACCAGAAACCGTACATATCGGTCATCGCACCAAAGAAACCGGTCCTATCGGTTGTGAATCCGACCAAAGTGACAGGGATCAACATAATGGCCTGGGCGAAGATAATAGGCATCACACCGGCTGCATTCACCTTCAAGGGAATGTACTGGCGAGCGCCACCATACTGCTTGTTGCCAACCACTCTCTTTGCATACTGCACGGGCACCTTGCGTGTACCCTGAACGAGAAGCACCGCCCCTGCGATTACTGCAAGAAGAATGATAATCTCTACAAGGAAGAGAACGAGACCACCACCGGCTGAATTCATCAGACGTCCTGTGAACTCCTGAATGAATGCCTCAGGAAGACGCGCGATGATACCGATAAGGATGATGAATGAGATACCATTACCTACACCCTTCTGATCGATTCTCTCACCCAGCCACATAATGAACATGGAACCGGCTGCAAGCACTATGGTCATGTATGCCACAGTCCAAAAACCCATCTCTACATGTACACCGGCTGCACGCACCTGATACTGAAGATTCATCAGATAGGCAGGACCCTGAAGCACAAGGATAAGAACAGTCAGATAACGGGTGTACTGATTGAGTTTCATTCTCCCGCTCTCACCTTCACGCTGCATCTTCTGGAATGCCGGCAATACCATACCAAGTAGCTGTATCACGATTGATGCAGTAATATAAGGCATGATACCGAGGGCAAAGATAGAAGCCTGAGAGAACGCACCTCCCGAGAACATATCGAGAAGTTGCATCAGACCATCCTGTGTGAATGTCTTAAGTGCATTGAGGTCGTCAGGATTGATACCCGGCAATACCACGTAGCACCCGAAGCGATAGATTATCACAAGAAGAAGAGTGATACCGATCCTTTTGCGAAGATCTTCAACGCTCCAGATATTTTTGATTGTTTTTGTAAATCCCATTGTCAGTTATTTTATTTTTTGGTTACGGTGCCACCTGCTGCCACAATGGCCTCCTCTGCCTTCTTTGAGAAAGCGTTAGCCTCTACCTCAAGCTTGTGAGTAAGAGCGCCGTTACCGAGGATCTTAACAAGTGCATTCTTCGAAACCAATCCGGCTTCGCGAAGATCAGCTACCGTAATCTTTGCAAGGTTCTGTGCTGCTGCAAGAGCCTCAAGCGCATCAAGATTGATCGCCTTATAGTCAACACGGTTGATGTTCTTGAAACCGAACTTAGGCACACGACGCTGCAAAGGCATCTGACCTCCTTCAAAACCTACCTTGTGGCTATATCCGGAACGAGACTTTGCTCCCTTGTGACCACGAGTAGATGTACCACCGTATCCTGAACCGGGACCACGACCTACACGCTTGTTACCCTTGTTGCTGCCGGGTGCCGGCTGTAAATTATGTAATTCCATTTCTTGTTTCGCTTTTAATCGTTTAAAGTTTCTCCACTTTAACAAGGTGATGAACTTTCTTCACCATACCCATGATTGAAGGAGTATCCTCCTTAATCACTGAATGCTGCATCTTGCGAAGACCAAGTGCATCGAGAGTCTCTTTCTGCACTTTAGGGCAGTTGATACGGCTCTTTATCTGAGTTACTTTAATCTGTGCCATTTCTTCGATTATTTACCGTTGAACACTTTTTCAACCGAGATGCCACGGTTCTGTGCCACCTGTGCGGGGCTGCGGAGCTCGCTGAGAGCCTCTATTGTGGCTTTAACAAGGTTGTGAGGGTTTGAAGAGCCTTTTGACTTGGCGAGTACGTCGGTAATACCTACGCTCTCGAGCACTGCACGCATCGCACCACCGGCTTTTACTCCGGTACCGTGGCTTGCAGGCTTGAGGAAGATACGGCTACCGCCGAACTTAGCCTCTACCTCGTGAGGAATTGTACCTTTGTGAACAGGTACCTTGATAAGATTCTTCTTAGCAGTCTCAACGCCCTTGGCGATAGCTGCTGTTACCTCGTTGGCTTTACCGAGACCCCAGCCGATTACGCCGTCCTCGTTACCAACTACTACAATCGCTGCGAAACTGAAAGCGCGACCACCCTTTGTAACCTTAGTTACACGGTTGATGGCTACAAGGCGATCTTTCAATTCCAAATCATTAGTTGACTTAACTCTGTTAACTTTCTTTGCCATAACAACTTAAAATTTAAGACCTGCCTGACGTGCGCCGTCTGCCAGTGATTTTACTCTACCGTGGAAAAGATAACCGTTTCGGTCGAAAACTACCTCTACGATACCTTTCTCCTGAGCCTTCTTCGCGATAGCCTCGCCTACCTTTGCTGCAACCTCTGTCTTTGTGCCTCCCTCGAGACCTTTGGAAGAAGCAGATGCAAGTGTAGTGCCTGCGAGATCGTCGATAATCTGTACATAGATCCCCTTGTTGCTGCGGAATACGCTCATACGGGGACGAGCGGCAGTACCGGAGATTTTACCGCGGATGCGGGTTTTGATTTTATTTCTTCTTGCTATCTTGGATACCATTGTTTTCCTAATTTAATTATTTGGCATTAGCCGACTTTCCTGACTTGCGACGAATAACCTCGCCAACAAACTTGATACCTTTACCCTTGTAAGGCTCGGGCTTGCGGAGGCTGCGGATCTTGGCACATACCTGACCAAGAAGCTGCTTGTCGTATGACTCGAGAATAATAAGAGGATTCTTGTTACGCTCTGTCTTTGCCTCTACCTTTATCTCTTTAGGAAGCTTGATGAAGATAGCGTGAGAGAAACCGAGTGCGAGCTCGAGTACCTGACCTGTTGATGTGGCACGATAACCTACACCGACAAGCTCCATCTCTTTCTTATAGCCCTCTGACACACCTACCACCATATTGTGGATCAATGCGCGATAGAGACCATGCTGAGCACGGTGATCGCGGTCATCTGTGGGACGGCTGAGCACTACATGATTATCTTCAACCTTTACATCGATATCAGGATTGATGGCCTGTGAAAGCTCACCTTTGGGACCTTTCACTGTTACTACATTATCCTTTACTGTTACTGTTACGCCTGCAGGAAGGGCGATCGGTGCTTTACCTATTCTTGACATAATTTCTTCCTCCTTCTTTTAATATACGTAACATAATACCTCACCACCAATCTTGCGCTCTTTAGCCTCTTTGTTGGTCATTACGCCCTGAGATGTTGAGATGATAGCGATACCGAGACCGTTGAGTACGCGGGGCATATCTTTGTAGCCTGTGTACTGACGGAGACCCGGACGTGAAATACGGTGAAGATTCTGGATTGCATTCACCTTGTCGATGGGATCATACTTCAGAGCGATCTTGATTGTGCCCTGAGGTGTAGGACCTTCCTCAAACTTATAGTTAAGGATATAGCCCTGCTCGAAAAGGATCTTAGTGATTTCCCTTTTCATTTTTGATGACGGAACTTCCACCACACGGTGTCCCGCGCGGATGGCGTTTCTCAGTCTGGTCAAATAGTCTGCTATTGGATCAGTCATTTTTTTGGTTGTTAAATTGATTCAGATATTCCGAACAATATTTAATACTCTCTATTTTGCTTACCCTTATATCGCAATTTCACCCCGTGATTTCGCGAATAAGCATAAACTTTTGCAAAGTTAATACTTATTTTTGAAAAAAGGGGTGAAATCGCTAAAAAAATTTTCATCCGGGAGCGAACCGGCCGGTAAAATGCGAAATTACCAGCTTGCTTTCTTCACTCCGGGGATCAAACCGGCAGAAGCCATCTCGCGGAACTGTATACGAGAGATGCCGAACTGACGCATATATCCTTTCGGACGCCCTGTGATCTCGCAGCGGTTGTGGAGGCGCACTTTAGAAGCGTTCTTGGGGAGCTTCTGAAGTTTCTCGAGTGCCTCGTAGTTGATATTGCCGTCTGCATCCGCGAGAGCCGCTTTCTTAAGAGCAGCTTTCTTCTCTGCATATTTGGCAACCATACGCTGGCGCTTTACCTCACGGGCTTTCATTGATTCCTTTGCCATATCTCTTATTTTTCGTTTTTGAAGGGAAGACCGAATTTCTTGAGGAGTGCGAAGCCTTCCTCGTCGTTCTTGGCTGAAGTCACGAATGTGATGTTCATACCCTGAAGCTTCGGTACGTTATCAATGTTGATCTCGGGGAAGATGATCTGCTCTGTAACACCAAGAGTGTAGTTACCGCGGCCGTCCATCTTTGAGTTGATACCCTTGAAGTCACGGATACGGGGAAGAGCTACGCGAACGAGACGCTCGAGGAACTCATACATCTTCTCACGACGAAGTGTCACCATAGCGCCGATAGGCATTTTCTTACGAAGCTTGAAGGCTGCGATATCCTTCTTAGAAAGAGTAGGAACTGCTTTCTGACCTGTGATGGCAGTAAGCTCGTTGATAGCAGTCTCGATAAGCTTCTTATCCTGAGTGGCACCACCCAGACCCTGGTTGATTACGATTTTCTCCAGGCGGGGCACTTCCATAACGGTATCGTATTTGAACTCTTCCTTGAGCTCGGGAACGATTTTGTCCTTATACTGTTTGCTAAGAGTTGTTTCCATTATTTAATCTCCTCTCCTGATTTTTTAGAAAAACGTACAGTCTTACCGGCATCATCCTTGCGGCGGCCGATACGAGTGGGCTTGCCACTCTTGGGATCAAGCACGTTCAGGTTAGAAATATGCACGGGAGCCTCCATCTTAACGAGACCACCCTGCGGATATTTTGCGTTGGGCTTCATGCTCTTGGTCACGATGTTAACACCCTCCACGATAGCGCGGTGTTTGTCAACCTGCACCTCAAGCACACGTCCGGTCTTGCCTTTGTCGTCGCCGGCATTGACATAGACCATATCACCTTTCTTTATATGCAATTTTGCCATTTTCTTTTGTGTTAAGACGATTAAAGTACTTCAGGAGCCAATGAAACGATCTTCATGTTGGTGTTACGAAGCTCACGCGCTACGGGGCCGAAGATACGGGTGCCGCGGAGCTCGCCTGCATTATTGAGGAGCACACATGCGTTATCATCGAAACGGATGTAGCTTCCATCGGGGCGACGGATCTCCTTCTTGGTGCGAACCACTACAGCTTTAGAAACTGTACCTTTCTTTACATCAGAAGAAGGAATCGTGCTCTTAACAGACACTACGATGATGTCGCCTACAGAGGCATAACGACGGCCTGTGCCGCCAAGCACATGGATACAGAGAGCCTCTTTTGCTCCACTGTTGTCCGCTACTGTCAAACGTGATTCTGTCTGGATCATGATTACTTAACTTTTTCGATGATTTCTACCAGTCTCCATCTCTTTGTCTTGCTCAACGGACGAGTCTCCATCAGACGGACTGTGTCGCCTACTGAACACTCATTGTTCTCATCGTGAGCGTGGTACTTCTTTGTCTTATTGACAAATTTGCCGTAAATAGGGTGCTTCTCTTTCCACTTGATTTCAACTGTGATAGTCTTATCACATTTGTTGCTTGAAACAACCCCAATTCTTTCTTTTCTTAAATGTCTTTTTTCCATTTCTTTAAAAAACTTTGACGGGGATTACTTACTTAGAAGCAGCAGCCGCAGCTATCTCCTTCTGGCGCAACACTGTCTTCAAGCGGGCAATCTCGCGACGATCCTTTGTGATCTTGGCGGGATTGTCTACGGGAGATATCGCGTGCGCTACTTTCAATTCACGATAAGCCTTCTCTGCAGCCTCTATACGAGCTGACAACTCCTGAATGCTTAATTCCTTGATTTCTTCCTTTTTCATTTTATTGGTTATTGAGATCAGGGGGCGGACCGGTTAATCCCGATCCGCTCTCTGACCGGTTGTTTTAGACGTTCTGGCTGGGATCATAGTCACGGCGCACTACAAACTTAGTGATCACCGGGAGCTTTTGAGCAGCAAGGCGGAGTGCCTCTTTTGCTACATCGTAGGGAACACCCTCAACCTCGATGAGGATACGGCCCGGAGTAACAGGCGCAACGAATCCCTCGGGGTTACCCTTACCTTTACCCATTCGGACCTCTGCAGGCTTCTTGGTGATAGGCTTATCGGGGAAAATACGGATCCAAATCTGACCCTGACGCTGCATGTAACGTGTTACCGCGATACGGGCAGCCTCAATCTGACGACCTGTGATCCATTTTGAATCGAGGGTCTTGATGCCGAACGAACCGAATGCAAGCTGATTACCTCTTTGAGCCTCACCTTTCATGCGGCCTTTCTGCGAACGGCGGTATCTTGTTTTCTTAGGCTGTAACATTTTCTAATAGCTTTTTATCGGTTGTTGTTTTTCTTGTTACGGAAACCGCCCTTACGGCCACCCTGAGGACGACCGCCCTCTTTCTGACCGATAGCGTATGCAGGAGTAAGCTCCTTCTTGCCATAGATCTCGCCACGGCAGATCCATACCTTGATACCGATGATGCCGACTTTTGTGAGCGCCTCAACGAGAGCGTAGTCGATATCAGCACGAAGAGTATGAAGCGGAGTACGTCCTTCCTTGAACATCTCGGAACGAGCCATCTCGGCGCCATTGAGACGACCGCTGACCTGTACCTTGATACCCTCGGCGCCCATACGCATAGTAGAAGCGATAGCCATCTTAACAGCACGACGGTAAGCTACCTTATTCTCGATCTGACGAGCGATGTTAGTCGCTACGATCTCAGCGTCGAGCTCAGGACGTTTGATCTCATGAATGTTGATCTGAACCTCCTTGTCGGTAAGCTTCTTGAGCTCCTCTTTGAGAGCATCAACATCTTTACCACCTTTACCGATGATCATACCCGGACGAGAAGTGCAGATAGTCACGGTAGCCATTTTGAGCGTACGCTCGATAATGATTCTGGAAACGCTTGCCTTTGCAAGACGAGTGCGGAGATATTTACGGATCTTAGAGTCCTCAAGAAGGGTCTCACCGTATTTCTTGCCGCCATACCAGTTTGAGTCCCAACCGCGGATAACACCGAGACGGTTGCTTATCGGATTAACTTTCTGTCCCATCTTTACAAATTAAGCTTTATCATTATTGATTGTGTCAACAAAGATTGTGACATGGTTGGAGCGTTTGCGGATGCGATAGCCACGACCCTGCGGAGCAGGACGAAGACGCTTCAGCATGGGAGCACAGTCAACGAAAACAGTCTTAACATAGAGCTCGCCGGCCTGAGCCTTGCGCTCATTCTTTGCCTCCCAGTTAGCAACAGCTGAACGGAGAAGCTTCTCTACCTTGTTAGAGGCCTCTTTATTAGAGAATTTGAGGATGCCGAGAGCTTTGAAAACTTCCTGACCGCGGATCATGTCTACAACGAGACGCATCTTGCGGGGAGACGAAGGCACATTGCGGAGCTTAGCGAAATACTCGCTTTTTCTCTCCGACTTAAGGCCATCGGCATATTGTCTTTTTCTTACACCCATTGTATCTATTCTTATTTTAGTCTTGATTTACTATTAGGGCCATTATTTCTTCTTGTTACCGCCATGACCGCGGAAGGTGCGGGTCGGAGCGAACTCACCAAGTTTATGACCTACCATATTCTCGGTAACATAAACCGGGATGAACTTGTTGCCGTTGTGAACGGCGAAAGTGTGACCAACGAAATCGGGGGAAATCATAGAAGCGCGGCTCCATGTCTTGATGACGCTCTTCTTTCCGCTCTCCTCCATGGCAGCCACTTTCTTCTCAAGCTTCACGCTGATAAATGGTCCTTTTTTAAGCGAACGACTCATACTTACTTTCTTTTAGCGATTATTTCTTCCTTCTTTCAATTATATACTTCGAAGAAGCCTTCTTCGGAGAACGTGTCTTAAGACCCTTAGCGTAAAGACCTGTACGAGAACGGGGATGACCTCCGGACTGACGACCTTCACCACCACCCATCGGGTGATCTACAGGGTTCATAACGACACCACGGTTGTGAGGACGACGACCCAACCAGCGAGAACGACCCGCTTTACCGCTTGACTCAAGGGCATGGTCGGAGTTGCCTACAACGCCTACAGTAGCGCGACATGTAAGGAGGACCTTACGAGTCTCACCTGAAGGAAGCTTGATGATCGCATAATCACCTTCACGTGAAGTAAGCTGAGCGAATGTACCGGCTGAACGTGCCATTGAAGCACCCTGACCGGGACGGAGCTCGATACAATGGATAAGAGTACCGACGGGGATGTTTGCGAGGGGAAGGCAGTTACCTACCTCGGGTGCAGCGTCTGCACCGCTCATAACGATCTGACCAACTTCAAGACCGTTGGGGGCGATCATATAAGCCTTGGATCCGTCTTTATAGTAGAGAAGGGCGATACGTGCTGAACGGTTAGGATCGTACTCGATGCTCTTAACTGTTGCAGGTACGCCGTCGTTTGTTCTCTTGAAGTCGATGAGACGCAATTTTCTCTTATGACCGCCTCCACGATAACGAGTGGAGAGATGGCCGGATGAGTTGCGTCCGCCAGTGGAACGCTTCCCGACTGTAAGAGACTTTTCTGGTGTGGTAGCAGTGATTGTTCCTTTGAACACACCAATAATCTTGTGTCTTTGCCCAGGCGTAGTGGGCTTGAATTTTCTTACTGCCATTATTCTTAAATGTTGCTATAAAAGTCGATAGTTTGTCCTTCAGCCACTTGAACGTAAGCTTTCTTGAACGCAGGGCGCTGACCGCGGATAAGACCGCTCTTTGTGTAGCGCTGTTTGCGTTTGCCTGCGTAAAGGGCTGTGTTCACTTTCACTACACGAACATTGTAGAGCTTCTCTACAATATCCTTGATCTGAAATTTGTTGGCATCAGGAGACACTGCGAATGTGTAGCAGTTCTGTTTCTCGCTGTAGGCGGTTGCCTTCTCAGTTACGATTGGTTTGATCTGGATATCCATCTTTCTGTCTCCTTATTTAAAATCATTGATTATTGCGACGCTGTCTTCGGTAAGAATCATCGCATCGTTGTTGAGCACTGTGTAGGCGTTCAAGTCAGAAGCCTGAGCCATAAGTGCGTTGGGAACGTTGCGTACTGAAAGAAGTACATTCTGATCCTGATTTGCGAAAACGAGAAGCACTTTCTTATCCTCGAGCTTGAAGTTCTTTGCAAGATTCATGTAGCTCTTGGTCTTGGGAGCCTCGAATGTGAAGTTCTCCACTACGATGATCTTGTTGTCCTTAGCTCTTGAAGTAAGAGCGATCTTGCGTGCAAGTGCCTTTACCTTCTTGTTAAGCTTAGTGCGATAATCGCGGGGACGGGGACCGAACACAGTACCACCACCACGGAGTAGCGGAGAGTTGATGTCACCACGACGAGCGCCACCGCCGCCTTTCTGACGACCGAGCTTGCGTGTAGAACCTGAAACCTCGCTGCGCTCCTTACTCTTGTGAGTACCCTGACGCTGATTGCCGAGGAACTGCTTTATGTCGAGATATAAGGTATGCTCAGCATTTCCTTTCTCAAGATCGCGAGCGAACACCTCATCATTGAGAGTGATCTTGCGGCCGGTGTCTTCACCGTTGATATTATAAACTGCTAATTCCATTATTTCTCAACTAAAACGATTGAACCTTTGTGTCCGGGGATAGAACCCTTAATCATTAACAAATTGTGCTCAGGGATAACTTTGATCACCTGAAGATTCTGAACAGTCACGCGCTCATTACCCATGTGTCCTGCCATACGAAGGCCTTTGAACACCTTAGCGGGATAAGAACATGCACCGATAGAACCGGGGGCACGAAGACGGTTGTGCTGACCATGAGTAGCCTGACCTACGCCGCCGAAGCCGTGACGTTTAACAACGCCTTGGAAACCTTTACCTTTGCTTGTGCCGACAACGTCAACAAAAGCGCCTTCCTGGAAAAGGTCCACAGTCAGCGTATCGCCGAGAGCCGGAAGGGTCTCAAACGATTTGAACTCGGCCAAGTGTCTCTGAGGTGCTACGCCGGCTTTCTTAAAGTGACCCGCCTCAGGCTTGTTGGTGTGTTTGTCGGATTTCTCCATGAAACCTACCTGCACAGCCTGGTATCCGTCGGTGTCCACAGTCTTAACCTGGGTAACAACACAAGGACCTACTTCGATAACAGTGCACGGAACATTCTTTCCGTCGGCACTGAAAACGGATGTCATTCCGATTTTCTTTCCTAATAATCCTGGCATTTCTTTATGCTATTTGTGGTTGGTTTGGCTGATGATCCGTCCGGAGTCGTCCCCCGGACGGACTCAACCGATATTTTATAGTCTAATAAACTTAAACTTTAATAGAAACGTCTACACCGCTGGGAAGTTCAAGCTTCATAAGCGCATCTACAGTTTTTGAAGTGCTGCTGTAGATGTCGATAAGACGCTGATAGGATGAAAGCTCAAACTGCTCACGAGACTTCTTGTTTACGAAGGTAGAGCGGTTCACTGTGAAGATACGCTTGTGGGTCGGAAGAGGGATAGGACCGCTAACAACCGCACCAGTAGCCTTCACTGTCTTCACGATCTTCTCTGCAGACTTGTCTACGAGATTGTGATCGTAAGATTTAAGTTTAATTCTGATTTTCTGGCTCATATTGCTTTTTGACTTGAATTTTATTTCAAAAGATCCACTCTACCGTTGCACTCAGTGAGCACGTTCTTGGCAATGGAGTTGCTTACCTCTGCGTAGTGATCGAAAGTCATGGTTGAAGTAGCACGACCGGAAGTGATTGTACGAAGTGCAGTCACATAACCGAACATCTCTGCAAGAGGAGCTGTAGCCTTAACGATACGAGCACCGCTGCGGCTTGTCTCCATACCTTCTACCTGACCGCGACGACGGTTAAGGTCACCGATCACATCACCCATAGACTCCTCGGGAGTCACAACCTCGATCTTCATGATAGGCTCCATAAGAACGGGACCTGCTTTCTCAGAACCCTTCTTGAACGCCTGGATAGCACAAAGCTCGAATGAAAGCTGGTCAGAGTCAACGGGGTGGAAGCTACCATCGAGAAGAGTAACCTTGAGCTGCTCCACAGGATAGCCGGCAAGCACACCATTCTTCATTGCAGTCTGGAAGCCTTTCTGTACTGAAGGGATATACTCCTTAGGCACGTTACCACCCTTCACCTCATCAACGAACTGGAGGCTGCCCTCGAAGCCTTCATCAACAGGCTCCATGCGGACGATGATATCTGCGAACTTACCACGACCACCGGTCTGCTTCTTGAATGTCTCACGAAGCTCAACGGGCTTGGTGATAGCCTCTTTGTAAGTAACCTGAGGACGACCCTGATTACACTCTACCTTAAACTCACGACGGAGACGGTCGATAATGATATCGAGGTGAAGCTCACCCATACCGCTGATGACTGTCTGACCTGTCTCTTCATTTGTCTCAACGCGGAAGGTAGGATCCTCCTCTGCGAGTTTCTGAAGACCAACGCCGAGCTTGTCAAGGTCTTTCTGAGTCTTAGGCTCTACCGCGATACCGATCACAGGATCCGGGAACTCCATACCCTCGAGAACGATAGGATGATTCTCATCACAGAGAGTATCACCTGTGCGGATATCCTTGAAACCTACACCGGCACCGATATCACCACAACCGATCTTCTCCATAGGATTCTGCTTGTTGGAGTGCATCTGGAAAAGGCGGCTGATACGCTCTTTCTTACCGGAACGTGTGTTGAGCACGTAGCTACCGGCAGGAATCTCACCTGAATAAACGCGGAAGAAGCAAAGACGGCCTACATAGGGGTCAGTAGCGATCTTGAACGCGAGAGCTGACATAGGAGCTTCGGGAGAGGGCTCACGAGTCTCTACATCATCTGTACCGGGAGCTACACCCTCAACGGCACCTGAATCAAGAGGTGAGGGAAGGTAAGCGCAGACAGCGTCAAGAAGAGTCTGCACACCTTTATTCTTGAATGAAGAGCCACAAAGCATCGGGCTGATCTCCATAGAGAGAGTACCCTTGCGGATAGCCTTGCGAATCTCATCCTCTGTGATAGTGGAAGGATCGTCGAAATATTTCTCCATGAGAGCGTCGTCAATCTCAGCAAGAGTTTCGAGCATCTTGTCACGGTATTCCTCAGCCTCAGCCTGTAGGTTAGCGGGAATCTCCTCTACAGAGTATTCTGCACCCATAGTCTCGTCGTGCCAGAAGATAGCCTTCATAGTAACGAGGTCAACAAGACCCTTGAAAGTCTCCTCCGCACCGATAGGAATCTGGATAGGAAGAGGATTAGCACCAAGGAGCTCCTTCACCTGACGGCAAACCTCATAGAAGTTAGCGCCGGAGCGGTCCATCTTGTTAACGTAGCCGATACGGGGAACATTATATTTATCAGCCTGACGCCATACAGTCTCTGACTGAGGCTCAACACCGTCTACTGCAGTAAAAGTAGCTACCGCACCGTCAAGGATACGGAGAGAACGCTCTACCTCAACAGTGAAGTCAACGTGTCCCGGGGTGTCAATAAGGTTGATTTTATATTTTTCGCCGTCATACTTCCAGAAAGTAGTAGTAGCGGCAGAAGTGATTGTGATACCACGCTCCTGCTCCTGCTCCATCCAGTCCATGGTAGCAGCGCCATCGTGCACCTCACCGATCTTATGAGTCAGACCGGTATAGAAGAGGATACGCTCGGAAGTTGTGGTCTTACCGGCATCGATGTGGGCCATGATACCGATATTACGTGTATACTTAAGTTCGTCGTGTTTTGCCATTTTGCTTTACTCCTCTCTTTAGAATCTGAAATGTGCGAATGCGCGGTTAGCCTCAGCCATACGGTGCATATCTTCTTTACGCTTGAATGCGCCACCCTGATCGTTGAAAGCGTCTACGATCTCGGCTGCGAGTTTGTCGGCCATTGTCTTACCGCCGCGTTTACGGGCGAAGATGATGAGGTTCTTCATAGAGATTGACTCCTTGCGATCAGCACGGATCTCGGTAGGCACCTGGAAAGTAGCGCCACCTACGCGGCGTGATTTAACCTCAACCTGGGGAGTAACGTTTTCGAGCGCCTTTTTCCAGATTTCGAGAGCGCTCTTCTCTTCGTTAGGCATTTTAGACTTCACAGTCTCAAGAGCCGTATAGAAAATAGTATAAGCCGTGTTTTTCTTTCCGTCATACATCAGATGATTCACGAATTTAGTCACTCTGACGTCATGAAAAACAGGGTCAGGAAGTACTACCCTTTTCTTAGGTTTTTGCTTTCTCATTGTTGTTTGTTTAACGTTTTTGTTTTTGGCTGCTTTTGCAATCTTCAACGTCGCTCTCTTGCGGCGTTTACTCAACCATAGCCATCCAATAAATCAAAAACAATAGTTTAGGATTTGATTTGTTGTAAGAGGCGGCTCAATTATTTCTTAGCTGCCTTAGGACGTTTCGCGCCATATTTGGAGCGACGCTGTGTACGGCCCTGTACACCTGCAGTATCAAGAGTACCGCGCACGATGTGATAGCGCACACCGGGAAGATCCTTAACACGACCACCACGTACCATTACGATAGAGTGCTCCTGAAGGTTATGTCCCTCTCCGGGGATGTAGCTGTTCACTTCCTTGCCGTTGGTGAGACGCACACGCGCCACCTTTCTCATCGCTGAATTCGGCTTCTTAGGTGTTGTGGTGTAAACACGCACACACACGCCGCGGCGCTGAGGACAGGAATCCAATGCGGGAGACTTGCTCTTGTCTTTAAGAACACTGCGTCCCTTTCTTACTAATTGCTGAATAGTAGGCATTCTTTGTCTCTTTTATTATTATTGGTTGGTTATCTTCCTATTTTTATTGATTTCGCACAATCTCACCATTATGCCATAATGCACGCTAAGCAATTTATTATCAATCGCTTAACTTGCATTTGAGGTGACTCTGCGCCTTAAATCGGTGCAAAGATACTAATATTTAACGGATTACGCAAATCTTTCCTTAAAAATTTATTCTTTTATCAGAAATTTTTCTGTTTTTAAACATATCCCCTCTCTTCCCTATATTTTTACTTAATTTTTGGTTAAGGGCGAAAATCAATGAATCTTCCAGGGTTTATCCTTTAAATTAAGCCTTCCCCTTAAATTTTGAAGCATAGTCGTAGATATACTGGCATATCTCACGGTCAGTATCATTCAACTCAAGTCCGCGACGTGACATCACTCTTTGTGCCGTTGTCATGAATTTATCTATGCTTACACTGCTGAAGCCTCCTTCGGGCGAACCTTCACTAAAACTCGGGATGAAGACGCGCGGAAAACCGGCACCATGGAGATTCACTCCTACTCCTACCACTGTAGCAGTGTTGAACATACAGTTTATTCCTGCTTTTGAGTGGTCGCCCATTATAAGGCCGCAGAATTGCAGGTCAGTGCGCATGAATCTTTGCTGACGGTAATTCCAGATACGGATCTTGGCATAATCATTCTTAAGATTGGAGGCGTTTGTACCTGCTCCGATATTACACCACTCCCCTACTACGGCATTTCCCAAATATCCGTCATGGGCTTTATTGCTATATCCGAAAACTACAATATTCTGAATCTCCCCTCCTATCTTACAGTAGGGTCCGATAGTGGTGCCTCCATATATTTTCGCGCCCATCTTGAAGATGGAGTGCTCACCCAACGCAATGGGTCCGCGCAATACGCATCCCTCCATCACTTCGGCATCCTTTCCTATATATATAGGACCATTCTTCACATTCAGGATGGCTCCTTCCACAACCGCCCCCTCCTCAATAAAGATATTCGGCGAGCCGTTTTCATCCTCGGATTTTCCGATAACTGTGCAGCTATCGCTCAAGGGTTGAGATTTTTTTCCGGCTACCATCAGGTGATAGTCATTGATTATCTCTTTCTCATTATTCAGGAAGATATCGAATACAAACTTCAGTCGGCGTGCGCCTACCCTTACCTCGCGATAGCTGGAGAAGTCCTCCTTGGAGAGATTGGCTAATTTTTCAAAGTCAGAATCTTTCGCAATAAATGCGAGGACTGTCTCTCCGTCTGTAATAAGGTCACCCTCTTCTAATTCTGAAATAGCCGCAGCAACATCAGGATCAGGAAGTAGCGAACCGTTAATAAATAGTGCCAATGACTCTCCGAGCTCTACGGGCTTATATTTCTCCTGCAGATATCCTACTGTCTTGAATGAGTATTCACCCGGCAGATAGCGCTGCCATTTCTCTTTAATAGTCATTATACCGAGACGGAAACCACCTACAGGTCGGGTATAAGATAAAGGAAGGAGATTTTCATGCGTCTCGGCAGTGTCGTAAAGCACTATATTTCGGAGTCCAGTCATTTTCACACTTTTATAATATTTGTGCAAAAATAACATTTTATGGATTTATATGCAAATGGAAATTAGCCTTCTATATTGAAATGTCCGCATTTCAATATAATTAATAAAAAAAGCTTAGACTGCTTCAAGGGCTGAATACTGTTACCGGGAAGACATAATAAAAAAAATTAATGTATATTGTTACGTTTATCTTTTTCCTTCGTATTAATAATATAAGATTATGAAAAAGGAAAGATTGAACATAGCATTTTTGGAATTGCCGGGAGTTTGGGAGTTTCAACGTGCATTTAATAATTAATCAATCGCTAATCAGTGGGTTACATCATAAATTTAATGCTGTTAAATGTTCTTACCGTTGAATTTCAACAGTTTACGATTTTTGGCTTATCTGTATTATACTGAATCGTAATTAGATAATAAACTGCATTGAAAAGTATGCTCAGATGACAACTATGCCTTATTATTGTAGACTTACATTGGCGACGACTGGGGGCGGGAGTCTCTCGGCCGTCAGTCTATCCGGAAATGGGAGAGAGCCGGGGATGCGCCTCTTATGCGTTTATTTAATTAAATATTAGGTTGTTAAAATATTAACTCTAAAATATTAGCACCTTTGGATATAATGTATATTATTGATTAACTATATATTAAATATTAGAACTCCCAAACTCCAGGTATGAGTTCCTGCAATTATTTAATGTCTCTCTCCGCTATTCTCTCCTTAATAACCGCATGGCTCTCCAGCTAAGAGCTAATGACATCTTCGGATGGAATAAGACAAGATCAAAAGAATCCTATGCCGGCTACAGTATGAAGCAAACCTTTAACGGACATACCGCCTACGTTTTATTCAGCATCAGCTACCGCTTCGGACGCGACAAGGTGAATAACGTATGGAGAGCTTCAAAAGAGGAACAGTCAGGAAGGACAAAATAAACTCATATCACCAGTTAAACTATATTAAGCTTAAACCCCTAAAAACAATGACGCCATGAAATTTCACAATTTCACGGCGTCTTGTGATTTTTTAGACTCGTCTACTTTCACAAGTAAAACGGCAATCCTACTAAACCACTAACTTACAAATTTTATATCACTATTACTTAAAAGATTTTTGACTTGCCATCTTTATATTGACTGTATCAAATCGAAGTTTGATTACGCCTGCAAAGTTAGAAATTTATTTTAATACCACAAAATTGTTGTATCATTTTTTTATATATTTTTGTCCATATTATTTTCTTTTTCATCAAGATTTCAACATTTAAGACAATTATTTCTCACTGTAGACTTACATCGGCAGCGACTGGGGGCGGGAGCCTTGCTCTGAATGTTGGAAGACCGACGGCTTCGCCGCCGAGTAGTCTCGTCCTGACTTACCCCCCGGCGGCGGGCGATGCCCTTAGCGGGGGTTAAACAAGGACTCGCTGCTCCGCGGCTACCTTCCGGATCTTCTTGTTCTCCTTTTTTTATTGTCTAAAATTAAATCCTACTGTCTAAATTTTCTATATAACAGAATAAACTACATGTACCGTTTTAGCATATTACAATACCCATTAAATGTACCGTTTTAAGGTATTTTTATTCCGAAATGTACTGTTTTAGGATATTTATATTCTGATATGTACTGTTTTATTATTTCTAAAAATGTCGATAGAAATATCTCGGCAGTGCTAAGCAGAATCATGACTACAATAAGCCAATCCACCATATTATGCCATTGACGCGTGTGCAGATTATCATCTAACACACGCGCCATAGCTATTTTAAAATTCTTAATACGAGAAGTCATTTGGATTTAGTTTTTTCTACCTCTTTTCTTTTTTCCACCCATCAATGCATTGATTACCATACCCCCAATTTTTCTTTCTAATCCTGCACGCGTAGTAGGGATTCCGGTGGCACGAGATATTTTACGTTTAGCCGCCGTAATTCCGACAGCTCTCTTCCAAGAAAATGATAAACCGGGTATCTTCATTCAAACAATCCTAATAAATAACAGATTAAACATAATCCAAGAACAAGGAAGGTTAAACAGCCGCTACAGCCACATCCTCCGCTTTTACCATTAAATAACCATTGGAGGAATAAGGTAGTTAATACACCTTTCCAAAAATCGTTCATTTCAATTATTTTGGAGCTCTTACTTTATTGAGTTGTGCCTGAGCTATCTGACGCTTTAAGGATTCTATATTTCTTTTATGTGATTCAGCCTTATCTATCTTACTTTTACGATATGAAGCTTTAGCGGTGGGAGTACTTGCCGATCTGATACTTCGTGCATAGCTCTCATTGTCACGCTTCATTGCTTCCTTTTCACGTGCAACTCGGGCACGCAAATCTATGATCTGCTTCTGATAATATGCTTTTGTACTCATAATAAAAATATAATGGGATATATAATCTGAAAAATGCGAGCCGTAAAAATAGATATTCTGCATACGACTCGCATTTTTCAGTTACTTTTACTTTTTAGCGGCTGCTGCCAAAGTATCGTTATCGTTTGCGAGCTTGGTATTTGAGGCATTTGCCACCTGCACACCGATTCCATAGGCATCAGCTACCATTTTCTCAAAGCTTCCAACCTTGCGGTTTGAACCTACCACAATCTCACCACCCTTTGCACCCTCGGCACGAATTGATGCTAATGTTGCATCATCTTTTGCCGGAGCTTTACAGCTCACGGTAGTGTATACACGTAGAGAGAGTCCAAAAGTATCCTTAAATTTCTCTTTGAGGCCTTTCACTTTCATTCGCCCATCAATCTTAAAATCTGCCATTATAAATGATTTTTTAAGTATTTGAAATTCTGTACGGCGATTTACATCTGAGGTAGGATTATTTTTGTCCTTAAGTTCGGAGCTACCTTTACCCACTGCCTCCAAACGAGAGCCATTAATACCCTCTTTGTTTACAAGAAAATCAACCGCTGCCTTAGCACGAGCCTCAGAAAGAGCCTGATTTGTTGCGTCATCCCCCTCTGCCGATGTATGACCCTCAATACGAAGCTTAACCTCATCATTTTGCTTCATCACCTTGGCAAGATCATGGAGAGCAAGCTTGGCATCATCATTAAGTTCCGCCTTCCCTTGCTCGAATTGTGCAGCGTTGAAGTTTGCTTCGATATCCGCGATTTGTTTCACATAAACTGTATCACGAACTATCACTTCTTTCTCCACAATCTTCTCCACTACCTTCTCATCCCTCGGAAGACAAAGCGCAACAACTACACCGGCTATTATCAACCCAAGAATTAACCAAAGCCACCAGGGAAGTCCTTTTTTATTCTTTCTCACCGGAGGGACATACCCATTGAGGTATTCTAATGCGAATGATCCCTTTTTACCAAAACCCTTTTCCGCCGGATCAAACTGAGCGATCTCGATATCATAATTCTTAGCGTGATTAATGAGACGCTCAAAGGAGGGTTTTGTCCACATCTTATTGACAGCAACTTTTTTTCCGTTACCATCCACAAGAATCTCATCCTCTCTTTTAAAGTAGCCATCCCATGCCATATCCGAATTTTCATCTGCGTCAATGAAAATCTTCTTTGTTCCGTTGTCAGGAGCTAATTCTGCGGGGAAAGCTTTGATAAGATCCTCCAATGTTGCCTGAGGATACATCACCATATAGGCATGCATAATACCTAAGGCTGTACGGTTCTGAGCCTTACCGTATACTCTTACTTTACTTGGCATAATAATTATTCTTCGTCAGCTTCAAATGAAACTTCAAGCTCCGGCTCACTCTTCACAAGGTCGCAAAGCATAAGCACTGCTGCGTCCTGATCAATATCAAGAGCTTCCGCAAGAGCAAGTAGATTATGTACTTCTCCGTATGTAAGCACATTATCGCAAAGTGCCATTTGCATCAATGCCTGGAACACTTCTCCTGTTTCCTCATCGTTTACTTTCTCGGCATGCTTTACCGCAAAGTCAGTAGCTTTTGCCTCATCCATCATTTTTAATTCCACAAGAGCAGCTGTCACATTCATGTTTAACTCTTTTTCCGGAATTCCAAGTGCCTCAGCAATTTCGCTAAGCGTAGTACGCTCGATATCTGAAAATTCGCCATCAGCCCAAATCATTGCAGCAAGGATGGACGCTATTGTTATTGTTGGAGTCTTCATGATTTCTGTAGTTAGCTAAAAAGACGTTTTAGACGATTTGAGAGAGAGTTCTTCGCCTTGCGAGCTTTTGCCATGCGCTCTGCAATAGCTTTTCCTTCTTTAGTTCGCTTATCGACTTTGCCTGATGCAGTTCTCTTAAGTGTAGATGTTGTTGATGTTGTTGTTTTCTTTGTCGTGTTTTTCGCTCCGGCTTTAGCCTTAGCTGCACGTGCTTTGGCAAGACGATCCTTGAGTTCCTTATACTCTTTGGTTCGCTTATCCATCTTGCCAGATGCGGTGGTTTTTATAGCCATAGTGTATGAAAGTTTATTTCTTATTCCTGATACATTACTATCGTAATTCTGAGTAGATATTTCTTTATTTACCCGAATTAATGAAGTCAACGAGTTTTGATCCGTTCTGTCTGGTATTGGAACTTTCATTGATTGTGAAGCCAACTTTTGCAGCAATCTCACGGAGAGCACCAAGGGTATTACCATAAATACGGTATGTTTCGATGCTACCACTGTCTCGCTTCACGATAGTGTATTCACCAATCTCAGCCTGATTTCCTTCTCCGAACTCCTTGATGAGTTTTGATCCGAAAGTACGAGTGTTCCATTTGGGATCGTATTCGAAGTTTTTAGCTGCGGCACACTCACGAAGTGATCCCAATACGTTATCGAATATTTTGCATACACGGATTGAGCCGGAATCTTCTACGGTTATGACGTATTCACCGGAAATTGCAGATTTCTTTGCCATATTAAATTATATTTTAATTAAATTATATTTTAAAGTTTTCAATCCAATAAGGAGCAACTAAGGCTCCATCCACCCAATTACCCATATTTACTTGTATGGTATCTAAGCCTTATATTCAATTATTCCCTAAAACTCCTTTGCGATCTTTCTTAAATCCATAAGTTTTTTTCTTACATTCTTAGGAGTTTTTCCGGCATTCTTGATGTTGAGAGGGTAATAATAACCTTCATTATTATTCAACTCCTGAGATTCTTTCGCTTCTGCATCCGCAGAGTCCTTCGTATTTTCAAATTCGAGAACACAATAATCATTCATAAATGTATTGACCTCATTCTCGGCATCAATCATTTTAAGTCCAAGTAACGCGCTCAGTGTCTGACGGAAAGTAGATAATGTCCCACTCTTTACAGTACTCGGACGATGCGTCTGACAGATATGCCATTTCAATCGCCCGTTGAGTCCTTTACCTTTAGTACTTATACCGAAATATATTGCCACATAGTCTTTCCCTTCGAACGTTTTGTGATGAAGCATATTCTGATCTTCTATCGGAAGTTGTGACAGAAGTCTCTCAGCCCTCTCTGTTTCACACCACCACCGATACCATCCCGGTGCTTCCTTACAGATATTTTGACGTTTATTCAGAATATCTCTGATTTCTTTTACTCTTTTCATTTAGAAATTGCTATAGTATTGTTTTATTCTTAATTGCCTTATTCAATGCCGGTAGTCTTTTTCCCATAGGCATTCCATCCAACGGCAACTGACAATTTGATATACGATGAGAACCTATTAAATAATCAAGATAATTCTTTCCTGCAAGTATTATGTATTTTGTATCAGCAGAAAATCTTTTAGACAGCTGTTGCCAAACAATATCCGCCCATTCCTTCCTTTCTTTTGCAGAAGCATTATTAAGAGTCTGTTCATATTTCAATATAGGCTGGTTAAGAGACAATAAATAATGTTTTGCAGAAAGAATAAAGATTCTATCTTCCCCGACATTAAGCACCTCTTTCGCATACTGAAGAGATTTCTTAAATAAAGGACTGTCGTATAAATTCTTTGCAAGCACCGGTCCATTTGTAGTATCTATTTTTCTCTTTACGCAAGAAATCAATACTATTGTATTTTCTTTACTCTCTGACATTTTAAAATATCATTTATCGATACCCGGCGATCGACCTGCCGCCATCATCGCCCTCAAATGATGATAGGTTCAAAATAAAAAAAGCGTGAGAGCCACATCTCGTGTCCGTCCCGCTATCTGAGGCCTTCGCATTGCCCAATGGAGTGGAACGGACAACGACGGAGCCTCACGCATGATATGATATCGACCGACGACGGATGCTCACGCATCCGCATCATCAGCATTGTAGATCATATCTACATGGGCGTCTATCGCTGTCTCACGTCCTTGACTCCATTTGAAAGTTGCGAAGTTTCAGATAGCCAAGAAGGAGCGTCGATATACGCTTTTCTTAATTAATTTTACAAGTCGCTCTTCGACTTACATATGAAGTTGTTTAAACTAATTTACGAATGTTAAAATTAGGTATATTCTTCATTCTTTTATTCCCCTTTGCGGATCTTTTAGGCTGCTTCCGCCCCTCTCATCGGTACCAACCGAGAGGTTGCTACCTCTTCGAGTGACAAAATCAGCGCAAAAATCTCTCGCAAATGTGAATAAAAAATAAGTTTAAACAACTTCAATCGCAAAGTTAATAAAAATTTTACACTTGCGAAATTTCAATTAATAAAAAATGCCAGCTATCCCAAAACTCCTTGGATAGTTGCGAAGTTTCAGATAGCTTCGGGGATAGCTGACATAATTACGGTATCTTTTTATGAGCAAAGTTAATATCATTTGATCAAATGTGACTAATCCAAGTTAATCCATCTTTTATGACCAGATCTTTTTATTTTATCTGGATGTCTCATTATCTTTTTTTGTAGATAATATCCATGGATGAAAATAGCGCTTGAAGATTCGGGAGACCGGGAGTTTCAATGCGCATTTAACAATTAATCAACGGATAAACGGTGAGTTGCATAATAAATTCAACACTGTAAAATGTGCTTACTGTTGAATTTCAAAAATTTACGTTTAGACTTACATTGGCGGCGACTGGGGGCGGTTTCATTTTGAGATGAGATGCGGAGCGCATCCGGATGGTCTCTGTGTAACATCCAAATCTTTTTAAGGATTTAAAATCCCATGGCGTTATGAAAAGATCTAAAAATCCGTGAGGCATCCGCGTCAATCTCCTGATTATCTGTGATTTTGATAATAATATAAGGCAGTTTACATTTTTACGGGCATCGAGCCCTCAAAAATTTAGCGGAAGCCGGGAGGCTCCCGCCCCCAGTGCGCCGCTGAATCATTCCTCTGAATGTTGGAAGACCGACGGCTCCGCCGCCGAGTAACCTCGTCTTGTTTAGCCCCCGGCTGCGGGCTATGCCCTTACCGGGGGCTAAACAAGAACTCGCCGCTCCGCGGCTACCATCCGGATCTACCTGTCCTACTGTTCTATTATCTAAAAATAAACAAGGACTCGCCGCTCCGCGGCTACCATCCGGATCTGCCTGTCCTACTATTCTAATATCTAAAAAAATGGGAATAATCTATCTTAATCCATCTTTTATGACCAAATATTTTTATTTTATCCGGATGTCTCATTAAATTTGTAGAAAATTTCCATGGATGAAAATAGCGCATGAAGATTGATTACCAAAATAAGGAGTTTATTGCAAAACTGACCGAGGCTGTCGAACGCCGCCTTGGGAGAAAGATTGTCTCTCCTCGCGATTTCGATTTTCTATCAGCGGAGCTTGCAGACATCGGAAGCAGTGTATCAGCTACTACTTTGAAACGAATCTGGGGCTATAACCGCGATACATCTTCTGCTTATCGCCCGTATCAATACACGATCACCGCTTTAATACGCTTGTTGGGTTTCAGATCTATTGATGATTATATTAATTCTGATGGTGATGACTCCATGCAGTCTTCCTCCTTTATCGGGGCAATAGTCACGGCTGATGAATTGGCACCGGATATGATTGTTGACCTCTCATGGGAGCCCGCCCGCCGATGCCGTCTGAAATGTATCGGCGCAGGAAAATTTGAAGTCATTCTTTCAGAAAGAGGCAAACTCAAACCCGGAGATATCGTAAGATTCATGAGCCTGACCCAGAACGCCCCGTTATATTTCAACGAAGTGATACGCAACGGTGGCAAAGAAAGATTTGTATATACCGCAGGACAGCGCACCGGAATCCGCTACTCCATACTCGACTCATCGGAAGCAGCCGACTGACTCGCTTCAATATGAGCTTTGTAATTGGCATCAATCTTTCTGTATGCATCATTCATACGCCTGATAATGTATTCTCCTATTACTTTACTCTCTCTTTTTGCCAAATCATCAGATCCTCCCATTTGCCGCACTGAATAATATACATTTTCCTCCCATTTATTCTTAAAATAATCAGAATTTTTCCTAAGGAGATCTGACGATTTATTATAGGGATCTATGGTTATCAATTCTTCAATCGCTTCGTCGATACTTTTAATATTCTGCTCACGCGTCATCTGTATCAACTCTTCCGACGGACCTGCCGGAACAGTAACCTTTACCGTATCCGTACGGTTAATATAGACAGTATTCGTGGCTCCCGTATCCGTACGGTTTATGTAGACAGTATCCGCGGCTGCCGGAACCGTCACTATTCTTTCCGGAATATTCTTCATAGCTATCTCCGCCTCCTTCCTCTTATTATTCAGGTATATCATCCCGGCGGCTGCGATTAGATTGACAAATAAGAACAGGATAACTATCGCCTTCCAATTCGAGCGCTTTCTAAGATGCCGGATGAGATAGGCGGCTGAGGGGCGCAATGCCGGCTCTGGTCTAAGACATTTATCTACCAGTCGGCGGTAGCGTCTCCCGGGTAGGAGTATCTGCATGATTTTACCTGCCGCATAGATATCGGCACTCATATCTGAGGGTTTGCCGCTATCAGTTGAGTGTTGCTCTGGAGCACCGAAAGCAGCTGTCCCCGCAGAGTTCTTATACACTACGAAGTCGTCGCCATCGCCGAGACCGAGGTCTATGATCTTGACACGGTTTCCTTTATGCGTTATCAGGATGTTATCCGGCTTCAGGTCGCGGTGTGATATTCCCGACTGATGAAGATAATCCAAAGCTTCAAGCAGACTTATCATCACTTCGCGCCGCATATCAGCATCGGCTTCGGGATGAGCATCGAGCCATTTTCCGAGTTCGGCGCCATCGACATATTCCATCACTAACGCCTCCCCTACTCCGGGGATAACATCCCATGATACGATTCTCGCTATCCCCGGATGTTCGAGCCGGCTACCAAGCTCGAATTCCTTGAAAAGAAACCTCTCCCATTCCGGCATTCCCCTGTATTGCTCCCCTAACGTCTTGATAAAATACTTTCTGCCATAGCGTATGGCAGAATAAAGGGTATATGGTCCGTGATCTCCTATTCTCTTTACATCGCTCCATTCCGCCACACGCATCCGCATGGCATCACCGTCATATCCAACTGTATTAATTACTGAATTACCGGAGATACTTATTTCCTTACCACTTTCTCTCTTCATACAATACCCTCAGGAGCACGATATAATATTTCCGACTGCAAAATTAGTAAAACACTTTAGCTAAAGCTCTAAATTTTCTATAAAATTTTGTCTATCTCCTCCGAAAATCGTAACTTTGAGTCATAACCACAGGAGCCCTCCTCTCTCCCTCTGCTCCGCTTATCAAAACAAGAAAAAATGACAAACAAACATTTTGATTATCTTACTTCCCTGCGCGAAGTAATGAAAGATAAAGGGATTGATTGTGTCATCATCTCCGGCACAGACCCCCATCAAAGCGAATTGCCACCCGCCCACTGGCGCGGACGCGAATGGCTCACAGGTTTCGAGTCAGGCAACGGCACAAACGGCACTGCCGTGGTGCTTGCAGATGAAGCTTATTGCTGGACCGACTCCCGCTATTTCATTCAGGCTGAGGATCAGCTCAAAGGCTCAGGCTTCAAGATGATGAAGGAGGATGGACCGGATGCCGTAGATCTCATCGACTGGGTTACCGAAAAGATGAATGCCGGTCAGACCGTGGCTATCGACGGCATGACTTTCTCCGTAAGCTATGCGCAGCGACTTGAACAGGAGCTGACAGACAACGGTATCAAATTCAACGATAATTTCCCTCAATTCGACTACATCTACCCCGACCGTCCGGAGCGTCCCAAGAATAAGCTCTTCATACATGATGAAGCAATCGTAGGCGAGACTGTCGACAGCAAGGTAGAGGATGTGCTCAAGGAGGTAAAAGGGGAATTGGCAAACGCCATCATGCTTTCCGCCCTTGATGATATAGCATGGGTCACCAACCTCCGCGCAGCCAATGACATAGCTTTCTCCCCGATTTTCGTGGCTTATCTCTATCTTGACGAGAACCGCCGCGTTCTCTTCATTGACAAGGAGAAAATCACAAAGGAGGTGCAGGAGCATCTTGACAAGTATCATTTTGAGGTGGAGCCATACGATTCAGTAATTGAATTTGTGGAGAAACTTCCCAAGGAGACCCGTCTGCTGGTTGATCCGATGAAGACAGCCCGCGGTCTCTATGATCATATCGCATGCACACCGGTATTCGGGGGCGATGGAGTTGCCAAACTCAAAAGCATCAAGAATCAGACCATGCTTGCCAACCTTGAGACAGCGATGGAGAAAGATGGTGTGGCACTGACCAAATTCTTCATGATGGTAGAGAAAGAGTACCCCTCCGGAAAGCTGACAGAAGTCGAATTAGGGAAACGACTCCGTGCCCTCCGTCTGGCAGACCCGAGTTGTGTGGATGAGAGCTTCGCGCCAATCCTCGGCTGGAACGCACATGGAGCAATCGTGCATTATGAAGCTACAGAACAGACAGATGTGGCAATCGTAGGAGATGGTCTCCTCCTCGTAGATTCAGGAGGTCAGTACACCTTCGGCACAACAGACATCACGCGCACCATCGCGCTCGGCACGCCCACTCAGGAGCAGATTCACGACTTCACATTGGTGATGAAAGGTCATATCAATCTTGCCAATGCGGTCTTCCCCGCCGGCACAAGAGGAGACCAGCTTGATGCCTTGGCGCGTATCTTCTTATGGAAAGAGGGTAAAGCCTATTATCACGGCACAGGTCATGGAGTAGGCTTCTTCATCAACTGCCATGAGGGTCCGCAGAATATCCGTCTCAATCATAATCCCACACCGCTCGAGCCGGGTATGATCACCAGCAACGAGCCCGGACTATACCTTGAAGGTAAATACGGCATCCGGTGTGAGAACCTGATTGTCACCATTCCTGCGATGAAGACAGAGTTCGGACAATTCTATAAATTCAACGAGATGACCCTCTTCCCATTCGATCTCCGTCTCTTCGAGACTTCAATCATGACCGATCAGGAGATAGAATGGCTCAACACCTACCATAAGAAAGTCTTCGACCGTCTCTCTCCCCTCTTGAACGACGAGGAGAAAGCTTGGCTCGCAGCAAAAACTCAACCGTTAAAAAAATAATTCAATAATATTGCTCGGGATGAATCGCTCTTCCCGGGCAATATTTATAGATAAAGAAGAAATACCAGATGGCAATAATAAGAAGTGTAAGAGGTTTTACACCCAAGATAGGCAAGGACTGTTTTTTAGCAGACAATGCATGCATCATAGGCGATGTGGAGATGGGAAACGAATGTAGCGTATGGTTTGGGACTGTTCTCCGCGGCGATGTCAACTCCATCCGTATCGGCGACCGCGTCAACATACAGGATGGCAGTGTGCTTCACACCCTCTACCAGAAATCCACTATTGAATTAGGCAACGATGTGAGCATAGGTCACAACGTTGTGATCCATGGCGCTAAAATCCGTGACTACGCGCTAATTGGAATGGGAGCTGTGGTAATGGATGATGCCGAGGTGGGCGAAGGCGCATTGGTAGCCGCCGGATCGGTAGTGCTCAGCCGCACAAAAATCGGTCCTCATGAGATGTGGGCGGGAGCGCCGGCAAAATTCGTAAAGATGGTAGAGCCCGAAAAAGCGAAGGAGATGAATGAGAAAATCGCCCGTAATTATCTGATGTATTCCAAATGGTACACCGAAGGAGAAGAGGCTCATCACTACCGTTATGACCCCACAAAAGAGGAATAAGCAAGAAAAAACATCTTTTAAACTGTTTTTTTCTTAAAAAATTTTGTCAGTATAAGAAGATTATATAATTTTGCAACGAAATAGACGCGACAGCGCCCCTGCTGTTGTGGACTGACAACATAGAAAAAGAATAAAAAACATAAAATTAAAAGATTAAACATGATTATCGTACCAGTAAAAGAAGGCGAGAACATCGAGAAAGCGCTTAAGAAATTCAAACGTAAATTCGAAAGAACCGGCATCGTAAAAGAGCTCCGCAGCCGCCAGGCTTTCGAGAAGCCCTCTGTAGCAAACCGTAAGAAAATGATCAAGGCAGTTTACGTTCAGCAGCTTCGTCAGGCAGAGCAGTAAGCCTCTTTTCATCGGAGATACATACTTCCGGCTTCATCCCCTTTGGATGAAAGCCGGAATTTTCTTTTTATACTTCTCCTTATCATCAAAGAAAAAAATGATTCCGGAAGAATTCATATCCTATCTCTCGAACGAGCTCAACCGCAGCCCTTACACAGTGGAGGCATACCTTCGGGATATAAGGCAATTCGCAGAATGGGTCACAAATAATAACCTCGACTCATTCCAGCCATCAAGTATAACAGTCTCCGATATCCGTGCATGGATCGGCAAATTAGCTTCCAAAAAGACCCCTGCGTCCTTACGAAGGAAGACCCAGAGCTTGCGCGCCTATTTCCGCTGGATGATGAAGCGCGGACTCATATCCTCCAATCCCGCGGCAGATGTGACATTAGCAAAAAAAGGGAAACATCTTCCGGAATTTGTCAGAGAGTCGGAGATGGAGATTCTTCTTGAAACCCCATCCTCCGGTTCATACACCGAAACCCGCGACCGGCTGATATTGGAGATATTATATTCCACCGGTATCCGGCAGGCTGAGCTTCTCGGACTCAGAGATACCGATATCTCCTTCTCTTCCCGCGAAATGAAAGTGACCGGAAAGAGAAATAAACAAAGAATAGTGCCCCTGCCTCCAGCCCTCCTCCAAAAGATAGAAGATTGGCAAAGGCTGCGCGATGATCACTTCCCGGGTCTCCCCTCCCCCGTGCCTCTTTTCCCGGGAGAGAAAGGGACACTAAGCAAGATGCAGCTTTACAGAATAGTAAAAAAGGGATTGGGCACAACTACCTCCGCGGCAAAATCGCCTCATATACTGCGCCATACCTTTGCCACGGCAATGCTTAACCATGGCGCGAATTTAGACACGGTGAAGGAGATGCTCGGGCATGCGTCGCTCACCACTACCGAGATATATACACATCTCACCTTCGAACAGCTGCGCAAGAATTATAATCAAGCTCATCCGCGAGCCGGCAAAAATGATCCTGAAGAGGAAAAATTAAGGTAAGGATAACCATAACTCCCGTTTTTTTGTTATATTTGCAAAGCCCTCCGGTAAGAGACTGAATCATTTCATAAGGGATATTACCCCGAAAACATATGAAAAGTTTCTATTCTTTACAAGAAGAGGGGTAAGTGTCACCTGTAAAATCTTTGTATTATGGAAGCGACAATTAAAGCAATTCATTTTGAAATCTCCGACCGCCTCGTCTCCTTCATCAATAAGAAAATCGACAAGCTCGTACGCAGATATGAGAGTATCACAGCTGCGGAAGTTAACCTCACGCTCGTGAAGCCGGAAACTATCAAGAACAAAGAAGCAGGCATAAAGCTTACCGTTCCCGGGCATGCCGATCTCTTCGCAGCCAAGACAGCAGACTCATTTGAGGAAGCGATCGATCTCTCACTCGAGGCTCTGGAGAAACAGCTCGAAAAAGAGAAAGGTAAGAAATGACCGTAGAGAAAAGAAATAACAGACGTCAGACTCAACAACATAATGTCCCCGGAAGGAAAATTTATCTCCTTTCGGGGCTTGCCGTTATCATTATCCTTCTCCTCTTCCTCTTATTTCCGTTTGTGATGGATAAGACAAAAGCGGAGGCTCCCATACGTATCCCGCGCAATGCCGACAGAGAGATGGTGCGCGATTCGCTTTCTAAGTATTATGGAGAGAAATTTGCGGAGAGAGTTTTGAAGATAGCTCATTTTCCCGATAATGATCCGGCGCGCAGGAGAGGATATTATCTTATCCCTGCCGGTGTCAACCCTATCTCTGTGGCACGCCGCCTTACGCATGGAGCGCAGACACCGGTGCGCATCACAATAAATGGTTTCCGATCATTTGACAACATGACGGAGCGGATAGCATCCCGACTTGATTTCCCTGCAGATTCACTACGTGCTCTGCTAAAAGATCCTGCCGTGCTGTCACCCTACGGGCTGACCCCCGATCAAGCCTTGGCTCTCTTTGTAGATGACTCATACGAAGTCTATTGGTCGGCTTCCCCGCGCGAAGTGATAAAAAAGATAGGGGATAATTATAAAGCCTTATGGAATGACTCTCGACAAAATAAAGCCGCAATCTTAGGTCTTTCTCCTGCAGAAGTCATGACGCTTGCCTCTATTGTGGATGAGGAGAGCAATGCCACTCAAGAGAAAGGAGCAATCGGTAGGCTATATATCAATCGTCTCCATAAGAAGATGAAACTTCAGTCAGATCCTACGGTGCGCTTTGCCTTGAATGACTTCACGATAAGGAGAGTGACAGGTAAACATCTCCAGGTAAATTCCCCATACAATACCTATCGCTTTGCCGGACTTCCTCCCGGTCCTATCCGCACCACCGGAAAGGAGACAGTCGACCTTATACTCAACAGCGAGCCCAACGACTATATATTCATGTGTGCCAAAGAGGACTTCTCCGGCACTCATAATTTTGCTACGAATTATGAGGAGCATCTGCAGAATGCCCGTCGTTATCAGAAAGCTCTTGATGAAAGAGGTATCAAATAAGCAGCCACTAAATTTAGAGATTCTTCCTTATGTCCCGGCATACGTTCCAACCCCGACATATATTTAGCCTGATTATTCTATCGGTGTCTCTACTGACAGGGATGCCGCTTTATGCCAATCCTGAAAATAACGTCGTTTCAAATCCTGCAAAAGGGGAAACTGAAACGACTACACCTCAATTTGTAGACCCGGAATTGGGAGAGGAAGACTGGGACGATACTGACCTGCAACTCGATTTAGGGCAGGAGGATGATCCCTGGCTCAATGCCCCCCACAGACATATAGAGCGACCCGACTCCAACCGTAACTGGTGGCATCTGCTTAAAAAAGGGAAACTGAATACCGCCGACACTACTATCCGATATCCTAAATTTCTCAACTTCTGCATGAAGGTATATCGTTGGGCGGATAAAGCCTTCAACTCCTATGATACAACCTACGTCGTGGGTACCGGCAAAAAATGGAAAGCGCGTATTCTCACCGACGGATGGATGGACTCCTATTACATAAATCCCGGTAAGAAAATGCCGATACGTATCATGAGTGATCCCTACTTCAATGTCGGCGGATATATTCAATATATGGCTGTCAGCTTAGGATATTCGGTAGATATGAATAATCTATTCGGGAATGACCCGGCAAACCATCACAAATTCGAATATTCATTCAGTTGCGCCCGATTCAATATAGAAGGTCACTACTGGAAGAATACGGCAGCGACATATATCCGCACTTTCGGCAACTATAATAACGGGCATATCATCAAACGTCTCTTTGACGGAGTTCAGTTGAGCGACTTTGAAGTATACGGATATTACTTCTTTAACAACAAGAAATTTGCCTGGGGCGCAGCATATAATTATGCCAAGATACAGAAAAAAAGTGCCGGAACAGCTGTAATTGGATTCGGATATACCGATACGGATATCACGATGGATCTCAATAAATTACCGGAGGAGTTATCGCCATACCTCAATATACCCCCCGAGGTATATCATTTCCGTTATCACAGTTATTCCATAATTTCCGGATATTCCTTCAACTGGGTATGGAATAAACATCTGCTCTTCAATGTCTCAGCATTTCCGGGAGTAGGAATCAACATTACTCAGGCTGACAATCACTCCGGAGCTGCAAAATCATTAGCCTTGAATATCCGCTGGTTGGCATCTCTGACATATAATCTGGATAACTTCTTCATTTGTGCGGTGGGGAGGCTTAACGGCAACTGGTACTATTCCGGAGGCAACACTCTCTTCTCCTCCGTGGAGAACGGACAGCTCAGTGTAGGCATCCGCTTCTGACAGTCAGCCGAGTGACAATATTTGTAATAGAATAAATAACATGGGAGAACAGAAAAAATTTTCATCACCGGAAGAGAAATATATGCGCCGCGCCCTTGAATTAGCTACTTACGGAGCGGGATTTGTCTCGCCGAATCCAATGGTCGGGGCAGTAATAGTAAGCAGATCCGGACGCATTATCGGAGAAGGCTGGCATCGCAAATACGGATGTCCGCATGCAGAAGTGAATGCTGTCAATTCGGTCTCTTCCGAGGATGAGCACCTTCTCCCGGAAGCCACGATTTATGTCACTCTCGAGCCTTGTTCGCATTATGGCAAAACGCCCCCATGCTCGCTTCTTCTGATAAATAAAGGGATAGGTCGCGTGGTAGTCGGTTCGCCGGACCCTTTCCCGTTGGTAGCGGGCAGAGGTATCAAGATGCTTCGTGAAGCAGGGATAGAAGTGGTGGAAAAATTTTTACAAAAAGAATGTGACTTCCTCAACAGACGCTTCCTGACCGCCCATACCCAGCAGCGACCATATATCCTGCTCAAATGGGCTCAGAGCAGCGATGGTTTCATGGCACCCCTTGATGATGAGGGCAATAGCTATCCTATAAAAATTTCCACACCCCTCACCTCTCGCTTGATGCATAAAGAGCGTGCTATTTATGACGCGATAATGATTGGCACTGACACAGTGCTTATTGATAATCCGACGCTCACCACGCGCTTATGGCCCGGCACTGATGCTCGTCCCGTTATCTTCGCCTCTTCCCGAATATCGGAGGAAGCAGAGATAATGCGCCGCAATCCTATTCTCCTCCCTTCATCCTCCCTTTCTGATGCTATGCGTATCTTGTATAAGGAATACGGAGTGACATCCTTAATGGTAGAAGGGGGCGTCAAACTTCTCTCCTCATTCCTGAAGGAAAACCTCTTTGATGAGATACGGCAGGAGACTTCCCCCATTAACATTATCAAAGGCATTCCTGCTCCATCCCTCCCCTCACAGCTTACATTAATGGAAGAAAAGATATTGAATAGCAATATAATAAGGAGATATATTAAGGCTCCATCCACTAAAATTTTAGCGGACATTAGACCGTTTTAAATGCGAGAGAGATGAAACAGTGAGATATAATCATTTACGTTTCATCATCTTTCCGGATTATTCTGATTAATGTCCTATGTGGAAATTATCATAATCCGTTTTTCAACTTATTTATCTGAGCGCAGACGCGGTTGATGTGATCTAAACCATATAGCAACGAGTTGCTGTCAATATCCATCCAAGAAAAGAGAGTTTTAATCTTAGTGTAGATGTTTATCACATAAGATGTGTCGATTGTGGATGTACGGGAGGCGAAACAGATAGTCTCGTGATGTGCTATGCGGTTGCGCAGGGAATTGACCTTATCCAGCTCATTGAAGATATAGGTCTGATTATACTGCATCTCTCTTGACGAGCGCGGTTTGTTGGGAAAAATGGAAAGGAGATTACGTCCGGTCACACGGTATTGCACCGGCGAGAACATGTATTTCCATATACCGAATTCCATTTCAGCCAACAGCTTATGGTGAGTGTAGGACTGCGATTGCTGTAACTTGCGGTGGGCGAAGGCTATGATGTCTCGCGTCTTTCTCAAAATCGGTTTTGCGAATACGCCGTCGGACATTATAGAATCACGCAACCATTCATCTCCCAAGTTCTCGGTTAATTTACGGTCAATGGCATTACGCAATGCGACCTCGAAGCAGCTGACTATGGTAAACATCTCCTGCGAAACCTGAAGATTATAGCGGTAGAGCGTCATCGCCTTTCTGGTGTCGCCTCCACATGCCTTGACATAACGTTCCATGCGTTGCGGAGACATTATTTTCTCGAAGTCAGCGTATTTCATTTGAAATTAACAATCTTTTCGGTGTAAAATTTTGTTATTAAGATCAAAAGCACTATTTTTGCAGTGTTGAATCCCGGTAGCCCCTGTATATCAAGCTATCGGGTTTTGTTTTTATATAGCAATTATACAAATTTTTACGCACATCTGCAACCCTCCGTAAAATGAGCATCGGGTATTCCACCCGATGTCCAACCACTAAATCCATGTCAAAATTAAACATTATGACGATGAATCATGGTGCAAAGATAACCAAAAACCGTCATACTTCAAAATCAGGGTTATCCTCTCGAGAGAAAACCTAATTACGTCTGAATGAAATTCTTCCGAGACTGTTCATAGTGTCTTTCTTCTGATTCTCGAGTACATAAAGGTATTACTACACGCAAGCCTATAAAACAATCATTCATCTTATATAATTAAAAAAATTTCACCAAATATTTTTGGGAATTATATTTTTGTTAATTTTGCCCATAACAAAATGCAAGATATATCAATCAATTTGATAGATCACGTCTTTTCAGTATCCTTTCACATAAACTAAAAGCAATACTTAAGGATAACCCTAACATATAATACATGAAGTCAAAATTAATTACTCTAATTTTCCTTGTTGCTATAATAGGAACAAGTAGAGCGCATGCACAAGAAACAGCAAGCGCACAACCGGATTCTTTACATAAGGAGATTACTTTGGATAATCTTATAGTAAAGGAGACGAGGCGACAGCTAAAGGGAGATACTATTTTAATAATGCCCACTTCAGCTCAACGGAGAGCACCCCGCACCGGATATGAACTTATCCGCCTTCTACAGCTGCCCACTCTCAGGGTCAATACAATTGAAGGTTCGATCTCTACTATGGACGGAGGATCGGTTATAGTGTTGGTAAACGGACGTCCTGTTGAAAAACAGACCCTTACCGCTCTCCAGCCTAAAGATGTAGCGAGTGTGGCGTTCGTGCAAAATCCGGGAGCGGAATATGGATATGACGAAAACATTGTGGCTGTTATTGAAATAGTCATGAAAGAGAGGGTAAACGGTTATAGTGCCGGCTTCATGGGAGCTAACGCTGTAACAACACTTAATGGTGAGAATATGGTGTATTATAAAAATACTCATAAAAATTCTGAATTTAATGTTTCCCTCATGTCCTCATATACCTCTCTTACCAAACGCCGTATAAATGAGGATGACAATTATCTTATAGGAGATGACTGGACAAAAATAGAAAAGAGAGGAATCAACACGCGACTTCGCTTCTCGCAGACTTCCCTCCAATTAGGATACAACTATTTTCTTCCACGGAGTCAACACTTTGATGTTACATTCGAGGGGGGTATTCTATCATAGTCCCAAACGCGGTCATAAACAGTTTGTAACAGGTGGAGGACTTCAGGAATCGTACCAGCTTACATCCCCCTATGAGAAAAATATCATGCCGACCCTCAATATATATTATAAAAAATACTTCTCGGGAGCATCGGCATTGACGGCAAATATAGTGGGAACGTATAAACATACGGATTATCGCTATTTAATGGAGGAATCGCTACAGTCTGATATGTCCTCTCCATTTTCATCCTATTCTTATTCCACTTCAGGTAAACGAAGCTCGGCAATCGGCGAGGTCAGATATTTCAAAAAATTCAGTCAGGCCATAGGTATTAACACAGGTGTGCGTGGCAGTTATGCTTATACTGTAAATGATTATACCGGGAATAATGACCTTACCGACCGCTTTCACGATACCAATATTTACGGATTCATTGCGGCATACGGATATTTATTCAACAATAAGCTCTACTACTATGGAGGAATGGGAGTAACAGGACGCTTACTCAGCCAAAACGGCAACCATTCTTCCCAATGGCTGTGCCGTCCGGAATTCCGTCTTACATATTCTCTTGCCAACTGGCGATTCCGACTTGACGGAGTGTTGAGTCAGGTCGCACCTTCCACAGGAGATCTGACGGATGCAGAAGTAATGCTCAATAGCTATGAATTGAGACGAGGGAATCCCGATCTCAATGATTGGTGGAGGTATAGGATGAATTTTAATGTAAACGGATCAATAGGTCCAATCGGAGTGCAGAATCGTCTTAGTTTCACGACTCAACATCGACCTGTCATGGGAGAGATATTGAGAGGCAACGCAAACGATAATTCTATCTTTATTTCCACGCTTGCCAATCAGAAGCGCTTCAATGCTTGGTCGGAAACGCTCACTTTGTTTGCACAGCTGTTCAATGGCTTTTCAGTATCGGCAGGCGCACAATTCAACGCCTATAATTCACGAGGTAATCACTACTCACGCAATCTCAACACCTGGAAGTTTGATTTCTCAGCAGATTGGATTTATAGAAACTGGAGTATAGGCTTGTCATGGAACAGCAATGAGAAATCGCTTTTCGGTGAAACCATCACCCGTCATGGAGCTTACAATAATTTATATGTCAATTATTCCATCGGAAATGTAAGACTCGGATTAATTGGTCAATATCTTTTCCTCCATAACGGACCATCTTTCGGGGAGAGCCTGCGGAGCGATATAATGGTTAAGAACCAGGAGCTGATTGTTCCGGCTCAGGGAAATATGATTATGCTCTCTATCGCTTGGAATATATCAAAAGGGAAACAGCGCAGTGAAGCAAAGAAAGACCTCGATAATTCTGATAATGAGTCAAGCATGATGAAATATCAATAAAGCACCTTTGTTAACCACACTTGTAATATCTGTGATGGAGAGAAAACAATGTTTCCGGTTTTCTCTCCATTCCACTTATTAATCGGTCCCTTCTGATGATAAAAGAGAAAAAAATGCCATTCTGAACTTTTTGTAAAAAAGCATCGAATAATATATCTTTGTAGTAATTATCAAAAATGATTAGAGATGGAGAAAAAAATGGTGAAATATCCGATAGGTCAGCAGTCTTTTGAAGTGCTGCGTAAAGGCGGTTTCCTTTACGTGGACAAGACTATGTATCTTAATAAAATCGTGAACGGAAGTCAGTATTATTTCTTGGGGCGACCCCGTCGGTTCGGAAAATCCCTTTTCTTATCCACTCTCAAATCCTTTTTTGAGGGTAAGCGGGATCTATTCAAGGGGCTATATGCTGATTCAGTCGATTGGCAGTGGGAAACGTACCCTGTCTTATACCTTGACATGAACACGAGCAAGTATAAGGAGAAGGGTGATCTGGAAAGCGTATTGGATCGTCAGCTAAGAGAATGGGAAATATTATATAAAGTTGATGTAAAAGATACGCTCCCGGCTCAACGGTTTGCCACGATAATAAAATCAGCTTACCAACTGACCGGGAAAAGAGTGGTGATACTGGTAGATGAATATGATAAACCGCTTGTAAATAATATTCATGACAGAGCTACTTTTGACAAATACCGTAACGCCCTTGCAACTCTTTATTCCAACTTCAAAAGCTCCGCTGATTACATCAGGCTGGTATTTCTCACAGGAGTGAGCCGATTTGGGAAACTTAGTGTCTTCTCTGATCTTAATAATCTCAGCGATATCTCCTTTACAAATGAATTTGCCGAAATATGCGGTATCACTGAAAAAGAGATCAGAGAAAATTTCCACGACGGGGTATATGACCTTGCTGAAGAGGATGAGATTAGTTTTGACGAGGAAATTGCAAAACTTAAGAAATGGTATGACGGTTATCATTTCACACCAAAATCTTCCGACCTCTATAATCCCTTCTCCTTGCTGCAGGTGCTGGCTTACAGACAATACTCCAACTATTGGATATCATCCGGCAATCCATCCATACTCGGAGAGCTGCTGAAGAAGACAGATACCGATTTGAAGGAGCTTTTGGACACGACATGTAATGAAAATACTCTTAACGGGTTGGATATCGACAATATCTCTCCTGAGGCTCTGCTATATCAGACCGGATATCTGACTATAAAGTCGTTTGATAAGCGCCGTATGATGTTCCGTCTCGGCATTCCTAATGAAGAGGTAAAACAAGGATTTTTTGAATTTCTCATTCCATACTACTCTTCCCTGTCAAAGGCGAAGGTGATGCCCTTTATTTTCAATCTTATTGATGAAATGGAGGCAGGAAAGGTAGACGATTTCATGCTTCGCCTTACCTCTCTATTCGCAAGTTTCGGCCATGATTTGCAGTTTGATAATGAAAGGAATGTCCAGAATGCTTTGCTTTTGATTTTTTCTTTAGTCGGAATGCATGTGGAAGCAGAAGTACGCACTTCGGACGGACGTGTGGATATATTCGTCCGTACCACCAACTACTTTTACATTATTGAACTCAAATATGATAAATCGGCTGACGAAGCTTTGTCTCAAATCGAACAAAAGGAATATTATCTTCCCTGGGCTACTGACAGAAGAACTATTATCGAAATAGGAATAAACTATTCATCAAAGAAAAGGAGAATAGAAAATTGGAAAAAACGAATCAGATAGGTAATTGTCTTTTTCAATAATTAAAGTCCTCTTGCTTTTCTAATTCGTAAATTGCAACTATTTAATTAAGTTAATTTATTCTAATGAACGCTAAAGGAGATATTTATTCTTCCATAATGCTCACTATTTCGAGAAGAAATACTAATTTTGCAAGTTGAATGATATTTTATCGAATGAAAAGAAAGGCATTACTTCAGTATTTTTCCAAATATATTCCCGCAACCTTCATGCTTGCGGCTATCTCATTATCTGCTGTTTCATGTAATGAGAAAACAACAGATGAGCCTGAAACAGATGAAACCGAAACAATCATATCCTTGCCTAATGTTGCAGTTTCCTCATTCTCTCTAAAAGGAGAAACCGGGGTAATGTCGCATCTTGACTCGGTCTTCTTCTCGGTTGATTTGGAAAACGGTGTGATTTTCAACGCTGATTCTCTCCCAAAAGGGGCGAAGATTGATAAACTTGTAGCCACTATCAAATATTCCGACTACATCACCTCAGCTAAAATCATAATGGATGGAGGCACAACCCGCCGCGATACAATCGACTATATCAAACATGCCGGCGACTCCATTGATTTCACAGGTAATGTCCGTCTCGTTATCGCCACTGAGAAAGAGGAGATGAAGAAAACCTACACCATCAAGGTAAACGTGCATAAGGAGAATCCCGATTCGCTTGTATGGACAGAGATGGCGCAGTCTCCCCTCCCCTCCCGTTTCGCTTCACCGGTAACACAGAAAAGCGTAGAACTGCATAATAAGGCGATTTCAATCATTCAGGAAAATGATGGTTCTTATACTTTAGCCGCTACTGATGATTTATATGCCAACAGTTGGACTAAAGAGGAGCTTTCTTTACCATTCACTCCCGATATCCGTTCTTTAGCCGCTTCGGAAAACAATCTCTTCATGCTGGATAATCAGGGAGCGCTCTATTCCTCTCCTGATGGAAAGAGCTGGACCCCTACCGGTCAGACATGGGCAAGAATCATCGGAGGATATTCCGACACTGTTTTAGGACTCGCTTTCAACGACACCGGACTCGTTTACGCGCAATATCCAATAAAAGACTTGAATGTAATCCCGGTGGATGCTGACTTTCCAATCAATGAGATAAGCAACTTCGCCACCCATACAAATAAATGGTCGTCAAACCCCATCGGCTTCTTCTGCGGAGGCGCACTGTCAGACGGCACCCTCTCAGATGCGGCATGGGCGTTTGACGGCAGCAACTGGATTGCTTTATCCAAAGGAAATTTCCCAACTCTCAAGGGCGCGTCATTAGTGCCTTACCACGCTTTCCGTGCGACAGGGGCTTCCGGTATCACTCCGGTCGAGATCGATGCATGGTTTGTGATTGGCGGTCAACTCGCCGATGGCTCATTCAACCGTTGCATCTATATCTCCTACGATAATGGCGTGAATTGGAAGCGCGCAGACAGCGAACTATCCTTACCATCATTTATTCCTGCTCTCACATCATTTGACAATATTGTGATGGCATCTTCCAAGGAGTCGAATATCACAGATGCCTGGACCACTTCCGCAAACCTCAAACGTCCCCGCGTAAGCTGGAGCGTTGACGGCGATATGCTCAAATGGGAATGTCCATACATCTATCTTATCGGTGGATTCAACAATGACATGACCCTTTCCAACACAATGTGGAGAGGAGTGATCAACCGTTTGGCGTCCGCTCCGATTATTTAATCATAATCATTAATATCTCCTTATATTGAAAGGATTGCATAAAATATTGCTCATCTTTTTTCTTACGCTGATTCCCCTTGGAGTTTCGGCGCAGGAGGATTATCGTTTCGATATAGGAGGCGGTATCGGCATGACCGGCTATCTCGGAGATGCCAATACTTCTAACCTTTGGAGCCGCCCCGGATTTGACGCGGAGCTACTCTTCCGCTACCTTCCCAATCCCCGCTGGGGAATAAAGACCAATTTCTATGTCGGCACTCTCAGCGGCGACTCCTCCAAAATGACGAATGTCTTCCCCGACGGGAACTCTTATAAATTCTCTACCACCTTCTTCGAACTTGGAGAAATGGCGGAATTCAACTTCTTTAATTTCGGTATAGGTGAATCTTACCGGAAATTGAAGAGAATTTCTCCATATATCACAGCCGGTCTTGGTGTGACAGGTTGGAGTGTGGAAGGAAAATTCGGCGCCGCTCTCAATATTCCTATTGGTGTCGGCGTTAAATATAAACTCTCCGAAAGATGGGATCTCGGTTTTGAATTTCTTATGAAGAAGACTTTTACCGACCGTCTCGACGGCGCGGATCTTGATGATCCGCAAGGTATCAAGTCATCGTTCATGAAAAATACCGATTGGTATTCCACCATGACAGTGACCATCAGCTATCAATTCAGCAAACGATGTGCCACTTGTAATTACAAAGACTGACAGATGAACGACATAGCGACATTAACTAAAGACCTTGACCTTGCCCGCATCCCCGCGCATGTGGCAATCATCATGGATGGTAACGGCCGCTGGGCACGCCAACGGGCGATGATGCGTAGTGAAGGTCATGCAGAGGGGGTGAACAGCGTAAACCGCATCACCCGCTTCTCTTCCGATTTAGGTATAAAATACCTTACACTATATGCATTCTCCACCGAGAATTGGAAGCGTCCTCAGGCAGAGGTCGATGCCCTCATGCATCTCATAGGCTGGACCATCCGCAAGGAGACTCCGGATCTCGTGAAGAATAATGTGAAGATTCATCTGTTGGGCGAAATAGAGCGTCTGCCGGAAAGCGTGCGCCAAGACCTGGAGGCAGGCAGAGAGGCTACTGAACACTGCACAGGTCTGAATCTTAACATCTGCCTTAGCTATTCCTCTCGCTGGGAGCTTACAAATGCGGCTCGAAAACTGGCGGAGAAAGTGAAACGCGGCGAACTCTCTCCTGAAGATATCACGGAAGAGAGTATTCAGGCAGAGCTCTCCACTGCGGATATACCCGATCCCGATCTCCTTATCCGCACCGGCGGCGAAGAGCGTATCAGCAATTTCCTGCTTTGGCAATGTGCTTATTCGGAACTCTATTTCACACCCGTGCTATGGCCCGATTTCGACAATGAAGCTTTTGTCGAAGCACTTCGCTCCTTCCAAAACCGGGAACGTCGATTCGGAATGACCTCCGATCAAGTAAAAGCAAACGATAACCCCCATAATACTATCGATTAAAACGGTTGTTACTAACCCCCAAACCTCTCTCCCCTGACAGAATATGAAGCATCTTCTGACTTTCTCACTCCTTACCGCATCTTTGATTACCCCGCTTGGCAGCAAGGCTCTCGATATCAAGCTTGAGCCTAAAGCCGAGGCTGTCGATACTATCTATAATCCTGATATCATTTATTCGCCGATACCCCGCACTTACGAGATCGGCGGAATAAAGGTGAAGGGTATCCCCGAACAGGAACATTACCTTATCATCGGTTATTCAGGACTCTCCGAGGGAGATCGTGTCGAGATTCCGGGAGAGGAGATCACCCAGAGCGTGAAACGCTTCTGGCGACAGGGTCTATACTCCAAAGTGGAGATCAATGTTGAGAAGATTGCGGGCGACAAGGTCTATCTCGAGATTGACCTTCAGCGTCAGCCACGCATGTCGGAGATTCGTTTCGAAGGCATAAAGTCAGGAGAGAAGAAGGATCTCGAGCAGCGTCTCGGAATGGTGCCCGGTCAGCAGCTGACACCGAATATCATCGCTCGAGCCAAAACCATCACCGAGGATTTTTTTGAGAAAAAGGGCTTTAAGAATGCCGCCGTCTCCATCACCGAGATACCTGACCTCTCCAAAGAGAATCAGGTCATACTTAATGTGGCGGTCAATAAGAATTCAAAGGTGAAGGTGCATAAGATCTATATTGACGGCAATGAGATGCTCTCTGACAGAAAGATCAAGAATGCGATGAAGAAGACTAATGAGAAGGGGGATCTCATCAAGCTCTTCAGCCAGAAGAAATTCGTGGACTCGGATTTTGCTGACGACCGCAACCGCATTATCGAAAAATATAACGAGCTGGGCTACCGCGACGCGAAGATAGTAAAAGATTCTATTGCACGCTATGATGACGGCACAGTTGATGTTTACCTCACTCTCGATGAGGGTAAGAAATATTATATCTCCGATATCTCATGGGTCGGCAATACCGTTTATCCTACCGAGACTCTCTCACAGGTATTAGGTATCTACCCGGGCGATGTCTATAACCAGAAGCTTCTCAATAAGCGCACTTCTGACGATGAGGATGCCGTGTCAAGCCTCTATCTTGATAATGGTTATCTCTTCTTCAATCTTGTGCCTATAGAGGAGAAGATTCAGGGCGACAGCATCGCGCTGCAGATGCGTATTCTCGAGGGACCTCAGGCTAAGATCAACCGCGTGAATATCAATGGTAATGACCAGCTCTATGAAAAGGTGATCCGCCGTGAGCTCCGTATCCGTCCGGGTGCCCTCTTCTCCAAGAGCGATATCATGCGCTCCATGCGTGAGATCGCCGCCGGAGGACACTTCAACCCCGAGACGATGAACCCAGAGATTCAGCCTAACGAAAATGACGGAACTGTCGATATCACTCTCAACCTTGAGCAGAAAGCGAATGATAAGGTGCAGCTCTCTTTCGGTTGGGGTCAGACGGGTGTGACCGGACAGGTGGCTCTCTCATTCTCCAACTTCTCCATCAAGAATCTCTTCAACCCGAGCAGTTACAAGGGAATCATACCGCGTGGTGACGGTCAGACCTTCTCCATCTCGGCTCAGACCAATGCCAAGTATTACCAGAGCTATAACATCTCTTTCTTCGATCCCTGGCTTGGAGGAAGCCGCCCCAATTCTCTATCGGTATCTGTCGACTATAGCCGCTCCACAGGCATCAACTCCGCGTTCTATAACGAAAGCTATATGAACGCCTACCAGTATGCGTATTATAACACCGCCACTTATAACCAGAATTATAATCCTTACGCCATCCAGAATGCCTACGATCCCAACAAGGTGCTTCAGCTCGCGGGTGTCAGCGTAGGTTTCGGAACACGCCTCACATGGCCCGATGACTACTTCCAGTTCCAGGCTACTTTAGGTTACCGTTGGTATTACCTTAAGAATTGGGATTATCTCGTATATATGCGTAACGGCACATCCAATTCACTCACACTTGGCTTGAACCTATCACGCACATCAATCGACAATCCTATCTATACACGTCGAGGATCATCTTTCTCTGTCGACATGACGCTTACTCCCCCCGCTTCTCTCTTCGGAAAGAAGAACTGGGCGTTACTGGCAAAGGAAGCAGCCAATACAAATTCTGACCAGCAACAGCGCGAGGCAGCCCGCTCTCAGCTCTATAAATGGATCGAATATTGGAAACTCCGATTCAAGAGCAAGACATTTACCCCCCTCACCGACCCGAATGGAAACTATACGCTTGTCTTGATGACCCGTGCCGACTTCGGTCTTTTAGGATCATGGAACAAGCACATCAAGACCCCCTTCGAGACATTCTATTTCGGTGGTGATGGTATGACGGGAAGCTATACCTATGCTACAGAGACTATCTCGATGCGTGGTTATGAGAATGGTCAGTTCACACCGAGCTGGTATGAAGGCTATGCTTATGGCAAATTCACCATGGAGCTTCACTTCCCCTTCCTCCTCCAGCCCTCCACTACAATCTATGCCATTGCATTTGCGGAGGCGGGTAACTGCTGGACAAGCGTGAGCGACTTCGCTCCCTTCAACCTGAAACGTTCCGCCGGCGTCGGTGCGCGTGTATATCTCTCCGTGCTCGGTTTCCTCGGAATTGACTGGGCATACGGTTTTGATAAGGTATGGGGACGTCGCGGAGGCTCACAGCTCCATTTCGTCCTCGGACAGGAATTCTAAAATATTCCGGATTAGAAATCCATCACGGTTAAAAATAGAAATAGAAAACGATAAAAACAGAAATAACATGAAAAAGACACTATTAGCTTTCCTCTTCTGCGTAGCGTCAGCCATGACTCTTTGCGCTCAGAAATATGCACTCATCGACATGGATTATATCCTTCGCAATGTCCCCTCCTACGAGATGGCTAACGAGCAGCTCAATCAGGTGTCGCAGCGATGGGAGAAAGAGGTCAACGCTATCTCCAAAGAGGCGGAGACAATGTTCAAGAATTATCAGTCGGAGATGGTTTTCCTCACAGACGACCAGAAGAAAAAGCGCGAGGAGGAGATTGTAGCTAAAGAGAAAGAAGCGACTGATCTCCGCTATAAATATTTCGGTCCGGAAGGGGAGCTTTACAAGAAACGTCAGTCTCTCGTGAAGCCTATCCAGGAGGATGTATATAATGCCGTGAAAGCGGTGGCTGAAGAGAAAGGATATGTCACAATTTTCGACCGCGCTTCCTCTCAGAGCATTGTGTATGCGAAGCCCTCTATCGATGTCAGCAATGAAGTGCTCGCCAAATTGGGATATTCCAAATAAAATTTGTAATTTTGTCTATTCCCGACGGAATGGTATATTTTAAACTTTTTTATGCCGGGATAGTCAATAGAGAAGAATATTAAAATTAATAATAGAATGATCAAGAAAATTTTACTTGCCGTTGCGCTCGCTATACCAATGTTCGTTTCGGCTCAGTCTCTCAAAGTAGGTGTTATCGATACAAACGCCGTGCTCGAAGCTTTACCCGACACTAAGACTGCCGAGGCTAAACTCGCCGAGACTTCCAAGAAATATGAGGATGAGTTTGCAAAGCTCCAGCAGGAGTTCCAGCGTCTCTACGAGGACTTCCAGAAGATGCCTGAAAACGAGCCCCAGGCTATCAAGGAGCGCAAGACCCGTGAGCTTGGCGACATGCAGCAGAAAATTCAGACTTTCCAGGATAATGCTCACCAGGATCTTCAGCGTATGCAGCAGGAATTGATGAGCCCTATCATCGCTAAAGTGCGCAACGCTATCGAATCAGTAGGTAAAGAGGGTGGCTATTCAGCCATTTCGGAGACAGGTGTCTTCATCTATTACGCTTCTCCTATCGAGGATATCACCGCAAAGGTGAAGACTAAACTCGGTCTCTAATCTCCTCCATTCCTACGGGTGGATAAAATATAACGGAATCCCTCCCCGGGATTCCGTTTTTTTATTATTCTCCTTTTCTTCCCAATCTCAATATCCTTTTCCGAGCCTTCTCTCCCTCCTATAAAAAAGAAGGCAATCAAGACCCACTCTAATTAAAGAAAAAAATGGTTCAAATCGGTGTTTTTGATTCAGGCTATGGCGGACTGACTATACTTCGGGAAATGCGTCGTCGACTCCCTCAATACGACTATCTCTATCTTGGCGATAACGCACGCGCTCCATATGGCACACGCAGTTTTGATGTTGTCCTCGACTTCACCCGCCAGGCTGTAGAGGAATTGTTCTCCCGCGGCTGCCGACTCGTGATCCTTGCATGCAACACCGCCTCCGCAAAAGCGCTACGCACCATCCAGCAGACTCTCCTCCCGGAGAAATACCCTGACCGGAGAGTGCTCGGCGTGATACGTCCTACTGCTGAAGTGATCGGAGATGTCACCGCTACCCGCCACATCGGAGTGCTTGCCACTCCCGGTACGATACAAAGCGAATCATACACACTCGAGGTGGCGAAGCTATTTCCGGATATCAAGGTCAATGAACTGGCGTGTCCGATGTTTGTCCCTCTTGTGGAAAATGAGGAGGCTACGGGACCCGGCGCGGATTATTTTGTGAAAAAGTATATCGATATGATAATGGAGAAGGATGAGCTGATTGACACACTCGTGCTTGCCTGCACACATTACCCCATCCTCTATCCGAAGATTCGCAGATATGCTCCCGAAAGAACCCGGGTGATAGCGCAGGGAGATCTTGTGGCTGACAGTCTCGCCGATTATCTGCTGAGACATCCGGAGATCGAGAGCAGATGCTCAAAAAATGGAACAGTTGAATTTCTCACCACCGAAAGCGTTGAGAAATTCAACCATCTCGCATCTATCTTCGTAAAGGAAGATGTGGATGCACAAAGAATTTATCTTTAACTTCTGACAAGATAACTTTAATGAATAATTTATCTCAGTCAGCTTCTTAAATTATTACAATATATCTCTGTCAGTTTCTTATCTTATTACTATGAATTCCGATTTTCAGACATTGAAAGACTCCCTCAAGCTCGCATCCTGGGAGGAGGCAGTCGCCAGGCTTTCCGACTATATCGCCGCTCATCCCGATGCGGAAGAGGCATATACCCTGCGCGGCATGAAATATTGGGGCGCCGGGAAGCGCAGCCTCGCCATAAATGATTATCTCTCGGCAATACGTATCAATCCCGACTCCTCCGCACGCCTCGCCCTTCAGGCAGCCACAGAGATATTGGATTACCGCAACAAGGATCTGTATAATCCCTGACAGTGCCTGCTCTTCCTCTCGTCCGAACGACAATCATATCACTCAATCAATGCGTTTCCCACGGAAAGAGCATTCTATCCCTATCTGCCTTTCGTGCCGGCTTCGGAGCGGAATAAGAGAATGTGTTGCAGCCATATAGCATCAGCGGCTGCTGCAGGCTCCAGCCACGGGTATAATTGCGGACATAGAGCTCCACCAATCCCTTTATGCCGGTTGCCTTTTTGCGGAGCTCACCTAAAAATTCGGTAAGATCGCAAACTTCGTTGATCACGACTTCCAGCAATACCCTACCCTTCCTGATGATTCGCGCAAAGAGACGATCGCCGTAAGATATTGGATTGCGGCTGCCGAACTGATTTGAAAACCGTTGCTGCGAATCGGCATAGACATGCCGGAATTTTGAAGCCCCGTATACACCCTCCCCTAATCTTTTCTTCGCAATAGCATCCATAATTGTCTAATTTTGTAAGTCAAGGGCAAATTTATCCGTCATGACTGCTTTTTTATGGCAATCAAATGCTAACAAATATTAAAATATACATATTTGCCAATAATACAGATCATAATTAAAACATTTTGTCGCTCTTTTAATGATTTTTATGTAATTTTGCGACTTGAAGCATCAAGATTAAGACAATGAAAGTATTAAAATTCGGCGGCACGTCTGTGGGTTCGCCCCAGCGCATTAAAGAGGTCGCATCCCTGATCAATGATGGAGAGCGCAAGATTGTGGTGCTCTCTGCAATGTCAAAGACTACAAATACCCTGATTGAGATTTCTGATTATCTCTACAAGAAAAATCCGGAGGGCGCTAACGATGTGATAAATCGTCTTGAGCAGCTCTATATGGATCATGTGGATAAACTTTACTCCACAGCTGAATACAAGGAGGCGACTTTAGATGCGGTAAGAGGTCATTTCGACTATATCCGCAGCTTCACTAAAGATGTGTTCACTCCCCATGAGGAGAAGGTGATCGTGTCGCAGGGTGAGCTTCTTTCCACCCGCATGATGCTCAATCTCCTCCTTGAGCAGGGTATCAACGCCTGCATGATTCCGGCGCTCGACTATATGCGCACTGATGAGAACGGCGAGCCTGATACGGCCAAAATCAAAGATAAGCTCTCCCGCCTCCTTCATGAGCTCCCCGAGGCGGATATCTATATTACACAGGGATTCATCTGCCGTAACGCATACGGCGAGGTGGATAATCTCAAACGTGGAGGAAGCGATTATTCCGCATCCCTTATCGGGGCGGCTATCAACGCGGATGAGATTCAGATCTGGACTGATATCGACGGCATGCATAATAACGACCCGAGAGTGGTGGAGAAGACTTCTCCCGTGCGTTCCCTTCATTTCGAGGAGGCTGCCGAGTTGGCATATTTCGGGGCGAAGATTCTTCATCCCACATGTATTCAGCCGGCTAAATTCGCCAATATACCCGTGCGTCTGCTCAACACCATGGAGCCTTCAGCTCCCGGCACGCTTATCTCCAATAAGACAGACGGTCAGCGCATCAAGGCTGTCGCTGCAAAGGATGACATCACTGCCATCAAGATCAAATCAAGCCGTATGCTCCTCGCTCACGGCTTCCTCCGCAAGGTATTCGAGATCTTTGAAAGCTACCGTACTTCCATCGATATGATATGCACTTCGGAGGTAGGCGTTTCCCTCTCTATCGACGATACCACACATCTCTCAGCTATCGTTGACGATCTCAAGAAATATGGCACGGTGACCGTGGACCGCGACATGTGTATCGTCTGCGTCGTAGGCGATATGGAATGGACTCATGCCGGCTTTGAGGCGAAAGCCCTTGATGCAATGCGTGATATCCCTACCCGTATGATCTCTTTCGGCGGAAGCAACTATAATATCTCCTTCCTTATCCGCGCTGCAGATAAAAAGAGAGCTCTGCAGTCGCTCAGCCAACATCTTTTTAACGAAGAATAATATGATACTGAGAGGCAAATTTCCCGTGGAGAAATTCCGCGAAATAGAGACACCTTTCTATTATTACGATATGAACCTCCTGCGCGACACTCTGGATTGTGTCCGGGAGGCAATCAGTCGTGACCCGAATTTTCATGTGCATTATGCAGTGAAGGCTAATGCCAATCCGGATATACTGCGCACTATCGCGCGTGCCGGTTTCGGGGCTGACTGTGTTAGCGGCGGCGAGATCCTGGCAGCTGTCAAGGCGGGATTTCCAGGCTCAAAGATAGTATATGCCGGAGTAGGCAAGACCGACAGGGAGATCAATATCGGTCTGGACAATGATATCTTCTGTTTCAATGTAGAGTCGGTGCCCGAGCTGGAGGTGATCAATGAGCTTGCCGCGGCAAAGGGGAAAGTGGCGGCGGTGGCTCTTCGTGTCAATCCTAATGTCGGAGCGCATACACATGCCAATATCACGACCGGTCTGGCTGAGAATAAATTCGGCATCGCCATGACTGACCTTGACCGCGTTATCGATATGGCGCGTGATCTGAAAAATGTCCGCTTCATCGGTCTGCATTTCCATATTGGTTCGCAGATATTGGATATGACCGACTTCACCGCTCTTTGCAATCGCGTAAATGATATCACCGCCCGGCTCGAACAGAGAGGGGTGAAGATCTCCGATATCAATGTCGGAGGCGGTCTCGGCATCGATTACAAGCATCCGAACCATCATCCGATACCGGATTTCAAGGAGTATTTCGCCACCTATCGCCGTCATCTCCATCTTCTGCCCGGTCAGCAGCTGCATTTCGAGCTTGGAAGAGCTATCGTGGGACAGTGTGGCGCTCTTATCAGCCGTGTGGTATTTGTCAAGGAGGGCACCAAGAAGAAATTCGCTATCCTTGATGCAGGTATGACCGATCTGATCCGTCCCGCTCTCTACGAGGCTTACCATCGCATAGAGAATATCTCATCAGAGGCGGAGGATGTGGAGCGTTATGATGTAGTGGGTCCTGTCTGTGAATCATCCGATGTTTTCGGCAAGGCGGTAGATATGCCTTCCACCAAGCGCGGCGATTTCATAGCCTTGCGCTCGGCAGGAGCTTATGGCGAGATAATGGCATCGCAGTATAATTGCCGTCAGCTCCCGCTTGCCGTCCTCTCCGACAATTTATAGTATTGTGTAGGACGACTGAACAGTGCGTCCCCATATACTAAAAGTCAAAGCACGATGAAGACTCAAAAACTTCATCGTGCTTTTCTGATAAATACACGTTGGAATATTGTTATAAAAATGATGGAAAATAAGAAAGAAATAAAAGCTTTATTTTTTGATATTGACGGCACCTTGGTCCCCTATGGCACGGGGCATATCCCGGAGGAAGTGGCCGAAGCGATCGCCGAAGTGAGACGCCGTGGAGTGAAAGTATTTATCTCTACCGGCAGACATCTCGCATGGATCAATAATCTTGGCGACACAGAGTTTGACGGCTTTGTGACAGTCAACGGCGGCATGTGCCTCGGCTCTGACCGTAAGGAGTGTATCTATCGTCGTTGCATACCGGCTGAAGAGCTGCAACGGCTTGAGGAATTTTCACGTCGCTCGGATATTCCTTTGGTAGTCGTGCCTGCCGACGGAGAGATTTTTATCACATCCGTCACACCGGAAGTGAAGCTTATAGCGGAAGATCTGCATCTCCCCGCTATTCCCGTGGATAAGGTGGAAAACGCTTTGGATAAGGATGTGGTGCAGTTGATGGCGTTTGGCTCTGAGGATGAAAGACGAAGCAGCGGACTTTTCGGCGAAGTGCTGAAACACTCTGTCGCCACGAGCTGGAATCCCTATTTCTGCGATATCATACCGGAGGGCAGCGACAAGAGCCGGGGATTGCAGGCAATGGCTGATCACTTCGGCTTTGACATGTCGGAGACAATGGCTTTTGGCGATGGCAGCAATGATATCGGAATGTTGAAGGCAGCGGGCATAGGAGTAGCGATGGGCAATGCAGCGCCGGAGGTGAAAGCAGCCGCCGATTATGTCACTACCAACGACTCCGACCACGGCATTGTGAATGCTCTCCGCCATTTCGGGCTATTGGACTGAGGGTAACCTTTCATATCTCTCCCCATTCCTCTCTCCTCTCAGCTCAGAGACCTCTCCCCACACCACCCTCCTCTTTTACAAGAAGTAATGAAACTTTCACCCTCCCTATTGTTATAATTAGAAAAGACTCATTTATGGATAATTTCCCATCATTCGATGATAATAAAAAGTCATCAAAACCGGATACTCTCAAGCGTCTGAAAAATGGCGCGTTAGCTGCGATATTTCTCGTTATTGCCTTGATTCTTCTTATTGCATTCTTGGGGAAGGTGCTTTCCTGGGCTTTCACCCTAATCCTTTGGCTTCTTACAGGTATATTCGGAATAGTGTTTATCATTCTTTTCTGTATATTCCTCTATCGTTATCGCCATCCCGATGATTTCTAAGCAGAAATTAATCCCTACCCTGTACGGGTGCATCAATTACATATTGTTTGTAGGGACGTACCCCAGGTGCGTCCGTTAAATATTGTTTACAGGAACGTACCCCAGGTGCGTCCGTTAAATATAATCTTCAAAACCTATGAGTTTCTATACAAGCGAAATAATGACAGGAAGCCCGGCTTCCTTTAAATCCGACACGCAGCGACTGATATATGAAAGTCTTGAAAAGGAGGGTATACCTTTCACCCGTATTGAAAGCGATCCCGGCATCTCGATGGATGACTGTCTGAATATCGATAAGGCTTTCGGGATTGAGACAGTCAAAACCATTCTTCTCACCAACAGACAGAAGAATAAATTCTGGCTCTACGTGACACATGCGCGTAAACCGTTTATCACCAAGGAATTCGGGGCATCGCTTCAGATTCCGCGTGTCTCTTTTGCCGATGAGGAGTTGATGAAGAAGGTCTTAGGCACTCCCCACGGGGCTGCCACTCCATTCGGACTGCTACGTCCCGAAGCTTCGGATGTGACCTTTGTGATGGATAAGGATGTGGCGGCAAGAGAAAAGATCGTCATCACCGATGGCGATCCCTGCGGCTTTATTGCCATAGCCAATTCCGATCTCTTCAAGCTTCTTCGTCGCTCCCCTATCCTGATTGAAAATCCTGCCACTTCTTGTTAGATTCGGGAGTTTGCAGTGCGAAGGAAATGATGGAAGAATGGCGGCGCACTGGGGGCGGGAGCCTCCCGGCTTCCGCTAAATTAATTCGTGCTCTATGCACGAATTAATTAAAAAAAACTATTCTTATAAACTAATATCACAGATTTTTCAGAGATTTGCGCAGATGTTTCACAGATTTTTAGATCTTTACAGTGGAATGAGATTTTAAATCCTTTAAAGGATTTGGATTCAGCACGGATACCATCCGGATGCGCTACGTGTCTCATCTCAAAATCCTTTTAAGGATTTAAAATCTTCAAGAAATATCCTTACCTATCTAAATAATACTCTAAACCTATCTAAGAAAATATCCCAATCTGCGGCACACTGGGGGCGGGAGCCTCCCGGCTTCCGCTAAATTTTTACGGGCTCGATGCCCGTAAAAATTAAATAATAAGAATGTAGTATCTCTCCGGACATCGAGTCCGACGAGATACTGCGGAAGCCGGGAGGCTCCCGCCCCCAGTCGCCGCCAATGTAAGTCTACAACTCCTCAAACACTCCGAGCCATTAGCTTTTAAGAAAGCTTTCTTACTCATGCCCGAATGTCTCCTCTAACTGAGGGATGACCGGTCCGAAGACACAACGCTCATATTTTGTGGCGAATATCTCGAAGCATTTGTTGCAATGGATGCAGCGTGACTTCATGATCTCCCCTGCTTTCAGTTTAAGGATGAAATCCGGCTGAGTAAGTAGTGTCCTGCCAAATGATACGAAATCAGTTGTCTCCAATACTTTGTCTATACTCTCCTTCGTATAGATTCCGCCCACCAATGATAGCGGCAATTCAGGAAATTTCTCACGAAGGGCTTTAACAGCATCAAGATAGTAACACTCGGCGGTGCGTGTCTGTCGCGTAAAGTCACTTCCACTGACCTCCACCAAGTCAACACCGCTCTTCACCAACTCATCCACATAGTAGAAAAGCAGGTCATAATCATCTATACCTTCCGCAGTATTATGGGCGTTTATCTTGACGTAGATAAGAAAGTCCTCACCACATTCCTTGCGTATACTATCCACTATCTCCTTGGGCAGACGGATACGATTGGCATCCGAACCGCCATAACAGTCGTCACGATGGTTCTCGTCCCTATTTACGACCGACTGGAGAAGATACCAGTGGGCTATATGCACCTGCACGCCGTCAAAACCCGCTTTCTTGGTGCGGATAGCGGCAGCCGTAAACCATTCCACAAATCTATGCATTTCGTCGGTGGAAAGCATATTGAAGTCTATGGGATGCAATCCTTTTGGACCGGCATGCGATATCTGTGCGATTGCAAGACTTCCATACTCATGTATCTTTTCCGCTACCCTGCGGAGTCCAGGAATCATTTCGTCCGAGCCCAAGGAGGGCTGGGCTATATCCGCCCGATAATCGAGGTCAGGGTCAACGCTGTTGTGGCCGGTGATGATCGTGCCGATATCTCCCCTCCCCAGAATATCATACATCTCCATATCCGCCTCGCTGATTGTGCCGTCAGTATTACCGAGATGTGAATTTACCGCACTTCTTATAAATCTATTCTTGATTTTCTTCCCTTTCAATTCAAAGGGGGTGAATACTTTCTTATCTGCTGACTCTTCCATATTAACTCTTTGTGTAGAACGCACGCGCCGTGCGCCTTCTAACCTTTATCTCAACATAAGGCTCCATCCAATAATAAATGTTAATGCAGGGTCGCATCTCAGGGAGCAGATATCGCCTTGCAGGCGAAGGAGCATAGCGGGCTATGTGACTGAGCCAAAAGGCGATAGATGCCCCTAAGATGCGAGAATGGAGTAACTTAATAAACTTTAATATTAATCAATTTAAATGTAGTGACTCTTTCCAATAAAATAAAATTACTTGCGTACGGCCTCTTTTTGGCTAAAATCTTGAATCTCTTCGGTCACAGCGCGTAGGCTGCTCCCTCATAGATTCAAGATTTTGCTCAAAAATAGACCGCCCTGCATTTAACATTTCTTTATTGGATGGAGCCTAATTCTTTTTCTCTCGCGACTGTGATAGGTGATGAATGTCCGGAGAGCAATAATGTGTTGTCGGGAAGAGTAAAGATTTTATTAATGATAGACTCTTCCAGTTTCCTGCGGTCGCCTCCGGGAAAATTTGTCAGACCCGGTCCATGCTGATAGAGGGTGTCTCCTACAAATGCCACGCTTTCCTCCGGCGACCAATAGGTCACGGAGCCGGGTGTGTGTCCGGGAGTAGCGATAACTTTCAGATAGAATCCCGGATTATCTTGCAGACTTATCACCTCCCCATCATGTATCTCATTATAATCTGACACTACCATCGGATTAGGATAGTTGACGCTTAGATTCAGATACGGGTCTGTGAGATAAGAGGCATCCTGAGTGCTGACATATATCGGCACACCTAATCTATCGCTAAGTTGTACTGCCGCTCCGAAATGATCAAAATGACCATGTGTGAGGAGGATTTTCTCTATCTTCCATCCATTCTGCATGATGGCTTCATATATCCTCCCGGCTTCCGCACCGGGGTCAATCAGAAAGCCCCGGCGAGTATGACTGTCAATATAGAAATATGTGTTTTCGGCAAACACGCCCTGCACTTCAAGTTCTTTTACCATAACTGTTTTCATTACAAACAGACGCACCAACCATCTTTCACCTAATCTATTAATCTATTACAGGATTATGGTTCGTGCGTCTGCATTTGATTCAACTTAACATAACTGATTACTCTTAGCTGACTGATCTCTTAGATCATACATCCTTCCGGGCCACACTGATGGGGATGCTCTCCGCCTGCTGCTTCTTCCTGCTCCTTGATTCGGGCTTCCGCACGCTTGAGGGCAGATTTGAAACCGTCTGTGGTCATTGCACCCGGAATTGCAAATTCGCCGTTGAATACCATGTAGGGGACACCGCGCACACCACGCATTGCAGCCTCACGCTCATCAAAACGGACATCATCGGCATAACGGTCGGTGTCGAGCACTTCCTTCACTTCATCCTCCTTCATACCTGCCTCTTTGGCTACCTCCATCAGTACCTTATGATCGGCAAGGATAAGATTCTTGGTGAAGTAGGCGTCAAAAAGGAGATGATTTAGCTTCTTGACAGTCTCATAGTCATACTTTGCCTCTGCGAGTTTCATCAGGCGGTGCGCATCAAAGGTATTACTGTAAAGAGTGGTGGCATATTTGAAGTCGATACCGCACTCGCGGCCGAGTGAAGATATCTGCTCTATCTGAGCATCTGCGCCTGCAAGGCTCAAACCATATTTCTTAGCGAAACGGTCGCGTGTCGGTCCCTCTACCTCCTTGGAAGCTGTCGGATCAAGCTCGAAAGCTCTGTAATCGATCTTTACATCCTTTTCCATTCCAAGTTCTTTGATTGCGTCCTCAAGACGAGTCTCTCCAATGTAGCAATAAGGACATGCGAAGTCACTCCAAATAGTTATTGTCATCATAGTATTAATCCTTTCTTTATTTATTTGTTTATTCAATAATTTTATTCAGCATCTCAACAAAGAGTTTAAGTCCATCATCCGAAAGTCGGGAAGCAAGATCCTCATGTCTTGTGGCTGCCACTTCCATTATCCGGGGCTTTATTTTTTCCGCCTCCTCGGATAGCCAGATACGATTGAGCTTATAACTGACCTGTTCCACTCTGACAAGTCCTCTGGAGGCAAGTGATTTGATGGATCGGCAGATAGATGATTTATCTTTTCCTACCATCTCCACCACGTCGCTTTGAGATGCTCCATTCTTGGCGAAGAGGGCTCGGAGTATCATATATTCCGGACCACTTATCGGGAGCTGCTGCTTTTCCAATTCCTTTTCAAGGTCTTTCAACATCCTTTGGAATGCGACTCCTACAAGGCATCCTACATATGGTAAATCATATCTCTGCATCATTTCTTTGCTGTTTACATTACTATAACATCATAAACAGGAAAATGGTTGACTTCACAACCATAAATTTATTGATAAAACAATTTTATTTACTACCGATATATAAAAATAACCTGTTTTATTTATTACGAATAAATAATAATTACACATTTTATTTATTAGCAATATATAAAATTAGCAGTTTTTATTTATTACCAATAAATAAAAATCATAAATCCTTTTGATACAAACAGATAATATATTACTCTCCGGAGTTTGGAAGTTTTATAGTTAATATATTGCTAATCTATAATATACATTATATAAAAATGTGCTAACATTTTGGAGTGAATAATTTACAACCCAAAATTTAGTTAAATAACCGCATAAGATGCGCATCCCCGGCTCTTCCCCATTTCCGGATAGAATGACCGCCGGGAGATAGCGGGGCACTGGGGGCGGGAGCCTCCCGGCTTCCGCTAAATTTCGAGGGCTCGATGCCCGAAGAAAATTAAATATAATTATATTGATTAAAAATAATATCACAGATCTTTCAGAGATTTGCGCAGATGTTTCACAGATATTTCGATCTTTACAGTGGAAAGGGATTTTAAATCCTTAAAAGGATTTGGATTCAGCACGGATACCATCCGGCTGCGCTCCGTGCCTCATCTCAAAATCCTTTTAAGGATATAATTTCAGGCAGTAGAACGAACTATATTAAAATCCAAATAAAATGAGGTAAAAATTTCATCCACCTTAGATTATTTGAAAAACGTCTTGCCGCAGTCCGCTCTTGGGGGCGGTTTAGGCCGCCCCCGCCGCTCAGGCATCCCCCTCCAGAAGGAGAGAGGAAGTGTTCAGACGGCGGTATCAGGTTTCGTGGAGACGAATCCGTCGATA
>JAAVFG010000055.1 GCA_014800895.1 Bacteroidales bacterium
CATCGATCTCTACGTTATCGCCAGGCATTACCATCTCTACGCCTTCGGGAAGAGTGATCTCACCGGTTACGTCAAGAGTACGGATATAGAACTGAGGACGATATTTGTTGTGGAACGGATTGTGACGGCCACCCTCTTCTTTCTTCAAGATATAAACCTGTGCCTTGAAGTGATCGTGAGCTTTAATCTGTCCGGGATGACAGAGCACCATACCACGTTTGATCTCATTCTTATCAACACCACGAAGGATAAGACCTACGTTATCACCAGCCTCACCCTGATCGAGGAGCTTACGGAACATCTCAATACCTGTTACAGTAGTCTTACGGTCTTGACCAAGACCGAGGATCTGTACCTCATCACCTACCTTAACGATACCAGTCTCGATACGACCGGTTACTACAGTACCACGCCCTGTGATTGAGAATACATCCTCAACAGGCAAAAGGAAGGGCTTGTCGATATCGCGGGGAGGAAGGGGAATCCAATTGTCAATCGCATCAATTAATTCCCAAATTGATTTTTTCCAATATTTATTGCCGTTAAGCGCGCCAAGTGCAGAACCACGGATGACAGGAGTATTGTCGCCATCATATTCATACTGATCAAGAAGGTCGCGCATGTCCAATTCAACAAGCTCGAGCATCTCCTCATCGTCTACGATATCGCACTTGTTGAGAAAAACAATCAAGCGAGGTACGTTCACCTGACGAGAGAGAAGGATGTGCTCGCGAGTCTGAGGCATTGGTCCTTCATTAGCAGCAACTACGATGATCGCACCGTCCATCTGAGCAGCACCGGTTACCATGTTCTTCACATAGTCAGCGTGTCCCGGGCAGTCAACGTGAGCATAGTGACGATATGCAGTCTGATACTCAACGTGTGCAGTATTGATTGTAATACCACGCTCTTTCTCCTCAGGAGCGTTATCGATAGAATCGAATGAACGAAGTTCTGAGAGACCCTGCTCTGCAAGAACCTTAGTGATTGCAGCAGTAAGAGTAGTCTTACCGTGATCCACATGACCAAGCGTACCGATGTTCACGTGCGGTTTTACTCCTATGGTATTAATATAATTATCGTCGTAATAATCCTCATCGTAGTCATCATACTCATCCGCAATCTCTTCTTCTTTCTTTGCCCATGAGTATCCGCACTGAGGACATTCAAAAACATATACTTTATTGTTAGAGAATTCATCTGCCACTTTGTCAATGAATTTCTTTATATCGTCCCCATATATAAAGTCTAAAGTGGCTCCTGCAAAGACTCCAGCTACAGTCCCAAATCCAGGAATTACAGATCCGACATAAGCTAAAACAGCTTTCATACCACCTGTCTTTGCAAGAGTGGAAAGCGTTTTTCTTGTGGCAGAAGGGGAGAAAACGCCTCCTACAGTATTACCACAATGTGGACAAACTTCTGTAATCATTATAAAATATTATATTTATTGATGACTTTTGTAGTCTCCAAAGAAGTGTCTGAAGATTTACAGATTATTTAGAAAAGATTCAAATCAGAGTCTGATACACTCCCGAACCAAGACTCCAATCTTGTGCGTGCTTTATATTTGGTATTCTCAGTAATGTTACTCCAAATAGTTCTCAAAGCCATCAATAAAGCAGCTCCATCATCCGAAAATCCTGCAAATGGGATTGCATCCGGCACAAGATCTACAGGTAATATAAAATACCCCAATGCGCCAAGCACAATCGCTTTATCTTTCATTGGCACCTCTCCATCCATTAGAGCATAGTAAAGCAATAAAGCTGAATACGCCGTTTTAATTCCTGCCTTCTTCGCATATTTACCTATTTTTTCAAATAGATTAGATTGAGAATAATTCCCAACATACTGCTTTAAGGCTTCTAAAGTTGGCTTTTTTATATTTCCCATATTACGTTATTGTTATTTATCCGATTCGTTCCACGTTCAGATATGACATATTGAGCGCCCCGGCTTTCTTGATATCAATTCCGTAGATGCGCATGAAGGCATCGGCTACGGGCTGACCGCCGTTGGAGAGGACGGGATTGCTCATTGAGTTGGAGACTACATCAACGGTCATGCCGCGCTCAAGACGGATGCCGTTGGCGTTTTTCGGGGTTTTTACTGTTATTCTGAAAAGTGGCATAGTTAGTTATGTTTTTATTGTTACGGACGCACCTGAGGTACGTCCCTACATTGTCGGATGTTTACGGACACACCTGGGGTACGTCCCTACATTCAGGATTAGGTTGGTGTAGAAATCCATGGGTGTAAAAATCCGTGGGTCTACGACTCCATGGGTATACAAAAAGGAGAGGGGATTCAGTCTCTCTCCGATGTTAAACCAGGCATCGCCAAACGCCTAAACTATATTCGGAAAGAAAGAATAAATGCCCTCTCCATGAAGTCTGTATGCGGAGGTACGGATAGAGGGGGAAGCTTGGCTTACCTGTCTATCCCGACATGATCGCATGGACCACATGGAAGAGCGTTGATCCTTCTTTCTATTATAGTTATCCAAGATTTGGCGATTTCGGTTTAACATAGAAAGAAAGCTAACGCTTTTCCAGTCCCTTCAGGATTTCTCCCCTAAAGGTTTTGCTAAGTTAGTGAAATTTTTTGAATCTCGTTGCTAACTTTAGATTTTTTTAGGGTAAAAACCGTTTTTTCGCATGAATTTCCGGGAGTGGGCATTTATTGCGAGAGTAAATTTAATGTAAAATATGTGTTGTCAGAAGGGGTAATAACGAGCTATTTAATAGTTTTTTCAGGAAGTGAGGGAAATGAGGGAATTTTTCCGCGATATTGCGATGTTTTTGGTAATTTTCTTACTGACAAGTTGAGAATACTTGATTGCTGCCTCTGTTTATTCTGGGGATAAAAAGCTTTATACCCTTTGTATTGGTGTTTTTTATCACAGATTTTTAAGGGATTCTCTCAGATGCGTCACAGATATTTAGATATCTTTTTAGGTATGTAGGGGATTTTAAATCCTTGAAAGGATTTGGATAAGCACAGATTCCATCCGGAGAGGCACCTGTGATCCATTAGTGAAAATCAGATTATGTATGTGATAATATAGCTTTGAATACATGAAAGGTTCTTATTTTTTATCACAGATTTTTAAGGGATTCTCTCAGATGCTCACAGACTTTTAGATATCTTTTAGGTAATTAGGGGATTTTAAATCCTTGAAAGGATTTTGGATATGCACGGATTCCATCCGGCTGCGCTCCGTGTCTCATCTCAAAATCCTTTTAAGGATTTAAAATCTTCAACCTATCCAATCAATGACTATCCCACAAACCTATCCAAGAAGAAAATCCCCCATCTGTGAAGCATCCGTGTAAATCCGCGCCTCATCTGTGATAAGGAAAAATTAGATAGTAGGATTTAATTTCAGACAACAGGACAGGGGAACATTTTGATTAATTGTTAAATGCACGTTGAAACTCCTAAACCCCCGTCCTTGTAAAGGATTAGAGCAATAGGAGGAGTAGAGATGAGGAAAGTAAAAATTTAAACAGCCGTATATTATTATTTATATCACGGATTTTTAAGGGATTATCTCAGATGCTTCACAGACTTTTAGATATCTTTTGGGTTATGAAGGGGATTTTAAATCCTTGAAAGGATTTTGGATAAGCACGATTTCCATTCGGAGCGGCGTCTGTGATTTATGTTAGTGAATTGTTGGAGACAAAGATATTAATTCTTTGAAATATGAAACTATTATTCTAATTTTAAGAAAAATTTTTATTCCCTATGGTTGAACTAAGTATCAATAAATTGACCCATGATATCATTGGAGCGGTGTATGAGGTGAAAAGGATTCTTGGTAATCATCTCTATGAAAGGGCTTACGAACTGGCTTTGAAAAAGGAGATTGAGGCTTTGGGTTATAACTGTGATAACCAGGTAGCGATGCCCGTTTTGTATAAAGGATACGAGATACAAAATGCTTATAAGATAGATTTATTAGTCGAGGGCGCGATACCTCTTGAATTAAAAACTCTACCATTTATGGGGAATAAGGAGGTCAGCCAGTTATTATGCTATATGTCCTTAGGCGCTTTTAATCTTGGATATCTAATTAATTTTCATGCACAGGATATGAAGCCGAGGATTATCCCTGATAAATATGATGTTCTTTCAAATGGTATTTATAGGGTGGTTTTGTAAGAATTCAAAATAACTTGTATGGAGAAGTTTATTAGCTGTTGATGCACCCCTGCATTAGTATGTGTCAGAGATTATTCACATTGAGATATTTTATAGATCTGAAGTTGTTTTAATCACAGATAGGTCACGGATTTTCACGGATAGGTCACAGATAGCATCCGGAAGGAGTCCGTGAAAAATCCCATATCCTTTTAAGGATAAATATCCCTGGATCATGCTAATGATCTAAAATTCTGAGAAGAATCTGTGATCATTAATATTGATGATAATAGTAATAGAAGTATAATCAGCCGCCAAACTCTTATAATTAAAAGAATATAATAGAAAGTAAAGTCCGCCTTTTTTTATTAACTTTACTCGTGAATTGGGAAGGGAATGGATTTGTAACAGGGGAGAAATAATTAAATTATGACTAAGTACGAGATTATAGATATTGCTTATAAATCACGGCTATTTTTTAATACTGAGGGGGAATATCGGGAATTGTGGGGTGTCTCTTTCGAGACTGTATCCGATCATCGTGACGATCCGAAGGCGGTGGGGAGATATTATGATATCCTTGATAAGTGGTGCCGTGAATGGATCGCACAGTCCTTGGAGGAAATCGTGGAGGAATATAGTAACGCCTCTGAGGTTTATCTTAATCTCAACTGGGAGGGTAGAAGCCAGATGGCTCTCCGGAAGCGATTCTGCCGTATGCTCTTCCGTATCGCCGCTACACGCGGACGCTCACTGTCGCAGGAGGAGAAGGAGATATTCAGATATAAGGATGGAGACGATAATCTGACGGCTGAATTTTTCCCTGAAGGAAAGGGGGAGCCGGAGAGCATATCGGTGCCTTTTATTCTTCTTTTTGCCTTCGATATCGTGCGTCCCGGCAGGGGAACGAATGGAAAGGGGAGGGATATCAGGAAGGAGCACGTACGAAAGTCACTGACGCTTTTTGAAGATCTTATCAAATTGCTCCGCGAGGATATGCCGACTCTTGGAAGCACATCCAAGCCGATTGCGTTTGATGAGACTCTCGAGAATATAAGAGTTGCCATGGGAGACAGTCAGGATTTGATGTTGTGCAGCCCGTTATGGTTTTACTATCAGTTGGAAGTGGTGAAATATGCTTGCCTTTCTATTGTGGATATGGACTTGAGGAGAAGCGTCGGTCATAATTTGGTTGCTCCTGATCTTCCGGGAATATGGATAGATGATAAGGATGGAGGAAAGTCAAGATTTTGGATTTTCCCTCATAATCTTGGAGAGACCTTTTGCTTTACCTTCAATCATGAAAAAAGGGAGATAGATCTCTATCCCGTCAATTTCTCGGTAGCCACTGCGCCGTCGGTTGATCAACTCAGAAATGGTGTGATTATCAGCGCTAAAGGGGTAACGAAAGTGGTGGGTAATCCGGATGGAAAATTGGAGCGGAGCGAAATAGCGACCATGCAGTTGACTTATCTTCCGGAGGAGGGGATAGTTGAAAAAGTGGTGTTTGAAAAATCCTCCGGGGAGAATCCGGAATGGTTTGACTGGAACTGTTTCCGGCGTTTGGATACCGGGAGCGAACAATACAAGGAGATTTCTTTATTCCTGAGAGACTTATATGGGGAGCGTTCGACGGTAAATATAAATTTCAGGAATCATGGGAGACTCTTCACTGACATAGTGAATAATCTGATCGGCCGCGACAGGGAGTATCTATATATCTATGACTATGCGAAGCCATCGTTTAAGTTGATAGAGAGGGAGGGGATTTTCTACTATAAGGAACAATATAATGGAGAAGCGCTATCATTATCTCTTTTTGATCTGGAGCTGTCGGAAGAGCATCCTTTATACCTATTGCCTACGAAGCTGCAGGCGAAAATAGAGAGGGAGGATAGGGAATATGAGAAGCGCTTTACGTCATCCCTCAGAAGCGAAAGGGGAGATAAACATGAGCGTCCGTCAGCGTGGATGAGGAGGCTGGCAGAGTTAATGACAGAGCCGGAAAATATCGCGAATGTATCCTTAATAAACTCCCCAACAAGAGACTTACTCTTATATTTTCATGATTTTGACATGACTATCCCGATTGATGTCGGTGAGCTTGTGAAGTATGGGGGAAGAAAGATTACCGGCAGAGCTCTTCAATCTCCCATCCGGTAAGGCCGCGATCTGCTTCCCGCGATGAGAAGTTAGCACCGATAAGAAAAACCTTGCGGTTATCAGCCCGGTATTGACCTGCGTAGTCCCGGTTATGGATCTGCTCCATTGCCTCTGTTTCATTACGGTCATATTTGAATTCAAATATATAGATGTATTCAGTGGTCTTTACCTCCAGATCGCTACGTCCCCGATATGAATGTCGCTCTGCCAAGGTATCGGTGTCGCATAGAGTGCAAAGCAACCATACGATATTGCGATAGTTGTCTTCATTCTGTGATTCATAAGGCAATGATTTGAGTAAGGATTTAAGTCGCTCCATAAATTCCTCCGGCTCACCTTTTACAAGGTTTAATTTGAAATTAAGCAGAGAGAAAGGGAAGGAAGATAATTCGCCTTTGGGTATATAAAGCGGCATCAGACGACGTGCAAACCCAATCTCAACCTCATGATTAGGGAAGCGAAGTTTATACATCCTTAGCCTGGGGTCGTAGTAGTCGATGGTTAGATATCCGGTCTGAAACATTAGTCCGATAGGGGATCCTGTATCAAATCCGGCTTCCAGCAGATCCTCCCGATCGGAATACTGATGGTCGAAATCGGGTAATACAATACCACTCTCCTTCACTCTTCTTGCGAGAAATGTTGGAGTGCCCGTTTCAAACCAAAATGCCTCAATCCTCCTTTCGCTCAATGCCAGCATCACGCTGTAAGGATTATAGAGTCTGGATCCTTCCTCGCTGAAACGATAGCCGTCATAGTAATAACGAAGGGAGCCGACAGTAGACTCATAACTTTCACAAAGTCGCACCGATAAATCATTGATACTACCCTCAAAATTGGAGGTTAGTTCATGCTCGGTCCAGCCGCAAATGTCGGCAAAGTCATTATTAAGTGAAATATCATTTATATTATTGAGGTCTGAAAAAATGGAGACCTTATTAAATCTTGCCACTCCTGTAAGAAAGGCGAAGCGGATATAGGAATCCATTGACTTGAGGTTGCCGAAGAAACCTTTAAGAATCGCCTGGTTTTTCTCAAACAACTCCTTCCTATCCTCAATTTCAAGCAAGGGCTTATCATATTCGTCTACCAAAATAACTACCTTACGCCCCGTACGTTCGAATGCCTCTCTTATCAGGCGCGCGAATCGTCCAGAAATAGAGTCGGATTTGATGGAAATGGAATACTGTCGTTCATAATCTTCAAGAAGACGGTTAAGCAAATGGGGCAAACCATCCTCATCAAGGAAATTTTCGGAGTTGAGGTCGAAGTGCAACACCGGTGATGGATTCCAGTCCAAATCAGCTTTGTCAACATAAAGACCTTTAAACAGATCACGTTTGCCATCGAAAAAAGCGTGTAAAGTAGACAGAAACAGACTCTTCCCGAAACGCCTCGGACGACTCAGGAAATAATACTTCGAATGGTTAAGAAGTTTGGGAATAAAGTGGGTTTTATCCACATATGTAAAACCTCCGTTTATAATTTCTGAAAATGTCTGTATTCCAATCGGATATTTTTCTGCTGCCATAACTTCGCCTTTTCTGCAAATTTAATATAAAAGTAGCTACTAAAAAATTAATCGATATATGTTTACAAAGTAGTTGAAAAAATCTTGAACGATAAAACTTGTTCTTTTCGGCATCTTAGCCCTTGCAGTTCAGTCGCATAGCCCGCTATGCTCCTTCTCTCCGCGGACTAATCTGCTCGAAAATTACTTCGTTTTATCTATTCATTAATTTTTAGCAGCTACTTAATTTTCTACTTCAACAAAGGAGATGATGGACTTATAGCCCGTCAATATACTCTTTCAGTTTCCGATAGAAGGGATGTCGGCAGAGGGTGGAGGTATCGCCGACTATCAGGAGCTTCATGCGGGCGCGCGTCATGGCTACATTCATGCGTCGAAGATCGCGCAGAAAACCGATGTCGCCATCTTCATTGCTCCTCACCAAGGAGATTACGATGATATCCCTCTCCTGTCCCTGAAACCCATCTACGGTGTTTACAGATATCATTGAGCGGAAGGGCTTGAAGAAGGATAGGCGACCGATAAGATGTCGAAGATATTTTACCTGTGCCCGATAGGGTGAGATCAGCCCTATATCCAATCGCTCGTCAAGGAAACGCTGTTTGCCGATTTTATTGATATAGTTTTGTAAGGTAAGGAGCGTGAGCTGTGCTTCCTCCTTATTGATGCGTCCGAAAGAATTACCAGCCAATGATTCGCGGTAAGCCCGGGTATCGTCACCCTCATCGGCTATCTCCGCAAGTTCGCTGATCATCTCGGAAGTGTCAATCCATTCGATAGGTGTGTCAAGCTCGAGGATGCCACGATTGCGAGCATCGGGAGAAGCCGTCATAGCGCCGCCATAAAACCAATCGGAAGAGAATCGCATGATATCCTCATTCATACGGTATTGGGTGGTAAGGAGAGTTACAGCCTCGGGGTGGTTATCTACGAGGCGTTCCATCATTGACCTTCCCAATCCCTGCTTCATCGCGTCAAAACTCTTAACAGTGGGAGGAAGCTGGCAATGGTCGCCGGCAAGAACCACTCTTCCCGCGCGTCGTATAGGTATCCAGCAAGCCGGCTCGAGAGCCTGCGCCGCTTCATCTATGAAGAGGGTGGAGAAACGCATGCCGGAGAGAATACGGTTGGCACTTCCTGTAAGAGTGGAGGCAATGACATGAGCCGTATTGAAAAGATCATGATTAATACGGATTTCCAATTCCGTGGCGCGCCCTTTCAGGCGATCCATCTTCTGATGCCACTGGTCGCTACCTTTCTTGCGGGCACCCCTAAGCTCGCGGATTGCTTTCCGGATGCTCCATAGCGAAGGATAATCGGGATGATCCTCGAAGCGGCGCTCATAAGTGAAGGAAAGCATCTTATCGTTGACACGCGCCGGATTACCGATACGCAAGACATGGATGCCGCGATCCACTAATTTCTCACATATCCAGTCGACCGCCATATTGCTCTGTGCGCAGACCAGAACCTGACTCTCACGACGTAAAGTCTCGTTGATAGCTTCCACGAGGGTAGTTGTCTTACCCGTACCCGGAGGACCGTGGACTATAGCCACATCCTTAGCCCTCAAAACCTTATTCACCCCCTCCGCCTGCGACTCATTAAGATAAGGGAAACGCATGGGAGCGAGGGTGTATTCAGCGGCTTTCTTACCGGAATAGAAGAGGTCGCGCAGTTCTGCCAGTCTCCCCTTTGCATTGATGGCACGGTCGAGCGCCTCAAACATAGCGCGGAATGTCGTTTCATCAAAAGATATTGTGACCGCCACCGAGGCTGCCTCCTCCAGACGATTCACCATTGCCGATTCGGGGATAGAGACTGCCATCCGATTGCCGTCAACGTATGAGACAGTTCCGGTAAAAGCAATTTTCGGGCTAGATCCTGAGTCACCGGAGCTGATAACAAATGCTACCGGCTTCCCAAACTCAAAATGGTGGTCATCCTCAGTGTCCGAAAGGCGCTCGACCTCCAGTATACGCTGATTGAGGGAATTGTAATATACCCGTCCGGGGCGCACCTCAAGCCATGCATCCCCCTTCTCGGCAAGACGCTGCAGACCGATCTTCTTGGAGAGAGCGGAATGAGAACGCTTCTCCTCCTCATATTCGAGAAGAAGGAGACGGCGCAATTCGGCAAGTTCCTTTTGTGCTTTATCCATTTCCGTGTTATTTCATAGAAAAATTTGATAAGGAAATCCTTAATCTAAAGTGAGGGGCAAAATATTAAATATTTCTATAATGAGGAGGAAAAATTAAATTTCCGCTTTATACACAGCATTCCGGAGCGCTTTAAGATTCACACGCGCCGCCTCGATCTCCTTTTCCAAATCAAGGATATGCTGTCCAAGCGAAGAGGAGGAGACTCTGGCATAATCACGGCGCAATGATTTTAATTCCTCCGACATCTCGTTTAATCTCTTCTCCGCCTCGAGGTATTTGCGCATGGCGGCGCGGCCGCCCGAAGTCTGGAAATCATCAAGGGAAGTCATCACTACTCCTCCCTTCATGGGGAAATAGAAATCAACTTTCTTTTTCTTCTCCACACTGATATTTCTGACAGACTCGATTAATTCCGTATAATCCTCTTCCGGATCCTGTGTGGCATGGAAGTCGGAGATAAGAGCGAGGTCGGCGATATTCGCCTCCTCCTCGTCAGGATCATAATTCCTGCGGGTATCATTCACTTTAAAGAGATAGACCGTAAGATTCTCTCCGAGCTGATTACGGTCGGTAGCCCACCATCCTACACCGTTCAGTTCGTCAATAGCCAGAAGATAATCATCGAAAGGTGAATTGTAAGGCATACCCATATTCATAGGTTGGAGATATTCGCCAGTGGCGGCATCGCGGGTAGCGATAAAGATATCATATCCTCCTAAAGATTCCTCTCCATCGGAAGCATAATATAAAGTCACGCCATCAGCCATCATGAAAGGGAACTCGGCATTGCCTCCATTTCGCAGCTCATCAGGCGCGGAGACGGGCTCGCTCCATTTGCCGTCAGTGAGGCGGATAGACTCCATGATATTGAAGAAGCCTGTGGAGTCGGGCTGAGCCCACATTTTGAAATCCTCTCCTTCGTTGGTGAAAACGTATTCCACATCATTCGCCTTATGAGGGAGGGAAGATGCATCGCTCAGATAGCCGGCGCTTGCAGGGAGGCGGTATGCCTTGAAGAACGCAGCCTTATCGACAGAGATAGAATCAAGCACCGTTATTTTCTCCACACGCTCTATAAAACTCTTTGCCAAATTAAGCTGCGACTGAAGCAAGGATGACTCCTCCTTTTCAATCAGATCATCCCCCTTCATCTTCTTACGAGCGTTGGCTAACTGTCGGGCAGCCTCAGCGAAGTCATAGCGCTGGTATGCCGCCCTCGCATCGCTGATATATTCATCAAATGACTCTGCGCTGACACCGGGGGCGAAAGCGGCAATCGAGAAGAGCAGTAAAAAAGGGGATATTTTTGATTTCATATAATGACTCTGTCTATTTTCCATTGCAAAGATAGCAGATTAAAGATAAGACCCCAAAGAGAAATTAAAAAAATTGGCTGAAATTTTGCTGTATGGGGTATTAAAGATTAAATTTGCATAAAAAGTAAAAAACAATCTATAACTAACTGCTTAAATATAATTATTAAGATGTCACAGTTTAATCCCGAATATAAGGAACGTGTCCGGACTCACATCCGTCCGCCCCAGAAATATAGCGTAGTTTTGCATAATGACGATTTCACCCCCATGGATTTTGTCACTATGATATTGATGGAAATATATAGCAAATCGCATACGGAGGCGTTGGAACTTATGCTTAAAGTGCATAATACTGGTAAAGCTGTCGTAGGTGACTATCCGTTAGATATAGCCAACACCTTATGCGAGATCACTATCGAGTCGGCGCGTGAGGAGGGATATCCCCTTAAAGTGACAGTAGAGAAAGTAGATCTGCCGTTTTAATCGATTGTCAAACTATATTGTAATCGAAGGGCGCACGGATTATCGCTTAGCCTACTAAGCACCTTAACTTTAAATAAGATTGAATAAATCATAAACTGATTTTACACATTTACTGAAGATTTTTAGACGATATGTCAAAACAGATAAGCTTAACACCTGACTTAGGACTCTGCTCTGTAGCAGCGCAGGATCTGGCATGCCGGCTCCGCCATAGAATACTTACACCGGAACATCTCCTCATGGTGATTCTCTCTCTCCCTTCTATTCATAAAGAGATGATGAATTGCAGCAAGATAAAAGGGGAACCATTCCGGTCGCTCGCCCGATATATATCGGAGGAGTTGAATAATATACGTTCAAATAATGAATTTGAGATAGAGGAGGTGATCGCCTCCAATGCCTTCACCACATATTTTGATGATGCTGCGGCGCATGCCATATCTTCATCAAAGGATAAAGTGTCGATATACCATTGGCTCAGGGTTCTCTTCGAGGACCGGGAGGAGCTGACGTTCGCATCGACCCTTCTACGGGATTGTCTTGATGCAAAAAGTTTCGGCACATGGTTTAGCTCCATATTAGAGAGGGAAAAGGCAATCTCCGAGGAAGCTGAGATGATAAGCGGCGAGGAGGTGAAGAAGAATTTGGAAGATATGGACGAATTTCTTCGTGTCGCGACCGGTTCGACGGATGAAGATGAGAAATGGGAAAGTTGGGAAACTGACGAGTTTTATGGCGTCTCGGATTCATCTACCGACTGGAAATCGGAGGTGGTCTGCATTAATGACACCCTTGAAGGACGCAATCCCCTTATCGGACGAGAGGAGGAGCTGGAGCGCACTATTCAGATACTATGCCGAAAAGATAAGAATAATCCTCTTCATATCGGCGACCCGGGCGTAGGAAAGACTGCGCTTATTTATGGACTCGCACGGATGATAGAGGATGGGAGAGTGCCCGAGCGATTGAAAGGAGCCAAGATATACCAGATGGATATGGGGGCAATGATAGCCGGCACCCAATATCGCGGTGAATTTGAAGAGAAGCTGAGAAGAGTACTGGAAGGAGCTTCCGCTGAGGGAAACGCGATTATTTATATCGATGAGATCCATACAATGGTGGGCGCAGGGGCGGTCAGAGACAGCTCGTTGGATGCCTCCAATATGCTGAAGAAATATCTTGAAGGTGACAAACTCCGCTTCATCGGGGCTACCACATACGAAGAATTCAAGAAATCCATCCAGAAGCATAAAGCCCTTTCCCGCCGTTTCCAGGAGATAGAGGTGAAAGAACCCTCTGAGGAGGAGGCGATTAAAATTCTGAATAATCTAATACCCGGCTATTCCGCCTATCATGGAGTGGAATATTCGGGAGATGTTGCGGAATATTCCGTAAAGATGAGCCGCCGTCATATTCATGGCCGTTCACTGCCCGACAAGGCTATAGATCTGATAGATGAGGCAGGTGCCTACCGCCTCCTTCATCCCGATCCGGAATCGGGCGAGAAGATAGTGGATGTGAACCTACTTGCTGAAGTTCTGGCGCGAGTCTGCAAGGTAGATGCGTTGGCGATGAAACGCGAAAGTATGGAATATTGCATCTCTCTTACCGACCGCTTGCTGAAGCATGTCTATGGGCAGGATGAGGCGGTAAGGGATGTTGCGGAAGCTGTGCTGATGTCGCAGGCGGGATTGACAGATGAGCACAAGCCTATGGGCTCTTTCCTCTTTGTCGGACCGACAGGTGTGGGAAAAACCGAACTGGCAAAAATGCTGGCTAAGGAGATGGGTATCGGATTGGTGAGATTCGATATGTCGGAATATGCCGAGAAACACACTATTGCCAAGTTAATCGGTTCGCCGGCAGGATATGTCGGTTATGATGACGGAGGACTGCTTACGGATGCTATCCGCAAGACCCCGAACTGTGTGCTTCTCCTTGACGAGATAGAGAAAGCACATCCCGACATCTATAATATCCTTCTGCAGGTGATGGATTACGCGACTTTGACCGACAATCAGGGACGCACAGCTGATTTCTCCAATGTCATTCTTATTATGACGAGCAATGCCGGAGCACAACATGCCAATAAGGCGTCGGTCGGTTTTGCAAGCCGGACATCTGCGGGAGAGGCGATGCTGAAAGAGGTGAAAAGGGTATTCAAACCGGAGTTTCTCAACCGTCTGAGCGGAATAGAGGTATTTCATGACATGGATCGCGAAATGGCGAGACTCATACTTGATAAGTCGCTCCGGGCATTGGAGGATATGCTTTCGGCGCGCAACATTAATATTGAGATGGATGAGGATGTACGGGAGTGGCTGATGGATAAGGGATTTACTCCCGAATATGGAGCCCGCGAACTGGAGCGTGTCATCACACGCTATCTCAAGAAACCGCTCAGCAAGGAAATCCTTTTGGGAGGATTGAAAAACGGCGGGGAGGTGAAGGTAAAACTGAAGGGGGATAGCATTTCAATAGAAGCGAGGAAAGGAGGAGAAAAATGAGGATAAAAAAGAGGGATACTGACTACGTGAAGCTCGTGGATCGACATATGGAGGCGGCTCATTATGGCTGGATCCCCAATACATATGTATATAAATTGGATTCTGACAGCAACTGGTTTCCGGATCCGAGGATGTCGGTTGTACCTGTTATAGGTAATAATCCGATGGATACTTTGGGAGATGAGGGGATGGTAGCATTCGGAGGTGATCTTTCGGTGAGTCGTCTTCTCACAGCATATAAATATGGATTCTTTCCATGGGGAACAGCAGACAATCCGGAGCGTCAATGGCACTGTCCGCTGATGCGCTTTGTGTTATTCCCTGAGGAGGTGCATATATCACATTCCATGCGTACGCTTCTGAATAAGGATAAATATTATGCCACCTTCAACCGCAATTTCGAGTCAGTGATAAGGAATTGCAGCGAAGTGGACGGTCGGAATAAAGAGGCGGGGTATTGGCTCGGCGACGATCATATAGAGTCGTATACAGCACTCCATAAGATAGGCGCGGCGGCATCTGTTGAAATATGGGAAAAGGGTCGCCCGGAGGAGGCAGGTCCCGTCGGAGGATTATATGGAGTCATTTCCGGCAACTCCTTTATCGGCGAGAGTATGTTCTCTTTGGTGCCCTCCGGGAGTAAAATGGCATTGATCGCTCTATGCGGGTATATGAAAGGGAAAGGGGGACTGATAGATCTCCAGATACATACGCCTCATCTCGAGAGTATGGGAGGAAGATATATCACTTATTCTGACTATATCAGGATTGTCAATCCCGAGGCGTATGCTGAAAATCTCTCCCTGCGATATCATCCATGTTTCACTTTCGGGGAAAGGGAGGCAATACTTGACCAACCCTCTATCTTCCGTATCGATCCCACTCTCCACCTTATCCCTATCGGGGAATGATCCTAATCCTAATCCTAATCGAATAGGAGACTCTATAAGAAATTCAACTAAACTAAATAACCTTATACATGAAAATCAAAGAAGTAATATCCGCAGGCGCTTTGCTTCTGAGCGTGACAAGTTATCTGCCGGCAGCAGGAGCGGTGCCCGAAGATGGAGGCGTCTATGTCATAGCCGATGTGACTTGGCCCGATATGTACGCCTATGTTTATGATGAGTCAAGCGGGACAGCGATTGCAAATCATGAATGGCCCGGCGAGCAGATGACAAAAGATGATGAGACCGGTTTCTGGTATTACCGTGTGCCGGAGCATCTCCATAAGGGTCAGGCGATATTCAGCAGCACAAGGAACTCCAATCCACGCTATCCCGCCAACCAGCAGCCAGGACTTCCTATCAACGGGAAATCAATGATCTATTCTCCCGTTAATAACAGTTGGGAAGAATATGTCTATAGTGTTCCCGAGCCGGGAGATGATATCACCTGGAGCCTGCATTTCCATAATACAGAGAATTGGGAGAACATACATGTGCATATACATGGCGGAGGTATTGATATGGAAGGAGAATTGGAATCTTTTCTTAACTCCGTAATATTTGACTATGAGTTTACAGCGCCAGAGAATGTCGCTTTGACATGTTCTTTCTATACCCTTTCAGATGGAGAGATACAGTCATCCACCCCTTTGTTCACGGCTAAGACAGGACATGTCTACACGATAAGCGGAGATAAAGGGCTGAAATCAGAATATGATCCTAACAATGTCCTCCCGGAGATAGAATATTGGCTTGAGCCGGCGGTGCCCACAGCAAAGGATGTGGCGCGTCTCTATTTCAACAGAGCCTACAACACGACAGGGAAACTGCGTTATTCCGATACGATTCATGTCCACGCCGGACTGATAAAGCAGGGAGCTGCTGATTCAGACTGGACCGGAGCGCCCGATTGGTTCGCGCCCGATGAGAAATTCTTTATGAAGCAGGACGAAAAACGTCCCGACCTCTTCTATATAGATTTTGAGCCGTCGATAGCCGAATGGTTTGGGGTCGATAAAGATCAGTCCTATTCCAAGTTGGCATTAATCTTCCGGGATGGAGACAAGACGCAGCATGCCAATGACCAATTTCTCCCTCTGCGTGTCACACTCCCCGCAGGCGAAGGACTGGGAGCTGTACTTGATTACGAAGTGGATGATACTGACAGAGTCGTAATAAATTCGGAAAAAGGGAAGATATACCTAACTCCATGGAGTAAAGATATCGTGAAGGTATTTACGCTTCTCAACTCTGATGAAGGTCGTGAGGAGAGACGCACCATCTCCGTAATTTCAGACGAAGAGAAGGAAACGTATGAGATAGACCGAGCCTTCTTCAATATCAATGAAGATGACCGGACCATCCGTTTCTCTATTCCTGAAGGAGTGGAGGTAGAGATCAATAAATCCACTTCAATCCTTTCATTCTTTAATCAAGGCGACAGCTCGACTCCGGCGCTGGAGGAATTGGGAGGTCTATCCAATAAGAGAGGTAACGTCACAGTGACATTCCAGGGGATGAACGACCGCGCATTTTACGGCGGAGGTTACAACGGCAATCTCATCAACTGGGAGGGACAGACGATGCTGATGGATAATAACCAGCAGGGCAACTGGGGACAAGGTGCATCTTTAGCCCGTAATATATGTATACCCTTCTACCTCTCCACCGAAGGATACGGAGTCTACTTCGATGATCATTATGAAGGCGCGAGAATCATACCATCGCAATATGGGAGCAGTTACAGCAGCCGCAGTCAGGATCCGATCTCATATTATTTTGTGGGAGGAGGCGATATGGAAAAGGTAATGCAGAATTACACCACTCTGACCGGTCGTCAGGCATTGCCTCCCTTCTGGGCTTTGGGCTATATCACATCCAAATTCAGTTTCAAGTCACGTCAGGAGGCTGAAAATGCCGTTAAGAGCACGAAAGATATCAATATTCCGATTGATGGAATAGTATTCGATATCCATTGGCAGACAGGAGACGTAGGTCAGGGCACAAGCGGAATGGGACGCATCGACTGGGAGCGTTCCGCATATCCCGAGCCGGAAGAGATGTTGAAGGGACTGAGAGAACAGAACGTGCATACAATAGCCATTACAGAGCCCTATTTCACCACCCGCAGCGGTAACTACGATTATCTCCGCGACAACGGTTATCTCGCAGATGAGGATGTAAGTAATATGGGTTGGCTGGAAAGCAGCAAGGTAGGACTTCTCGACATCACCAATCCCGATGCTGCACGATGGTATCAGGAGCTGTATAAAGCCCGTACAAAAGAGGGAATCGAGAGCTGGTGGCTCGACCTTGGCGAGCCGGAGCGCCACGATGCCGACTCCCGGTATAAAGAGGGCACAAAGGAGCAGGTGCATAATGAATATGGTCTTCTATGGAATGCCGCAGCATATTCAGCTATCAAGGAGGCGCAGCCCGACAAGAGATTTATCACTATGCCTCGTGCCGGCACTTCCGGTATGCAGCGTTACAATGCCTTCCCCTGGACCGGAGATATAGCCCGCAGCTGGGCGGGACTGAAAGCGCAGGTGCCCGCTCTCGTCAGCGGAGCGATGTCCGGTATCAGTTATCTTGGTTCGGATATAGGCGGCTTCATTGACGAAGAGGTCGGCACTATCCCCAATCTCTACCGCAGATGGGTGCAGTTGGGCGTATTTTATCCCTCCATGCGTACACATTCTCAGAAATATCCCGAGGTATTCCTTCCGCAGTATGAACAGATACGCGATGATGTGCGCGATGCGATAAATCTCCGTTACGCATATCTCCCTTATCTCTATTCGCAGTCATACGCATATACACGCTATGGCACACCGATAGCACGCCCGGCAAACTATATGGATGAGAACAAGAGCCGACTGAAAAATGAGATAGGTGCATATTACTGGGGACCTGATATGTATGTGGCTCCCGTACTGGATGAGTCAACAGTCAAAACAGTAAACTTCCCTGAAGGAGACTGGCTGGATATGAATGATTTCACCACGGTATATCGCGGAGGGTCTAAAGTGGAATACAATGCTCCTACAAATGTAATACCTCATTTCATGAGGCGAGGATCATTCATCACCCGTTACCGTCAGGATACATTCACATCTACAGCAGAGATAAAAGAGAATGAACTTATAGTAGATTATTTCGCGACCAAGAGCGTGACAGCCGATGGAAGCGTTCTCTATGAGGATAATCATGAGGATGTGAACAGTATTAGCGACGGCTCATATCTGCTCACCACCTTTAGCGGAAGCCTTCTGGGAGAGGGAGAGAATAAGCAGTTGGCTATCGACATAGATTATGAAGGAAACGGTTGGGAGGGTATGCCCGAGCACCGCGACATAATTATCCGTATACATGATTTCCCTCTCTCAACTGATTATGAGGGACTGTCAGCCGAGTCCATACGGCTTGAGTCCCTGGAGTCTGAACCCGAAGAGCCGGAAATTGAAGAGCCGGAAAACGGCGATGAGCAGGAGGAGACGGAAGAGCCTGAAAATAGTGAGGAGGCTCCGGCAAGAATGAAAGGTAAAGGAATACTGACCACGACTCCTTTTGTAAAGGTAAACAACGTGTCTGACCTGACCGTTATGGAGGGACATTCCTTCTATCATGATACGGAAGGAGGACATTTCTATCTTCGCATCCCCTCTGTGAAGGCTCACACTCCCTTCACGCTTACAATGGGGAATCCGGAAGATACCTCAGGTATCGGGGAGAATATCGGCGGAGGTATGACCCTGGCATGCGGAAACGGTGTGATAACTTATTCGGCTCCCGCAGGCGTAAAAGATCTGAAGCTGATATTATATAGCGTTATGGGAGCTGAGGCAGAACGCCATGTTTCGCTTGCCGCCGACGGATATGCTTCTCAGATCAGACTCTCTGTTCCGTCAGGTGTCTATATCGCAACCCTTACAGGTCGTGACTCGACAGGGAAGAAGGTAAGCAAGACCATAAAGATAATGAAGTAAGAAGAGATATAAAGAGTGTCTTTAAGTCTCCATCAAAAAAAGCAGCTGCATCGACATCATATGTCGCGATGCAGCTGTTTTTTTCTATGTTATGATGGAGGGGTAAAAAAGCGGGTTAGAAAGAGAAAGCGCACATTGCGTTAACGCGCCATGCGTTACGAGATGCTCCCGAGATATTAGCGCGTCGTCCATAGTCGAGTTCGGCGGCTGCGCTTACACGCGGTAGGATATTCCAAAAGGCGGTAAGACAAGCGAATGTACCATTTTTATAATCATCCGCGGGCGCGGGATCACGCAGCGAGAGATGCGTCTGACTGGCAGCGGCCGAGATAAAGAAATCAGGTCGGAAATTATATTGAAGTCCGGCACACCATCCGATAGTCATTGGTGCGTAAAGAGTGCCGGAGATTTGAGGATCCTGGACAAGATCATATCTGCCATAAACCATATCTCCACCTAATCCGGCAATACCACGCCCGATTGAAAAATTGGCATAAACTGTCAGAGATCGTGAGGGATGGCTTACAGAGCTGAGGTGCAGACCCCATCCTACAGGATTATGATTCTTATTGTTGGTAAGGTCGCGATAGGGGAGGGTGCGAAGCACACCGCTTAGACGCACATGTTGACCGGGAGCCCATTCATATTGGGCGAGGGCTGCCAGATCAGGAAGCCATTCGCTGCGTGGCTTGGCGGATGTTCCCGTCTGGTCGATAGCAGAGGCAGGGGTCTCCAAAGAAACGCCCACATACCATTTCTTTCGGAAACAGGGCATATAACGCACAAGGACGGAGGTATTGGAGAATTTATTATTATTTCCCGCGGCATCAATCACCACCGGCTGAGCGGCAGGGTCGGAGAATGTCGAGGTAGCATATCCGATAGTGAAATCCCTCACCGTAGCATATGCCTTTTTCAGTTTGAGATCCCGACTCTGGTAACCGGTGAAATCAGTCTCGATATATAGCTGGTAATTACCCAAAGTTCTGTTATATCCTATCACACGAAAGAATAGTCCTGTGCCGGCAGGGGTAGAAGAAAAATGCCTCATGGAGAGAGGATTCGCAGGTATAGGGATAGTGTAAGGGGCAAAGGAGGGGGTAGGCATGGCGCCGTTCCAGTCGTAATAAGCGCGCATGCGCACGCTTCCGCCGATACCCATGGAGAGACCTCCCTCTTTGCTCATGAAGAGGAAATAGGGAGCATCAGGATCCTGAAAATGGCGGAACTGATCATAATAGAAAGTCTGCACCACACGGATTATGGAATCGCGGGTGGCAGCCTCCAGTGTCTTATCCTGCGGCTTACCGTCAATGTAAACGATTTTAGTAGAAGCCGCTTTCATTGAAATTAATGAATCTGTATGAGCGGCAGAAGCGGATAACGCTAATGAGGTAAAAGCTGCCGCCGCAGTACACAATATGGAAAACTTTCTTGCTAATACTGATAAATTCATGATGTGAAATAATTTATGAGTAGAAAAACAGAGTAAAATTACATCGTTCAAATCTAATATGCAAAAACTAAAGGATATATTACAAAGTATTACCCTGTAAAGACCGACTCAATTCACTATCCCGGAAAAAGACTGCACATAATGATAAATAATGTGCAGATATTTTATTGTTTTAGAAATATTTTATTAACTTTGCTTCCCCGAATACTTTGTCAGCGGTAAAGAATGTCCTGAAAAGGAATAAAGTCGTTGGGAAAGAGGATGGGAGGACAGGGGAGAAGCTGAGGAATTTGGAAATAACGAGGAATATAAATAAACTAAACATAATCTAAGTTATGAGTTTAAACATCATTGTATTGGCCAAGCAGGTTCCTGATACACGCAATGTCGGGAAAGACGCCATGAAAGAAGACGGCACGATCAACCGCGCCGCGCTGCCGGCAATCTTCAATCCTGAAGACCTCAACGCCCTTGAGCAGGCATTGAAACTGAAGGATATGTATCCCGGCACGACAGTAACTCTCCTGACCATGGGTCCGGGTCGCGCGGCGGAAATCATCCGCGAGGGCCTTTACAGAGGTGCAGATGGCGGAATCGTTCTCTCCGACCGAGCATTCGCCGGCGCCGACACATTGGCTACCAGCTACGCATTGAGCATGGCATGCCGTAAGATTGGAAAATATGACCTGATCATCGGTGGCCGTCAGGCTATTGACGGTGATACAGCCCAGGTAGGTCCGCAGATCGCCGAGAAGCTCGGTCTTCCTCAGGTGACATACGCAGAGGATATCATCTCGGTAGAGAATGGCAAGGCTCTTATCAAGCGTCGTATCGAGAGCGGCGTGGAGACAGTCAAGGCTCCTCTCCCCTTGGTAGTGACCGTTAACGGCTCCGCTGATGCATGCCGTCCCCGCAATGCCAAGAATGTGCAGAAATATAAATATGCCGCCTCTCCCTCAGAGGTAGGAGCTGATGAGGCTAAGAAAGAATTCATCGAGAAACGCCCCTATCTCGGCATCCAGGAGTGGAATACCCAGACTGTAGAAGCGGATCTCGCTCAGTGCGGTCTCGCCGGTTCTCCCACAAAGGTGAAGGGAATTGAGAACGTTGTATTCACTGCAAAAGATGCGCGCCGCGTAGAGAGTAATGATGAGGAGCTTGAAGGCCTCATCAAGGAATTAATCGCTAACCACACAATCGGCTAAGACAATGGCAACTGACAAGAATAATTTGATCGTATACTGCGAGTATGAAGACGGCAAGATTGCCGATGTCAGCCTCGAACTCCTCACAAAAGGACGTGCACTCGCCGACCAGCTCGGTATCAAACTGGAGGCTGTAGTGGCAGGTGATAATCTTAAGGATATAGAGAAGCAGATTTTCCCCTACGGTGTTGACCGTGTCTATAAGGTGGAAGATGCGCGTCTCTATCCCTATACCTCTCTTCCCCACAGCTCCATCCTTATCAATCTTTTCAAGGAGATAGAGCCCCGTATCGCTTTCATGGGTGCGACTTCAATCGGTCGTGACCTTGGTCCGCGTGTATCATCCGCTCTCCACAGCGGTCTGACAGCTGACTGTACTTCTCTCGAGATCGGCGACCACAAGGATGCGAAGGGTAATGAATATAAGGATCTTCTTCTTCAGATCCGTCCTGCTTTCGGTGGTAACATCGTGGCAACTATCGTCAATCCCGAGTGCCGTCCTCAGATGGCTACAGTTCGCGAGGGCGTGATGAAGAAAGAGGTGAAGGATTCAAACTATTCCGGAGAGGTTGTAGAGCTTGATGTAAACAAATACACCAAGCCCGAGGACTATGTTGTAGAGGTAATCGACCGCAACATCGAGAAATCAAAAGTAAATCTCAAGGGAAGCCCCATTATCATATGCGGTGGCTACGGCATGGGTAGCAAGGAGAACTTCGAGATGCTGGAGCAGCTTGCCGACGTATTGGGCGGTGAGGTAGGCGCTACACGTGCCGCTGTAGATGCAGGTTGGGCAGACCATGACCGTCAGATTGGTCAGACAGGTGTGACCGTGCGTCCCAAGCTTTACATCGCTTGCGGTGTGTCAGGACAGATCCAGCATATAGCAGGTATGCAGGACTCATCCATTATCATCTCAATCAACACCGATCCCAACGCCCCCATCAATTCCATCGCCGACTATGTCATCACCGGCAAAGTGGAGGATGTAGTGCCCAAATTAATCAAGTATTACAAAAAGAATTCGAAATAACGCCATGGCAAATTTCTATAATGACAATCCGGCGTTCAAGCTTCATCTCAACCATCCCTTGATGGAGAAGATCGTGAAGCTGAAAGAGCGCAACTTCGCAGATGCGGAAAAATATGACTACGCGCCCCTCAACTATGAGGATGCAATCGACAGCTATGATCGCGTGCTCGACATCGTGGGCGAGCTTTGCGGCGATATCATCGCAGAGAACGCTGAGGATGTGGATCATCAGGGACCCAAGGTTGTGAACAACCGCGTGGTTTATGCCGATGGCACAAAAAAGAATCTTGAGGCATGTCGCAAAGCAGGCCTTATGGGTATGTCAATGCCTCGCCGTCTCGGCGGTCTCAATTTCCCGATCACTCCTTACATCATGGCAGCCGATATGGTGAGCCGTGCGGATGCAGGTTTCGAGAACCTCTGGGGTCTTCAGGATTGTGCCGAGACTATCTATGAGTTTGCGGACGATGCACAGAAGGAGAAATATATCCCCCGCGTATGCCAGGGTGAGACAATGTCAATGGACCTTACCGAGCCCGATGCCGGATCAGACCTTCAGTCGGTAATGCTCAAAGCCACTCAGAAAGAGGATGGCACATGGGTGCTCAATGGCGTGAAACGCTTCATCACTAACGGCGACTCCGACATTCACCTTGTACTTGCTCGTTCAGAGGAGGGCACAAAGGATGGCCGCGGACTCTCAATGTTCATCTACGACAAGCGCAACGGCGGCGTGGATGTACGCCGTATAGAGAACAAGATGGGTATCAAGGGCAGTCCGACATGTGAGCTCGTTTACAAGGATGCTCCCGCAGAGCTCGTAGGCAGCCGTCGTCTCGGTCTTATCAAGTATGTGATGGCGCTGATGAACGGTGCGCGTCTCGGTATCGCCGCACAGAGCGTCGGTATCAGCGAGGCTGCGTATAGGGAGGCACTCCAGTATGCCAAGGAGCGTAAGCAGTTTGGCAAGGAGATCATCAACTTCCCTGCGGTAGCTGAGATTCTCTCCACAATGAAGGCGAAACTTGATGCAAGCCGCACGCTTCTTTACGCATGCTCACGCTTCGTGGATATCTACAAGATCTATGATGATATCGCCAAAGAGCGTAAGCTTGAAGTAGAGGAGAAGAAAGAGGCTAAATACTACAGCCGTCTTGCCGATGCCTTCACACCCCTTGCAAAGGGTATGACATCAGAATTCTGCAACCAGAACGCATACGATGCCATTCAGATTCATGGCGGTAGCGGCTTCATGAAGGATTACGCCTGCGAGCGTATCTATCGTGACGCGCGTATCACATCAATCTATGAAGGAACCACTCAGCTTCAGGTAGTGGCAGCAATCCGCCACGTCACCACCGGCACATATCTCAACTGGATCAAGGAGCAGCAGACTATGGAAGTTTCAGCCGAGGATGAGAATGTGAAGGCTACCCTCGACTTCATGACTCAGCAGTATGCCGCAGCCGTGGAGAAAGTGACAGGGGAGAAGAACGATGAGCTTCTCGACTTCATGGCACGTCGTCTTGTAGAGATGGCAGGTTATATCGTGATGGGTTACCTCCTTCTTTTCGACGCACAGCGCGACGAGGAGAGCCGCAAGTCGCTCCATGTATTCGTCAAGATGGGAGAGGCGGAGGTAGCGAAGCATGTAAGCTTCATTGAGAATTTTATGCCCTCACAGCTCACAGATTATTTGTATAAATAAAATATTTTTTGTAAATTTGCGGCGGTTTTCGCAGAAAGGGATACTTTCAGGTGAAAACCGCCGTAAATTTTTTAAACACCAAATAGGTAAAACGTATGAATAATTACGAGACCGTTTTCATTTTAACTCCCGTTTTGTCTGATGATCAGATGAAGGAAGCGGTAGAAAAATTCAAGGATGTTCTGACATCTAACGGTGCACAGATCGTCAACGAAGAGCTCTGGGGCCTTCGTAAGCTCGCTTATCCTATCCAGAAGAAATCCACAGGTTTCTACAATCTGGTAGAATTCGAGGCAGATCCTACAATAGTAAAGAAGCTTGAGACCGCCTTCCGTCGTGACGAGCGCGTGCTTCGCTTCCTTACCTTCCGTCTTGACAAATACGCGAAGGAGTATGCCGACAAGCGTCGCAAAGTGAGAGCAGAGAAAGCAAGTGAGAAACCCGCTGAGGCTGCGGCTGAGGCTAAAACACAGGAGGCATAATCATGGCAGCACAGAACGAAATCCGTTATCTTACTCCCCTCTCAGTAGATACAAAGAAGAAGAAATATTGCCGTTTCAAACGCAGCGGCATCAAGTATATCGACTATAAGGATCCTGAGTTCCTTAAGAAGTTCCTCAACGAGCAGGGTAAGATTCTTCCTCGCCGTATCACAGGTACTTCCTTGAAGTTCCAGCGTCGTGTGGCACAGGCTGTAAAGCGTGCCCGTCACCTCGCACTTCTTCCTTATGTAACTGACTTGATGAAGTAAAATAACCGTTTTTAATTAAAGCACAACACAATGAAGATTATACTTAAAGAGAATGTAGCCGGCTTAGGTTACAAAGATGATGTTGTTGAGGTTAAGGACGGTTACGGCCGCAATTACCTCATCCCCCAGGGAATGGCTATCCTCGCATCAAAGGCAGCTCTCAAGCAGCTTGAGGAGGATCAGAAACAGCGTGCTCATAAGATCGCTAAGCTTCACGCAGAGGCAGAGGCTGCTGCAGCGGCTCTCGAGGGCTTGAAGCTTACTATCGGTGCGAAGACAAGCGCAACAGGTACTGTATTCGGTTCTGTTAACGCTATCCAGATTGCAGACGCTCTTGAGAAGGCCGGTCACAATGTTGACCGCAAGCTCATCGTTATCAAGGAGCCTGTAAAGGAGGTCGGCACTTACAAGGCTACTATCAAATTCCTCAAGGATGTTATCGCTGAGGTTGAGTTTGAAGTGGTTTCTGAGTAAGAAATTTCAAAAGCAAGATAAAAAGCCGCAGGATTTCCTGCGGCTTTTTTTATAATATTGAATATGACTACAGTCTCTAAATATTCTGATGTCGGCGGATACATGGCGACAGCCATGCCGTTGCTCCTGATTGGCTTGATGATAGTCTTGATTTATCTGACAGTGGATGCTCTTAGCGGGGGATGGGATAGCTCCTACTCCTTCTTGATGTTATGCCTGACGTTCATGTTGGCATTGCTCTCCGGATGGCTGGCTTTTTTCTCCTTCAAGCAATACAGCAAAAAGGAAATAGATGGGAATATAATGAGATATTATCTCCCGTATCTACCTTTTCTTGTCGTAACAAAGAATATGGAAGATTTTGATCGAAAGGTCTATGTAAAGACATACGACAGGCACAGGAGGATAGTAGACGGCATATGGCTGGTAAAAGATGGAAAGCTCCGGCTTGAAATGTATAGCGATGTATTCAGCAACCTTGAGGAATTGGGTAAGGCTATAAAACTTCCCTCTAATAAAATCGATGAGCCAATTCTCTCCCTCACACTTATCGCCTATCAGATCGGGCTGAAGCGTGTAAAAATATGATACTATCTTCCCCTGTTTTATTCCCGAAGCAGCCATTTAGGAATATCCACTATTCTTATTCCTTCGAAATCTGACTCTTCGTTTCGTGTACGCGCCAGTAGAAGTTTAGGGTAAGCATCACGAATCTGAAGTAGCGGTTCTACTTCGCGGGAGAAGGTCTGTTCAGAAGAAATGTCATCACTAACCTGAATGTAAATTTTCTCACTCCCCTTCATAGCTACAAAGTCTATTTCCTTTTGGTATAATTTCCCAACGTAAACCTCGTATCCCCGTCGAAGCAGTTCAATAAACACTATGTTTTCAAGCATACGACCCCAGTCCATGTTTCTTTTACCGAGCTCTGCAAATCGTATTCCTGTATCCGCAAGATAGTATTTACTCAACGATTGGAGATAATTCTTCCCCTTTATATCATATCGCTTGCCTTCATAAAATACGAAGGCGTTGCAAAGATAATTGATATAATGACTCACTGTTATATGATTGGTAGGCGTGCCGGTATTTGTTATTGCATTGCTGATATTCCGTGAAGAAGAAATATTGCCGATGTTATCCATAAGGTATTGGCTTATACGTTTCATTGTTATTGGATTACCAAGTCTATATTTATCTATAAGGTCGCGTATTAGGATAGTCTCATACACTTCCCGTATATATTTTTCCTGGTCAGCTTTTCTTGCATAGGGATACGCTCCGGAGAGCCCTCCTATTTGGATAAAGTCTGTAAAAGCTCTATCAATATTTTCGTCTGTTATCTCAAAGTAAGCACAGTATTCCTTAAAACTGAAGGGGAAAACATGGATCTCAATATGACGCCCGGTAAATAGCGTGGCAAGATCACTACTCAAGAGGAACGCATTTGAACCGGTAAGGTATATATCATATTTTTCTTCAGAATGGAGACTGTTTATAGTAAGTTCAAATCCCTTACATAACTGGACTTCATCAATCATAAGAAAATTATTGACACCCTCTTTATATTGTTGTTCTACATATTCGTTAAGAGCATGGTATTCCTTGAGCCTTTCAAATCTAAGTTTAGTCAAGTCGATTTCAATTATGTTTGCGGTGGGATTACTCTGTCGAATATGAGAAGCAAAAGCGTTTAGCAGTTTTGATTTTCCTGAGCGTCTGATACCTGTTATAATTTTTATATCGGGAGTATTTATTACATCAGTCAATTGGTTGATATAATGCGGTCTACTAATGAGTTTCATATTGTTTCAATTTACAAATTGAATTTTTTTTTGATTTTGGAAAACATTGCAAATATATAAAATATTTTCTAAATCGGAAAGAGGCAATGATAGAAGGCGGCAAAAATGTTTGTGGATTTATCAATCCTCTATAAATATAATCATGGGGCGGGAATGATTATGTCACTTTTTTTTTATCTCTTTTTTTGTTATCTTTGCCAAAGATATACCCTATATGGAAAGCTGAATGGAAAGATAATCATGATCAGCGGAAAAATGGGGTAAATGTAATAGCAAATTATAAAAACAATATATGAGATTCAATGTATCAGGTAAGACCTTTCAGACGCAGCTGCAGGCTGTGGCAAAGGTCATAAATGCCAAGAATGCCCTTTCTATCCTTGATAATTTCCTTATCAAAGTGGAGGGCGACAGAATGAGCATTACGGGAAGCGATCAGGAAAATGTGCTGACCGCCTATATGGAAATCAACGATAGCGAGAAAGATGGAGAGATCGCTCTCTCCGCCAAGCGCCTTCTTGAAGTCATTAAGGAGATTAACAATCAGCCGCTGACATTCAATATCAATGACGAAACCAAAGAGGTGGAGATCAGTTTCCTTAACGGTCATTTCACTTTCATGGGGGTAGATGCTGCGGAATATCCTCTGAGCCGCGAGCCGGAGGCAGACGCGCATACCATTATCTTCCCGACATCTGTGGTGCAGAAAGGTATTGAGAATACTCTCTTCGCGGTCGGCACTGACAAGCTCCGTCCTGTCATGACCGGTATCTGCTGGGATATACATGAGGGCGACATTACATTTGTCAGCTCGGATACACATAAGCTCGTAAGATACATCAACCGCACTTTCGCGCCCGGTTTCCATGCTAATTTTATCATGCCCTCCAAGCCGGCTTCAATCCTCGGAAGCATTATCGGAAAGGATGACGCAGATATCAAGCTGACATTCGACAGCAAGGGAGCGGTATTCGAAATCGGCGATTATCTCCTCAGCTGTCTCTTCATCAAGGGTGCATATCCCAATTATAACCGTGTGATCCCTCAGGATTCTCCATTCAAGATGACCGTTGACCGCCAGAGCTTCATCACCGCTCTCCGACGTGCCTGCATCTTCGCGCAGAAAGCTTCCAATCTCGTGGTGCTTGACCTTGACGCCAGCGGTGTCAGAATATCTGCGCAAGATCCCGATTACTCCACATCCGCGGAAGAGAAAGTGGCATGTGATTATGAAGGAAACGATATTAGTATCGGCTTTAACGGTCAGTTCATGATTGAGATTCTCTCGGTCCTCAAGGATGACACCGTTAACCTTGCCCTATCCGGACCGACTCGCCCCGGCGTATATACCCCGCTTACCCAAGGAGAGGGAGAAGAGATATTGATAATCCAGATGCCTGTACAGATGTTATGAAACTGAATCTCACACGTCCGCTTATATTTTTCGATCTCGAGACCACCGGCACAAACATTGTGAAGGACCGTATCGTGGAATTAAGTTATATAAAGGTCTATCCCGACGGAAGAGAGGAGTCGAAATCCCGCCGTCTTAATCCGGAAATGCATATTCCGGAGGGTGCCACGGCAGTGCATCATATCTCAGATGAGGATGTGGCGAATGAGCCTACATTCCGTCAAGTGTCCAAAGCTCTTCTTGAGATATTCGAAGGGTGCGACATAGCAGGATATAACAGCAATAAATTTGATGTTCCGCTTCTGATTGAGGAGTTTGCGAGAGTCGGCATCAACTTTGATATTTCCGACCGTAAATTTGTAGATGTGCAGAATATCTTCCATAAAATGGAGCAGCGCACGTTGGTAGCCGCCTACCGTTTCTATTGCAACAAGGAGCTGGAAGGCGCACACTCCGCATTGGCTGATACCCAAGCTACATATGAAGTGCTTAAAAGCCAGCTTGACCGTTATCCGGATCTGGAAAACGACGTTGAGAAATTGGCAGACTTCTCACGCGCCGGAAGAGGCATAGATCTTGCCGCCCGCTTCGTGCTTGACGATAATGACGTGCCGGTGATGAATTTCGGCAAGCATAAAGGTCAGCCGGTGAAGGAGGTGTTCAGGAAAGAGCCCTCATTCTATGCCTGGATGATGCAGGGGGAATTTGCGCGTAACACTAAAGATGTAGCCACCCGCTTCTACAATGAAGTGAGAAACGGTAAATGAGGAATGATAGATTTTTCTGCAACTAAGCAGAAAGTGTAATTTAGGGTAGAGGAGGGGAATTGCGAAATTATGAGTCAGTTACTGAAAGGGAAACATATAGTATTAGGGATAACCGGAGGAATCGCAGCATATAAATCCGCGATGCTGCTTCGCCTCTTCGTAAAAGAGGGAGCGGAAGTGCAGGTGGTTATGACGCCCGCCGCTAAGGAATTTATCACTCCCGTAACGCTTTCGGCATTGAGTGGGAAGCCTGTGGTCAGTGAGTTTTTCACTGCCAATACCGGAGAATGGCACAGTCATGTCGACTTGGGTCTATGGGCTGATCTGATGGTGATTGCTCCCGCCACAGCCTCCACACTCGGCAAGATGGCAAACGGCATAGCGGACAATATGCTCGTCACTACCTATCTTTCCGCCAAGGAGCATGTGATGGTGGCTCCGGCAATGGATCTCGATATGTATGCTTCCCCTTCCACTAAGCGCAACCTTTCCACATTGGCGGCAGACGGCGTAGAGATAATTGAGGCGAAAAGCGGCGAGTTGGCTTCTCACTTAGTGGGGAAGGGACGCATGGCAGAGCCCGAGGAGATACTGCAGCGCGTCATAGCCTATTTCTCAAAAGAGAGGGATATGGAAGGTCTGACTGTGGGAATTACTTTGGGTCCGACACACGAAATGATTGATCCCGTACGTTTTATCGGAAATTATTCCACCGGCAAGATGGGATTTGCCATAGCCGAAGAGTGTGCCTCAAGAGGGGCAAAGGTGATAGCTGTTGCCGGACCTACCTCTATCAAGCCCTCCAATCCTGCTATTACGGTGGAGAGTGTCACCGGCGCTACAGAAATGTTTGAAGCCGTAGAAAGTAATCTTGCCGGTTGTGACATCTGGGTCTTTAGTGCGGCGGTTGCTGATTATCGTCCAGAGTATGTAGCGGATCATAAGATCAAACGCGAAGGAGTGGATGAGATGACGCTAAGGCTCGTACGCAATCCTGATATCGCCGCTTATGCGGGAGCACACAGAGATCAGGGACAGACAATGATCGGTTTTTCGCTTGAGACAGATAATGCGCTTGCCAATGCCCGAAAGAAGCTCGAGAAGAAAAATCTCGATATGGTCGTGCTCAATACCTTGGCGGATGAAGGCGCAGGTTTCGGCACGGATACCAACAAAGTCACCATCCTGAATAGCCGGGGAGAGGAGAAAACCTTCCCCTTGAAGAGTAAAAGAGAGGTGGCGACAGACATCGTGGATTCTATCATGCGTTACAGAAAAGGGTGATAGACCAAGGGTGATGAAAAATTAGCCCGAGATGATTTAAAATAACAAAGGGGAAAATTACCATAGGGGATAAAAGATTAACAGGATGAAGAAAAGAATAATCTCCGGAGTATCCCTTGCCATAGCAGGGATGATCGGGAGTATTCCGGGGGTAGCTCAGGAATTCAGATGCAATGTGGAGGTGAATAGCCAGCAGATAGAGGGTACGAACAAAACCGTATTCGAACAGCTGCAGGAGGCTATGAATTCATATATGAATGAGACAAAATTCTCACCTGCCACATTCGCACCTAATGAGAAAATAGAATGTAAACTGTTCCTGACTGTAGCGGAGTATAATGACGACCGTATCAAGGGGGACCTTCAGGTACAGTTGTCCAGACCCGTATATAACACAAACTATACCACCACACTTTTCAATTTCCGCGACTCAAAGGTAGAATTTGATTACCGCGAAGGAGATCCCCTCGTCTTCAACGAGAACACCGAAGAGGGAAATCTCACCGCCATAATGGATTATTATGCCTATCTGCTTTTGGGTATAGACTTTGATTCATTTTCTCCAAACGGAGGTCAGCAGTTCTTCGACCGTGCCGCCTCGATAGTGCAGCAGATGCAGAGTAGCGGCGAGACGGGATGGCGCACATTCGAGGACACAAAAAACCGTGCTGCTGTATTGAGCAGCTATACCGATGCCAATACCTCGGGCATACGGAAATTGCTCTACGACTATCATCGCAAGGGACTTGACGAGATGGTCACGAGTACGGACAAGGGGAGAGCCACGATTACGGAGAGCCTGGGGGAATTGAAGAAGATATATGATAATGCTCCGATGTCGGTGGCATTATCCATTTTTCGAGATTCAAAACTGGATGAATTGGTGAATCTTTATTCCGAGTCTCCACAGACCGAAAGAGAGGGGGTATACGAGCTTCTTCAGCCTATCTTCCCGACTGAATCTGAAAGACTCAATAAAATCCGCAAGCCGGATAATAAAAGGTAAAAAAGAATTTTTGACAGAATTGCCATGCTTGAAAAACTAACCATAAGGAATTACGCATTGATAGATAGCCTTGAGCTGGATTTCCACGACGGACTGACCATCCTTACAGGAGAGACCGGAGCGGGAAAATCCATCATGCTCGGAGCCTTGTCGCTCCTGCTCGGAGGGAGAGCCGACACAAGGGTGATCTCCGACGGCGGGAGCAAATCTATAGTGGAGGCGCTCTTCACCGGGATTGATGAAGGACTGAAAGAATACTTCGACCGCAACGATCTCGAATGGAACGGGGGGGAAGCGATCGTGCGCCGCGAGATAGCGCAGAACGGCAGGTCGCGCGCATTTATCAACGACCGCCCCGTCACATTAGGGATACTCTCCCAACTTGCCGAGCAACTGATAGATATCCATTCCCAGCATGCCAATGCGAGGATAAATGATCCGCAGGTGCAGCTGGAGATTATAGATGTGATAGCCGACAATGAGAGTCTGCGCAAGGATTATCTTGAAGAATTTGCAGCCTATATCAATCTTCGCAGCCGTATCCACCGTATGCGCGAGAGCATTGAGAAGGCGAAAGAGAACAGTGAGTTCATGCGCTTCCAGCTTGAGCAGCTGAATAAACTGAATCCAAAGAAAGGTGAGCTCGAACAGATAGAGGCACGCTTCGAATTGCTCAGCGATGCAGATGAGATAAAGGAAAGAATGTCGGCGGCAGCCTCGCTTATCGGAGGTTATGACGAGGGTATACTCGACCGTCTCGGCGAGGCGAAATCGCTCATAAGCGGTATGGACATGAGGATGTTCGAAGGTCCTGATGATGCCGACCGTAGGGAAGAGGATGGGGAAGAGAACGCAAGAGAGGAGGAACGCCCTCCCCGTATGGCTGAGCGCCTTGACAGTGCTTTTATAGAATTGAAAGATATATATGAGACCCTCTCCGACTATGCCGCCTCCATAGAGTCCGACCCGATGGCATTGGCTAAGGCGTCTTCCCGGATGAATGCCTATTATGAGGCAGTGAAACGTTTCCGGGTGAAGAATGCCGAGGAGCTTGTGACGCTCAGGGATGAACTGAGCGAGAAACTCCTTTCGATAGATGAGGGCGATAGCGAGCTTCCCGAACTTGAAAAAGCGTATAAGGCAAAGGGGAAGGTATTGAAAGAGAGGGCAGACCTTCTCACTGCTTCCCGACATCATGCCGCCGAAGAATTTGCCGCCCTCCTGAATGATACCGCCCGTCCGCTCGGATTGAAGAATATGGAGTTTTCCGTCGGTTTTCAGCTCGGCAAGCTCTCCTCCTCCGGACAGGACAGGGTGGAATTCCTCTGTGCCTTCAATAAGAATCAGTCAGCCGGACCCGTGGCGAAGATAGCCTCAGGAGGAGAGATTTCGCGTCTTATGCTTTCCATGAAGCGTATCCTTGCATCGCGTATGAATCTCCCTACGATTATTTTTGACGAGGTAGATACGGGAGTCTCAGGAGAGATAGCGGACAAGATGGGAGATATGATGGTGGAGATGAGCCGTTCGATGCAGGTGCTCACCATCACGCATCTTCCGCAGGTAGCGGCGAAGGGGAGGAGTCATTTTAAAGTTTATAAAAATGACGGAGCCGGCAGAACAAATACCCATGTGCGCGAATTAAAAGAGGAGGAGCGCATCAGGGAGATAGCCGGGATGATGAGCGGCAGCAACGTCAGCGACGCCGCTTTGGATAATGCCCGGACTCTTCTGAAAGGAGACCTCTGATAATCCCCGAATGTTTCTGAGGAGAAGCCTCGGATAATGTTTTAAAAAGAAAGGAAGTCATAGATAATATGGAAAAAGGAAATTACATATATGGTATTCGTGCCGTAATCGAGGCGATCGAATCCGGTAAGAACATAGACAAGGTCTTGATGCGCCGCGACCTCAGCGGCGATCTCTCCCGCGAACTATTAGCGAAAATCAGGGAATACGGGATAGTGATGCAGCGTGTGCCGCAGGAGAAGCTCAACCGCATCACGATGAAGAATCATCAGGGAGCGATCGCATTGCTCTCCCCCGTAAGCTATCAGCGGCTGGAGAATCTTGTTCCGCTCTTCTATGAAGAGGGACGCAATCCGCTGGTATTGGTTTTGGACGGCATCACCGACACCCGCAATTTCGGGGCGATAGGCAGGACAGCCGACTGCGCCGGAGTCGACGCTATCGTCATCCCGGAGAGAAACAGCGTCAGCGTCACTCCCGACGCTATGAAAACCTCAGCCGGAGGATTGCTTTATGTGCCTGTATGCAGGGAGAAGTCCACGCTCGAAGCTGTAAAATTCCTCAAATCGAACGGCTATCGTCTTGTGGCGGCAACAGAGAAAGGAGCTGAGGATTACACACATGCCGATTATACCGTTCCCGTGGCTATCGTGATGGGAAACGAGGAGACAGGCATCAGTGATGATGTATTGAGACAATGCGACGACCTCGCAGCCATACCCATTTGCGGCAATATCGGCTCCCTCAATGTTTCGGTGGCAGCCGGAGTTATGCTCTATGAGGCAGTGCGTCAGCGTCGTAATTTGTAATATTCAAAGTAATTTGCTAATTTTGTAAATCTCTGTATCGTGCAGAGTCCACGCCTCGGAGGAGGTGGCGGAATAAAATGACCTCGGAGGAGGTCGAAAAAAGAAAAGAGATATGATAAATCGTGTATTGATCAGAATAAAGGCTATACAGATTCTGTATTCCTATTTGTTGGTAGAAAAGAAATTCTCATTCGAGAGCATGCCTTCTGCTCCGACCAAGGAGAAAAGGTTTGCCTTCTCTCTATACATGGATATGCTCATGCTTCTCTATAGCATATCGCGATCCATTAAGCGGCGCGGAGGAAGCATGCCGTTGGCGGATACACGATTCATAAAACGCCTCGGCAGCGATGATCAGTTCAAATCGCTCCTTGCCAAATACCGCACATGTAATTTCTCATTGGAGTCTGCCGCTGAGCGTCTGGCGGAGAATATAAAGGAATCATCATATTATAAGAATTGGCTCAAGGCATATGAAGGGGGCGACCCCGGAGCGGAGACGCAGGTATGGAAAGATATCTTCAATATCTTCGTCGTTCCCGACAAGGGTCTCGCCGATGCCTTCGCGCAGCGCGAAAACTATACACTAAAGGGTGTGGAGCGTATGCAGCAGATGATGGAGACCACTTTCTCCAATTTCCTCGCATCTCAGGATGACGGAAAGGATGCCGAGAAGGCTTTGACGCGCTCCCTCGACGAGGCGCGAGACCTCTATTTCCTCCTTCTCTCCCTCCCCGCGGAGTTGGCGGAGCTGCGCCATAGGCAGATTGAGGACAACCGTCAGAAATATATCACTTCGCATGAGGATCTCAATCCGAATATGAAGTTTGTGGAGAGTCCGTTGGTGGAGGCTATCCAAAATAACGAGACGATCAATAATTATCTTGAGAAAAACAAGCTTTCCTGGGGGCAGAATGATGGCTACATGCTCGAGGCTCTCCTGAAGGCTGTCATGGAGTCTGATTTCTATGCCGAATATATGGAAGATCCCGTTTCCTCTCCCGCCAAGGATATGGAATTCTGGAAAAACGTATATCGCAAGATAATCCTTCAGAATAAGGATTTTCTTGAGGCTATGGAGGATAGATCCGTGTTCTGGAATGATGACCTTGATATCATGAGCACTTTTGCTATCAAGACGCTCCGTAAGATGTCGGAGGGGGATCCCAATGCTATCCTTGATAAATTCAAGGATGACGAGGACAGACGTTTCGGCTTCGACCTGATCAAGAGTGTGTTGCGTAACAAGGATGAATACCGCGGCTATATAGATGATGCCCTTCAGGAGCAGCGCTGGGACCGCGACCGTCTGGCATTCATGGATGTGCTCATCATCGAGACAGCGTTGGCGGAGATCCTCAATTTCCCGAAGATACCTCTTCAGGTCAGCATCAACGAATACATCGAGATAGCCAAGAGCTATTCATCCGCCAAATCAGGCGCATTTGTCAATGGTCTGTTGGGCAGCGTGCTCCGACAGCTCAAGGAGAATGGCAAACTGCTCAAATGAGAGACAACCATATCAGTGATAATAATAGAAAATAAAACAACAGATAATGACAACATTAGAAATGATTCTCCTGCAGGCAGAAGCAGGACAGGGAAGCAGCTGGACAGGCATGCTGATGATTGTGGCGATGATCGCCATCTTCTATTTCTTCATGATCCGTCCGCAGCAGAAGAAGCAGAAAGAGATTAAGAATCAGCGTGATGCCATGAAGAATGGCGATAAAGTGATCACTGCCGGAGGAATACATGGCAAGATCAAGGAGATAAATGACAACACTATCATTATGGAAGTGGCTCAGGGAGTATCTCTGAAGGTCAACAAGGATTCGGTATATCCTATCAATACTGACGCTGCGAAGAAATAAATTCCCTTGACGCTATAGCAGGTAGCGGAGCGGGGTGATCCAAAATACTCCTGATGAAAAAAAGGATAGCTTTGATAAAAGAAGAATGGCGTAGAGTGAAATCCTCACAAGGTTTTCACAACGCCATTGTCTTTTTATTATTTGTGGTTGTGGCAGCCATCTTTTGGTTTATCCTCGCTATGAACGACAGCGTTACGGATACTGTTGACGTGGAGCTCCGGCTCGTGAACGTGCCCGATTCGGTCACATTCATTACTGAGCCCCCGAAGGATATACATGTCACTCTCCGGGATAAAGGCACCACTATCCTGCGAACATCGGTGCTCAATCACCCCGTGATGTATATCAATTTCCGCGATTTTACCAATGGCTCCAGTTTCCGTTACACAAAGAGCGATCTGGACGCGGGTCTCAAGGCAATATTCGGAAGTCAGGCGCAGATAGGATCGGTTAGCATCGACTCCCTCTCCTTACGCTATACCACAGGGAAAGGTGTGAGGGTGCCGGTCGTAGTCAAGGCTGAGGTCACGGCTTCTGCCGGAAATGTCATATCCGGGCTTCCCGAGTCATTGGTGAGAGTGGTCAGGGCATACTCCGCTGTCAATCCCGATCTTGATACCATCAGTCATGTCTTTACAAATCCGATCATAAAACGCAACCTTTCCGAAACCACCGAGATAGAAGTCCCTCTGCAATCCATGCCAGGAGTAAGGTTTATTCCCTCGAAGGTAATAGTGAGGATTCCGGTCGAACCGTTGGTGAAAAAGGAGGCTTTGGTTACTGTCAGGGCTGAGGGAGTGCCCGCTAATCTGGAGTTGCTTCTCTTCCCCGCGATGGTGCCGGTGTCATACTATGTTCCGATGTCAAGATTCGGGGACGAGGATATCCCTGTGGAGGTGACGGTCCATTTCAGTGAGATTGATGAAACGCCCGTGAGCCGCCTTCCGCTCTCCATCCATACAACAGAAAACTATGCTGTCTCTCCCCAGCTTACGGTGAAGGATGTGGAATATACCATTGTCAGCAACTAAAAGCGCGATAGCAATGAAAGAGGCAAGGTTGATTGGACTGACCGGAGGGATAGGGAGCGGAAAGAGCGTGGTGGCCCGCGTGTTGCGTCTCAAAGGGTATCGCGTATATGACTGCGATATGGAGGCCAAGCGTCTGATGGAGCAATCGGAAAGGATTGTTTCCGGTCTGACAGATCGTTTCGGTAAAGATTGCTACACTGAGGAAGGGCACCTCAACCGCCCCTTCCTGGCTGAAAAGATCTTCAATGATAAGGAGGATAGGGAATGGCTTAATCATCTTGTCCATTCCGCCGTGCGTGATGATCTTGTCAGATGGCTCTACGAAAGAAAAGGGATCTCATTTGTGGAGTCGGCTATTCTGCACACATCCTCGCTCGATGAGTATTGTAATCAGGTCTGGGTAGTGGATGCTCCCTTAGAGCTGAGGATTGATCGGGCAATGATGAGAGGGGGGATAGATTTAAATAATCTTCTGGCGCGCATAGAGAGTCAGAGGGGGGAATTGGAGGAGATAGATGGAGAAAAAATAAGGATAATCAATAATTCCGGCAGCGAATCCCTGCTCCTGCAGATCGACCTCCTGCTGGATAAAACAGAATAATATGTTACGTACAGTTCTTTCAGTGACAGGTCGTCCGGGCTTGTTCAATATCGTTTCTCAAGGTAAGGGATCATTAATCGTAGAGGAATTGGGAAGCAAGAAGCGTCTCCCCATCCATGCGCGCGACAAAGTGGTATCGCTCGGTGATATAGCTATGTATACAGAGTCGGGAGATACTCCTCTCGGGGAGATACTCGACAAAGTGTATGCCCACTTCGACGGCAAGGAGATCGATGTCAAGACCCTTGTAAAGGAGGATGGTCTGAAAAAAGCCTTTGAGGAGATTGTTGAGGATTACGACCGCGACCGTGTCTACAACAACGACATCAAGAAACTCTTCACATGGTATAACATCCTCATAAAAAACGGTTTCACCAAGTTTACCAAAGAGGAGGAAACTTCTGAGGTGAAGGATGAGGCTCAGAAGGACTAAAAAGAGAAAGAGGGACTTTTGAAGTATTATAAAAATAAAAAGGTCACATTCAAAAATTGAATGTGACCTTTTTATTTTTATAGATATTATCCTCAGGGTAATTCCAAGGTTCCGGATCTTTTAGAATAGGAACATCACTCTTGCCTGAATAATATTCTGATTTCTGTCTGCGGCAAATGAAGCATCCCGTAGAGTGGTATAGCTATATCTAAGGCGACAGGTGATATATTTATTAAGATAATAGTTGAGGGTAACGGAATAATCGTTGGAGATACCTCCGAGGATTCCTGCCTTATGATCAGATGCTTTTGTATAGTCATATCCAAGCACCCATTCCAAAGTTCCTTTACCGGGAGATGCGATAGCGGCAGTGCCATGCGAATAGCTATAGCAACGGTCGCCTATGATCAGCCCCTTTAGAATAGCATACACACCATGCGCCTTGTATGAGGGGAGGCCTCCATTCCTGGAAACATTCATGAAATAATATTGGGATTCAAGGGCAAACCTATCCTTTGATAAAAGGATGTCGGGTGAGAGTTTCACTAACCCTTTGGCATCATTAACAGTGGCTTTAAGTAAAGTCACGTTATTGACCAAAGTAGGGAAATTTGCTGAATAGTCAAAATAACCTTTAGATACCTTTGACTCCCCGTTTTCGGAAAGGAGAATAGTATGTTCCGGCGTCTGATATAAAGAGGAGAAGCCAATCTGAGCAATCTCTCCCGGAGAGTGGAACGGTCTCCATGCAAAACGCTGCATGGCTCCTACGCTTATCTTACCTCTTTGTCCCGGTGTCAGTTTTAGTCCGGAAGGGGGTGTGAAAAGGGAGGCGGCTATAAATATATCATTCTTATCAAAAACATATCTCAGTCCGAGATTGAATCCTGTTGTTTTAAAGAAAGAGTCGGACGTAGGATTGATCATTGTCGCTCTCCATGCGCTTGTATAGCCTGAATCGAGACCGAATTGATGTATGAAATATCCGAGTCGGAAGCTATTATGTTGGTCAAGATTATATGCGATATATATGTCCTTGGCACTCAAAGAGCCCATACCGTATCCGATCATAATGGTTGCGGAAAACTTTCCGTAAGAAGCTGTCCCTCCAAGGCGAGTGTCGGGAAGAGCAACGCCATCGGAAAAGCCGTCATTATTGGGAGCGAAAACAGCTCCGTCAAAAAATAATCTTCCTGTGGGGCGGAAAGAGAAGGTAGGTGCTGTTTTTGCACTATCATCATTCTTTTCCTTAGATAGGATATTCTTTGTTGAGTCTGAATTTTGAGGAGGTAATTCCGAGAGGGTAGTGGTGGGCAATAAAGATAATGCCAATGTTGCAAAAAATGTATTCATAACTGATAAGTAGCTACAAATAATTAATCTATATATGTTATAGTGAAATCTCTAATTAGAACGTAATATTCCTTTTTTTATTGAATGAAAAGAGATATGAAAATTAGGCTCCATCCACTAAATCATGAATACATATGTCAGGAAAATGAAAGAGAGTGGAGGATAATACCGCCACTCTCTTTATAGTGAAATAATAAGCTGTTTTTAGAATTTAAACATCACACGCGCCTGAATCATATTGACATGACGGTTTGGAGCAAATGATGCGAGACGGTCTGTTGTGTAATTATAGCGTAAACGGCAGATGATATATTTATTCAGGTAATAATTGAAAGTGACTGAGTAATCATTTGATATACCTCCGGCGATACCGGCTTTCCTATCATACGCATCAGTTATATCATAACCGATCACACATTCAAGAGTCTTGGGGGAGGGTGTAGCCAGACCCGCATCCCCATGTGAATAGCCATATTTGGAATCACCGAGTATCAAAGCGCGGAGAGATGCGTAGCCACCATGAGCATTATAAGAATGGAGTCCATTTTTACGGTCAACATTCATAAAATAATATTGACCCTCAAGAGCGAAGCGGTCTTTGGCAAGTATCAACTCAGGAGACATCTTGAAAACGGCCTTGGCATTTGTCACGGTAGCTTGCAACATGCTGACATTATTGACCTTTGTGGGGAAATTAGCAGAGAAGTTGAAGAAACCCGGTGATGTGTGAACTTCTCCGGGAGTATCATTATCATCAAGATGTTCTGCTGACTGATACCAAGTGGAGATACCGATCTGAACGACGTTACCGTCAGAGCGTATCGGACGCCATACGAATCTTTCCATCGCTCCGACACTGATTTTACCCTGCTGACCGGGAGTCAGAGAGAGGCTCTGGCTTGATGCGAAAAGAGAGGCACCGAGGAAGAACTGTCCCTTATCATAGAGGTATCCCAAACCGAGATTACGTCCGGTGGCGTTGAAGAATGTATCGGAAGTAGGCGCGATCATGGTCGGTTTCATTGAGCTTGAGGTCGCGGCATTGAGACCGAACTGATGCACAAAGTATCCTAACTTGAATGAGTTATATTCATTAGGCTTGAAACCGATATAGACATCCTTGAGACTGAGTTTGCTCATACCATAGCCTATATCAAGTTTGGCAGAGAATTTGCCGTAGGTGGCAGTACCTCCAAGACGGATATCGGGTAACGCTACGCCATCAGAGAATCCATTTTTATTTGGAGCGAAAAGAGCACCGTCAAAGAGTATACGTCCCGCGGGCTTAAAGGTGAGTTTCGGTTTTGAAGCTTCCGGAGCCACCTCTTGTGGAGGGGGAGCTGTAGCAGCATCCTGAGCGAAAGATTTTAAACCGGTGGTCATGAGGAGAAGAGATGCTGCGGATAGGAAAAGTTTTTTCATGGGTTTGAATTTTAAGGTTTCTGATACGGATCTAACCGATAGAAAACAGTGAGTTTTAATTTTTTTTCTTATGCATATTTTAACAGATTTTTGTATTTATAGTTTTGAAATGTTACATGTTTTAAAACATATTTGATTTTATAGTAAATATTGAAATATTATTGTTAAAAATAGAAAAATAGCAAACCTTAAAATCAATAGTATGAAAAAACTCGTCACCTTGACGGCAATCGCTGCCTTCTCGTTTCTTTTTCCTATAGTGTCTTATTCTCAGGCACAGCGTTCTCAGGAGTTTAAGGATAAGTATAAACTTAAAGAGGCTGTTGTACTGAGCCGCCATAATATACGCTCTCCGTTATCAGACGACAAGAGTGCGCTTGGACGCATGACTCCACACAAATGGCATAAATGGAGTTCCGGAAAAAGTGAGTTGTCAAGCAGGGGAGGAGCTCTGGAGACCATGATGGGACAGTATTTCCGTAAATGGGCGGTTGATGCGGGACTCTTCAATGAGAATCATGAGCCTTCGGCCACAGATGTCAATGTGACAGCCAATTCCATGCAGCGTTGCATCGCGACAGCTCAATATTTCTCTTCAGGTTTCATGCCGGTCGGAGGGATAAAAGTGAATCATAAGTATTCTCCTTCAAAGATGGATCCCCTCTTCAATCCGCAAATCACAAAATCCAGCCCGGCTTTCCGTGCAGAGGCGATGAAGCAGATCAATGCGATGGGAGGTAAAAAGGGGATTGTAGGAATCAATGAAAAGATTGAGCCTGAATATCAGCTTATGATGGAGGTGCTGGATGTTAAGGATTCACCGATGGCAAAAGAGAATGATCCTACTCTTAAGGCATTGCAGAATTATAATACAGAGATTGTTCTCGACAAATGGGGCGAACCATCTATGAAGAGCGGAAGTGCATTGAAAGAGCTTAATGCTGCCAGTGATGCCTTCATCCTGCAATACTATGAGGAGCCCGATACATTGGTGGCTGCTTTCGGACATAAGCTCACACGCAAGGATTGGGAAAAGCTTGCTCATGTTAAGGATGTATATCAGGATGTTCTCTTTACAGCTCCTATCGTGGCTGTAAATGTAGCGAAGCCTCTGATTCAATATATGTTTGACGAGTTGCAGAGTCCCGATCGTAAATTCACATTCCTTGTAGGACATGACAGCAATCTCTCAAGTGTGGCGACAGCCCTGGGTATTGAGGAATATGAAGTGCCGAATGCTATTGAGAAGAAGACACCTATCGGTTCTAAAATGGTGATCGAGAAGTTTGTCGGAGCTGACGGCGAGGAATATGCGGATATCAATCTGGTCTATCAGAGTGTTGATCAGCTTCGCAATATGGAGCTTCTGGATCTGGACAATCCTCCGATGATTTACCCTCTTTCTCTTAAAGGTCTTCAGAAAAATGCCGATGGTCTTTACAAGATGAAGGATGTGGCAGATAGATTCGAGAGTGCCCTTCGTGCATATGAGGCTATTCCTGACGGCGAATAATCAAGAAGAATTTTCAGTAAAAAAAAAGACGTGGAATCGGTGACGGTTCCGCGTCTTTAACATTATTTGATGGTGGTACTATTCAACAGCCTAAAGGGGTAGGTTGTTCTAATTATAAAAATAGTCAAGACCTGATTAAAAAGTGCCGGTAATAATTGGCACGCTTTTTGAATGATAAAGATTTAAAAACTAATATAAACGATAGAAATATAAAAATATAGCAATTATGGCAACAGGAAAAATCGGGGTAACAACCGAAAATATCTTCCCCGTAATCAAAAAATTCTTATACAGCGATAATGAAATCTTCTTGCGTGAGCTTGTCTCCAACGCGATAGATGCCACCCAGAAACTCAAGACCCTCTCTTCATTCGGAGAATTCAAGGGAGAGCTCGGAGAGATGGATGTAAAGGTGAAAGTCGACAAGGAAGCCGGCACCCTTACTATCTCCGACCATGGTATCGGCATGGATGAGGAGGATGTGAATAAATACATCAATCAGATAGCCTTCTCCGGCGCCGAGGAGTTTCTTGAGAAATATAAAGACACGGCAAATAGCATAATCGGGCATTTCGGACTCGGTTTCTACTCCGCCTTCATGGTGGCTAAGAAAGTCGAGATCCGCTCTCTCTCCTACAAGGAGGGGGCAAAGGGCGTGAAATGGGTATGCGACGGTTCGCCCGAATATGAGATGTCGGAAATCGACAAGAGCGAGCGAGGCACTGATATCATCCTCTATATTGACGACGAGAGCAAGGAATATCTCGAGCAGAGCCGTATCGACACCCTCCTCAAGAAATACTGCCGTTTCCTCCCTGTGCCTGTCATCAGCGGCAAGGTAAAGGAATGGAAAGATGGCAAATATGTAGACACCGATAAGGATAATGTGGTCAATGCCACAGAGCCTCTCTGGACCAAGAAGCCCTCGGAACTTACCGACAAGGACTATCTTGAATTCTACCATGAGCTCATGCCCGCCCAGGAGGATCCTATGTTCTGGATTCATCTCAATGTCGACTACCCATTCTCCCTCACCGGTATCCTTTACTTCCCGAAAGTGAAGAGCAACATCGACCTTCAGAAAAACCGTATACAGCTTTATTGCAATCAGGTATATGTCACCGACCAGGTGGAGGGCGTAGTGCCGGAGTTCATGATGCTCATGCAGGGTGTGATCGACTCCCCCGATATTCCTCTTAACGTCAGCCGAAGCTATCTGCAGGCAGACTCCCAGGTGAAGAAGATATCAAGCTATATCTCCAAGAAAGTGGCTGAGAAGCTTGACAAGATGTTCAAGGAAGACAGAGCCGCTTTCGAGGCTAAATGGGATGATATCGAGGTCTTCATAAAGTATGGTATGCTGACGGATGAGAAATTCTATGAGAGCGCCAAGAAATTCTTCCTCCTGAAGGATGTCAACGGTAAGTATTACACTCTTGACGAATACCGCACATTGGTAGAAGGCAATCAAACAGATAAGGAGGGGACCGTTATCTATCTCTACGCTACCGACAAGACCGCGCAGCACTCCTACATTCAGGCAGCCGAAGAGAAAGGCTATTCAGTGCTTCTGCTCAACGGTCAGCTTGACCAGCACATCATCGGTCTGTTGGAAAGCAAACTGGAGAAAGTTCGTTTCGGGCGTGTCGACTCCGCCACTCCGGAGCGTCTGATTGAGAAAGAGGATGCGCAGAAGAGCAGTCTGACAGCCGAGCAGAACACACTTCTTACCGAGCTCTTCCGTGTGGATCTCCCCGTGATAGAGAAAGCCAACTTCATCGTGGAGATAGCTTCTCTCTCACCCAATGATGCGCCTGCCACTGTCACACAGAATGAGATGATGCGTCGTATGAAAGAGATGGCGGCGATGCAGCCCGGCATGAGTTTCTACGGAGATATGCCTGATTCCTATTCATTGGTAGTGAATGCGGAGCAGCCGGCAGTAAAGAAGATTCTTGAGGATGCCGAGAAAGCGATCGAGATTCCCGCCGCGAGCGATGAAGAGAAGAAGGATGAGAAAGTAGAGATCAAGAAGCCGGATGAGGCAGTCGTTAAGGCATATGCGGAGAAAGTGCCTGCCATCAAGCAGATCATTGACCTCGCGCTCCTCCAGAGCGGACTTCTTAAAGGTGAGGCACTCTCTCGCTTCATCAAGAGAAGTGCAGAAATGTTAGGATAAATATAGTAAGTAGATTTTTATAAATAGGATGAGCCAAGCTTTCGCTTTATCGGAAGCTTGGCTCATTGTTTGAAGACCGACCGCTCCGCGGCTTACTCCTCATACCTCATGGACTCGGCGGGGGAGAGCTTAGAGGCGAAGAGGGATGGAAGGATCAGGGAGAGGTAAATGATAAGCAATACCGCGATATTGAGGATCAGGAAGAGTGTCCAGTTGAATTCCACAGGTACGAAGTCGATATAGTAGGCATCAGCATCAAGTGGGAGAAGATGCCAGCGGTCCTGACAGTATAGAAATGCCAGCATCACGCCATTCCCGATAAGCAGACCGGTGATGGCTATGCGAATAGCCATGTAGATAAAGACTTGTCTCACTTTACCACGCGATGCGCCCAAAGAGCGCAGCAGACCGATAAACCGCTTTTTGTCAAGAATAATGATCAACATTCCGGATATCAGCGTTATAGCCGCGACAAAAGTCATGAGGATAAGGATCACGATGACATTGGTGTCTAAAAGTGAAAGCCATCTGAAATATCCGGCTCCCTGCGATAGAGCATTGTCCACACGGTAATAACGGTATACCCTCCCATCCCCCAAGGCAGACAAGAGTTCATTCTGAAGCTTGGATGAATACTCCTCCAGACGGTTGAAGTCATCCACTTCCACTGAAATGGAAGTGCCTTGTCCTTTGGAGATGCCGCCCAATTCCTGAATGAGTCCGAGATTTCCATAAATGTAGATATCGTCGTAGGAATCAAAATGAGAATTATATATTCCCGCAATCTCCAGACGTCTCACCCTTACATCGTCAGAGATGAAGTAAGTGTCGATCTTATCCCCTTTCCGGAGGTTAAGCTGGTCGGCGGCTATCCGGGAAATGACCACCTGCAGTTTAAGTGAATTTTCCGGAAGAGATGAATCGGGGAGAGTCCCCTCCGTCAGATTCCGTGAGATGAAATTATTAAGATGATCAGCTCCCAACGACCGGAGATAGACCCCCTTGAAATTATCGTCGGTCTTGAGGATGGCAGGGATGGAAGCCTCAACGGTAAAATCCTTTATAAAGGGAGTTTCCTCAAGAAGCTTGGCGAGGGATGGTGTCATTGAGACGATATTCTCTTCCCCCTCCGCCTGCGGCACGGCATAGAGAGTGATATGGGAGTTGAAGCCCACGACTTTCTCACGGATCTCTCTCTTGAACCCGAGCACGATGGCGATAGCCGCAATCATCACAGCTACGGATAGAGCCACAGCCGTAACCGCAACTTTTATAGCCGGCGAACTTTTCCTTCCTCCCGATGAGAGTGACAGGCGTCGCGCAAGAAATAAAGGATAATTCATCTTACTGAATACCGGATTTTGTAATAACTTTATTTAATTAAAACGTAGAATTTGCGATTTTATTAATATTTAATTATATCGGGCATCGAGCCCGATATAAGTAGCGGAAGCCGGGATGCTCCCGACCCCAGTTCGCCCCCGGTGCGTCCCGGCGTTCTCCCCACATGGGCTTCCTTTATTACATCTCTTTCTTTTTTTAACCATTAGGGTGCCGAAAATTGTTAATAATTTAAAGAAGAAAATAAGCTATGATAAATGATAATTTAGATAAAAGTCTTTCGGACGCTGTCAGCCGATTGGCACAGCAGAGTGTGGATGAACAGAAGATGACTCCCTGCTGCGGCACAGGCTATTTCCCTTCAGTGCCCGCATTAAAAGAGGCGATGGACCTTGTGAAAGAGGTAATCTTCCCCGACTTTCTTGAACGCCGCCGCCTCTCCTCCACACTCCGCACTTATAATATCGGAGTAGGAGTGGAACGTATACATATCCTCTTGGCTAAGGAGATACGCCATGCCTTGGGATTTGACTGCGAAATGTCGGAGAAATACACCACCGAGCAGGCGCGCAACCTTGCCACGCAATTCATAGAGACGCTCCCCTCGATAAAACGACTGCTCTATAAGGATATCCAGGCGGTATACAATAATGACCCGGCAGTAGATAATTACGGCGAGATAATCCTCTGTTATCCGGTCGTGACGGCAATGGTGCATTACCGTGTGGCACATTCACTGTTGCAGTTGGGCGTCCCGGTAATCCCGCGCGTGCTTACCGAACTCGCCCACTCCGAGACAGGAATAGATATCAATCCAGGCGCACAGATAGGAGAATACTTCGCTATCGACCATGGTACAGGCGTAGTGATAGGGGAGACATGTATCATCGGTAATCATGTCACTCTCTACCAGGGTGTCACCTTGGGAGCGAAGAATTTTACCCTTGATGAAGCGGGACATCCGATAAACACCCCGCGTCATCCGATTATCGAGGATAATGTCACGATCTATTCCAATGCCTCAGTGCTCGGACGCATCACGGTGGGAGCCGGATCAGTGATCGGGGGCAACGTATGGCTCACCAACTCCGTGCCTGCAGGGTCGCGTATTCTCCAGCGGAAGGCAGTCTCCGCTACTTTTACTGACGGCGCCGGAATTTAGCCGGATTTTGCTGAAAATATTTTTGCGCGAAATTTGGAAGAGTAGGTTTGAATTATTAACTTTGAGATAGAAATACTCACAGGACGGACGCACCTGGGGTACGTCCCTACAAAGTCGATGTAGAAAGTCGATATAGAAAGTCGATATAGAAAGTCGATGTAGAAAGATAAATCTAATACCTTAAAATCATGGAAAAAGAATTGCAGCTCACCTGCCTTCACGACCGTCATGTAGCGCTCGGAGCATTGATGTCTCCTTTCGGCGGTTTTGATATGCCGATCCAATATGCCGGAATCGCGGAAGAACATAACGCGGTGCGTCAGCATGTCGGTGTTTTTGATGTCTCTCACATGGGGGAGGTGAGAGTGACAGGCAAGGATGCTTTGCGCTTTGTAAATCATATCTTCACAAATGATGTCGACGGCGCTCCCGACGGCCAGATCTATTACGGGATGATGTGCCGCGAAGATGGAGGCACGGTAGATGACCTTCTTGTCTACAAAGTGAAGGATGATGAATATTTCTTAGTTATCAATGCTTCTAACATAGATAAGGATATAGATTGGATCCGACAGAATGCCGAAGGATTCGAAGTGGAGATTATCGACGAGTGTCTCGTATATGGCGAAGTGGCTATCCAGGGTCCCGAAAGCGAGAAAGTGATGGAGGATGTGCTCGGGCTTGATGTGAAGGATATCCCATTCTATAACTTCCGCATTATCCCGGCAGAGGGAGAGGATATCATCGTAAGCCGCACGGGATATACGGGCGAGGATGGTTTTGAAATCTACGGTTCGCATGATTATATCCGCAAGGTCTGGGATCGTCTGATGGAAGCCGGCGTGCAGCCCTGCGGACTCGGATGCCGCGACACTCTCCGTTTTGAGGTCGGACTTCCACTCTATGGCGACGAGCTCGCGGATGATATCTCGCCGATCGAGGCATCCCTCTCGATTTTCGTCAAGCTCGACAAACCGGAATTCATTGGTAAGGAAGCCCTCGCGCGTCAGAAAGCGGAGGGTGTGACACGCCGCATCGTCGGATTGGAGTTAGAGGGGAATGCAATCCCCCGCCACGGCTATCACGTTGAGGTAAACGGCGAGAAAGTAGGAGAGGTCACTACCGGCTATCGGTCCATATCGACAGGGAAGAGCGTCGCGATGGCGATGATTGACAAGCCGTTTGACAAACTCGGCACTGAAGTGGAGGTGCGCATCCGCAAGAAGACTTTCCCAGCAAAGGTGGTGAAGAAGAAATTCTATGAGAAAAACTATAAAAAATAAATATTATGAGCAAGATCGATAAGACATGTCGCTATGCGGAGTCGCATGAGTGGGTGAGAGTAGATGAAGAGGTAGCCGTTATCGGTATCAGTGACTACGCTCAGCATGCCCTTGGCAATATAGTATATGTAGACCTTCCCGAGGAGGGAGATGAGGTAGAGGCAGGAGAGGAATTCGGAGCTGTCGAGTCAGTGAAGGCAGCCAGCGACCTCTATTCTCCCGTGTCAGGAACGGTGATAGCCGTAAACACAGAGCTTGAGGATAAGCCCGAGCTCCTCAATCAGGATGCTTTCGGCACATGGATCATCAAGGTCGCCATGTCCGACCCCTCAGAGGTGGATAAGCTTCTTGACGATGAGGCTTACTCCAAACTTTGCGAAGAGTAATCTGAAGAAAAGATAGCGGACGCTCCATGCAGTGGCGTCCGCTGTTGTTTTCCACTTTTAATTCATATCATGAAACACTTTTTTTATTTATGAGTAACCGCTATATACCCCACACGGATGAGGATATCCGGGCAATGCTCGAAAAGATAGGGGTCAATACCGTAGATGACCTCTTTGCCGATATCCCTTCCGAGGTGATTTTCAGAGAGGAATATGATATCCCCTCCGCGATGTCAGAGATCGAACTCCGCCGACATTTCAAGGAGCTTGGAGAGAAAAACCGGAGTCTTACCATCTTTGCCGGCAACGGAGTGTATGATCATTACGCGCCGTCAGTGATTCCTCATCTTTTGGAGCGTTCAGAGTTTTACACCGCCTATACTCCCTATCAGCCCGAGATCTCTCAGGGCACACTGCAATATATCTTCGAGTATCAGAGCATGATCAGCGAACTGACAGGACTCGAATCCACCAATGCCTCAATGTATGACGGAGCCACCTCCGCTGCCGAAGCTCTCTTCATGATGGTGGCATCCGCCAAGAAAAGAAATAAAGTGCTCCTCTCCGACACGCTTCCTCCCCATGTGTTGAAAGTGGCTGAGACTTATGCCCGTTTCCATGGTATAGAGGTTGCATGGATTCCCGAGAAAGAGGGTGTGACTGACAAAGAAGCAATGGCTCGTCTTCTTGAAGGAGGAGATGTGGCGGGAGTGCTCCTTGCCCAGCCTAATCGTTATGGTATAATCGAAGATCAGGAGGGAGTGGCAGACACTATCCATGCCGCGAAGGGATTGATGGCGATGTATGTCGACCCTTCCGCCTTGGCTGTGCTCCGCTCTCCCGGCGAATGGGGTGCGGATATAGCGTGTGGCGACGGTCAGTCATTAGGAATGCCGATGCAGTTTGGCGGTCCATACCTCGGTTTCCTCTCATGCCGTCAGAGCCTGATAAGAAAGATGCCCGGTCGCGTGGTCGGCGCCACTACCGACGCTTCCGGTAAACGTTGCTATGTACTCACACTCCAGGCACGAGAGCAGCATATACGCCGCGAGAAAGCCACAAGTAACATCTGCTCAAACCAGAGCCTCATGGCGCTTTACGCCACAATCTATCTCTCATTGATGGGGGAGAATGGACTCCGGGAGGTGAATATATTGGCGGCGGATGGCGCGCATTATCTCTATAATCGTTTGATAGAGAGCGGTAAGTTCCACCCCGTATTTGACAAGCCCTTCCTGAAGGAATTTGTCGTAGCCACTGATCTTGATATTGAGAAAGTGAACAGTCATCTTCTCGAGCACGGCATCATGGGAGGAATCGAGATAGCGCCCGGCAGGCTGATGTTTGCCGTCACCGAGAAGCGCACGAAAGAGGAAATCGATCAATTAATCACTTTAATGCTGGAGGCCTGAGAGGAGAGAAAATGAAAGTATATGATAAGTTGATATTCGAGCTTTCACGTCCCGGACGCAAAGGCTACGAATTGCCTCAGAATAGATTTGAGAAAAACGCATTGAAAGATCTCCCCGCAGATCTGCTGCGCAAGGAGGAGCCGGAATTGCCGGAGGTGAGCGAACTGGATGTAGTGCGTCATTTCACCAATCTCTCATCAAAGAACTTCGGAGTCGACACCGGTTTCTATCCCTTGGGCTCATGCACGATGAAGTATAATCCCAAGATAAATGAGGAAGTGGCGGCGATGCCTGAATTTACCGCCCTTCATCCCCTCCAGCCCGCCGATTCTGCGCAGGGCGCATTGGAATTATATTATAACCTTCAGAAGGCACTCTCCAATATAGCCGGACTGGCGGAGTTCACACTCAATCCTTATGCGGGAGCGCATGGTGAGCTGACCGGTCTGATGGTGATGCGCCAGTATCACATATCACGCGGCGATGAGAAGAGAAGGAAAGTGATTGTGCCCGATTCGGCTCACGGCACAAATCCCGCCTCCGCAATGGTGGCTGGTCTGGAAGTGGTGGAGGTGAAATCAAAACCGAACGGCTCGATAGATGTCGAGGATCTCAAGCCGCTGCTTGATGAAAACGTTGCCGGCATTATGATGACCAATCCCAACACTCTCGGAATGTTCGAGACCGAGATTATGGAGATAGCCAAGTTAGTGCATGAGGCAGGCGGACTCCTTTATTATGATGGAGCCAACCTCAATCCGATGCTCGGAAAGGTGCGTCCCGGAGATATGGGATTTGATATAATGCATATCAATCTTCACAAGACATTCTCCACACCTCATGGTGGCGGCGGTCCGGGTTCGGGCCCTGTGGGAGTGGCTGCTCATCTCGTGGATCTTCTCCCCAATCCGAGAGTGAAGAAAGATGCCGACGGAAAATTCTATGTGGAGAGCGGCGAAAAGTCGCTTGGCTCAATCTCATCATTCCTCGGCAATTTCGGAGTGATGATGAAGGCTTACGCCTATATCCTATCCTTAGGGAAAGAGAATATAAAGAATGTCGGACCTATGGCTACCCTCAACGCCAACTATATCAAGGAGTCGCTCAAGGATGACTACCTCCTTCCGATAGAGGGAGCGTGCAAGCATGAGTTTGTATTTGACGGTCTGAAAGATAAGTCTACCGGAGTGACCACCCTCAATGTAGCCAAGCGACTGCTTGATTACGGGTTCCATGCTCCTACCATCTATTTCCCCCTACTCTTCCATGAGTCGATGATGATTGAGCCGACCGAGACCGAAAGCAAGGAGACCCTTGATGAATTTATCGAGGTGATGCACAAAGTGGCGAAGGAGGCGAAGGAGGATCCCGAAATGGTGAAGAGTGCGCCTCACACCACTCTTATCTCACACCCCGACGAGACTACCGCGGCAAAGAAGCCGATCCTCAGCTACCGTCAGCTCAAAGCCAATTCATGATTTATAATTTCTGATAATTATGGAAGCAGATCTTATTATCATAGGAGCGGGTCCCGGAGGCTATGAGACAGCTGTGGAGGCTGCCAAAAACGGATTGAAAACTATCCTTTTCAATGGCAACAGACTGGGTGGGACATGTCTCAACGAGGGATGTATACCGACCAAATGCCTCTGCAAGGATTCGGAGATAGTGGCTCAATTCCGTGAGGCTGACCGTTTCGGTATCGATGATTTCACCTTCACTGTGGATTACCATAAGATACTCGAGCGCAAGGAGAATGTGGTGGCTACACTCCGCGAGGGCATTGCAACGCTGCTGAAGATGGCGGGAGTGACCGTGGTAAATGCGGAGGCATCTTTCAAGGATAGCCGGACGGTGGTTGCCGACGGTGAGGAATACACCGCCGGGAATATCATAATCGCTACCGGGAGCGTATCAAGGTCATTGCCGATATCCGGTGCGGATCTTGACTGCGTGATGGATTCCACCGCCATACTTGATATAGACTATATCCCCGAGTCGCTGACTATTATCGGCGGAGGAGTGATAGGTATAGAATTTGCATCTATCTTCGCCAATCTCGGTGCGAAGGTGACGGTGATAGAATATATGAAGCAGATTCTGCCGCCCTTTGATTCCGATATCGCCAAGCGTATGAAGCAGGCTCTCTCCAAGCGTGGGATAGAGATACTGACAGGAGCCGCCGCCAAATCCATTGAGAAGACTGACGAGGGTATAAGAGTGGTATATGAAGCGAAGGGGAAAGAGGGGGAGGTGATCTCTTCCGATATCCTCATGGCTGTAGGACGCGCACCAAGGGTGGAGGGTCTCAACCTGGAAGCGGCAGGTGTGGAGTATTCTCCTAAAGGGATTGCCGTCAATGACAGTATGCAGACCAACGTGCCCGGTATCTATGCCATCGGCGATGTCAACGGCAGAATGATGCTTGCTCATGTGGCATCCTTCCAGGGTAAGCATGCGCTCCATACTATCCTCGGGAAAGAGGATGACATACAATTCCAATATGTCCCCTCGGCGGTGTTCTCGCTGCCGGAGTGCGGCATGGGCGGTCTGACGGAGGAGCAATGCAAGGCTCAGGGTATCGCCTATACCGTTGGAAAGGCGATGTATGGCGGCAACGGCAGGGCGTTGACGATGGCAGAGGATAGCGGTCTCTGCAAGCTTATTTTCTCTAAGGAGGACCATCGCCTTATCGGAGCGCATATAATGGGAGCAGAGGCGGCTATGTTGGCTCAGGAGTGTGTCAATTTCATGACAGCGGGCGCCACGGCGGAGTCAATATCGCAGACCATCTTCGGACATCCCACTCTCAGCGAGCTGATTCTCACCGCTACGGGAGCTGCGAGATTTTGATAAAATGACATCTTGTCAAAATGACATCTTGTCAAAATGACAAAATGACTTCTTGATAAAATAAGAAAGCGGCATGGCTCTCAGCCATGCCGCTTTTATCATAAGCCCTGTGCGGGATTAATATTCGATCAGAACGTCGCCTGTCATGTCGGCGGGACGACCCATACCCATGAGATGGAGGATAGAGGGAGCCACGTCGGCAAGACGACCATCCTTCAGCTTCGCGTCCTTATGCTCGCCGATATAGATGAAGGGGACGGGATTGAGGGAGTGAGCGGTGTTGGGTGTGCCATCCTCGTTGAGGGCATGGTCGGCATTGCCGTGGTCGGCGATGATGATAGTCTCATAACCGTGAGCCTTGGCAGCCTCAACCACCTTCTCCACGCATTTGTCGAGAGTCTCCACAGCCTTCTGGATAGCGGAGTAGACACCTGTATGACCCACCATGTCGCCGTTAGCGAAATTCACCACTATGAAGTCGAACTTCTCGCTGTCGATAGCGTCAACGAGTTTTTCGGTCACCTCAGGCGCTGACATCTCAGGCTTGAGGTCGTATGTTGCAACCTTGGGAGAGGGGACAAGGATACGCTCCTCACCCTCGTAGGGAGCCTCACGGCCGCCGTTGAAGAAGAATGTCACATGGGCATACTTCTCTGTCTCCGCGATATGAAGCTGCTTCTTACCCTCCTTGGAGAGGTACTCGCCGAGAGTGTCAGGCACATCCTGCTTGTCGAAGAGGATGTGTACCCCCTTGAATGAATTATCGTAAGGAGTCATGCAGTAATACTGCAGGCCGGGGATGGGTTTCATGCCATCCTCCTCATGCTGGGTGAGGACAACGGTGAGCTCCTTGGCGCGGTCGTTGCGGTAGTTGAAGAAGATCACTACATGACCCTCGCCGATTGTGCCGTCTACCGTATCGTTTACGATAGGCTTGATAAACTCGTCAGTCACGCCCTCGGCATAAGATTCCTCGACAGCTTTCACAACGTTGTCTGTCTTCTTCCCCGTGCCGAATACGAGAAGGTCGTAAGCCTCTTTGACACGCTCCCAGCGTTTGTCACGGTCCATAGCGTAGAAACGGCCGATAACTGATGCGATCTTGCCGGCGCTCTTCTTGCAGTGGTCCTCTACCTCCTGAAGGAAGCCTGCGCCGCTCTTGGGGTCAGTGTCACGACCATCCATGAAGCAATGGATAAATACCTTGTCAAGATCATAATCCTTTGCTGTGTCGCAAAGTGCGTAGAGATGATCGAGAGATGAGTGTACGCCTCCGGCGGAGGTGAGACCCATGAAATGGATAGGCACGTTATGCTCCTTGGCGTAAGAGAAAGCGGATTTGATCTCGGGGTTCTCCTTGAATGACCCGTCAGCGATGGCGCGGTTGATCTTCACGAGGTCCTGGTAAACGATACGACCCGCGCCGATATTGAGGTGACCCACCTCCGAATTACCCATCTGACCGTCGGGGAGACCTACATTCTCGCCGCTCGCCTGGAGCTTGGAGTGGGGATACTCGGCAAGGAGAGAATCCATGTAGGGGGTGGGGGTGTTGAAGATAGCATCATCCTTCTTATGGTCGCCGATGCCATAACCGTCGAGGATGATAAGTAGAGATTTCTTTGACATATCTATAAAATTTTATATTATTAGTTTTATTTGGGCGTACGCACCGGGGGTAAGTTGTATAGGCGGACGCACCGGGGGTACGTCCCTACAAAGCTTGTGGGGGTACATCCCTACAAAGGTAAAACAACCCGACCTGCATGACAGATCGGGCTGTAATATTTCTCATGCAAAATATTATTTTGCTTTCTTGACAATGCGCTCTTTGATACGAGCCTTCTTGCCGGTGAGTTTGCGGAGATAGTAAAGTTTTGCACGACGTACCTTACCGAATTTCACTACCTTTACAGACTCGATGAAGGGAGACTCCATCGGGAAGATACGCTCCACGCCGATACCGTCAGAAACCTTGCGGACAGTGAAACGTTTCTTGTCGCCGTGACCTGCGATTTTGATCACAACACCGCGATACTGCTGGATACGCTCCTTGTTACCCTCTTTGATACGGTAAGCGACGTTCACTGTGTCGCCGGGGCCGAAAGCGTCAATGTCTTTTTTAGGAGTGGCAAAAGCCTCCTCTGCGATTTTAATTAAATCCATTTTACCTTATAATAATTTAGGGTTACTTTGCAATGTAAATAAGTTACTTCAAATGCTATCCAAGCATTTTTCTTATCAGAGATTGCAAAACTGCCACAAAGTTACAAATTTTTATTTGAATATCAAAGCAGTAGATAAAAAAATCTATATTTTTGATTGTCGACTTTGTAGGGACGTACCCAAGGTGCGTCCGTCTTTATAAGTTTTGTAGGGACATCTTACGAAAAAAGACCTTCGCCATATGACGAAGGTCCTTTTTATGAAGTTTAGTAGGATTAGTTATGTTTGATAGTCAGCTGCCAGTTGCCACCGTTACGTTTAAGTGTGAATGTTACATTTCCACCGGTTGCCAGTGACATGTCGCCGCCACCGCTGGAAAGATTAACGGTTCTGTCAGTAAGTCCGGTGCCGGCACCACCTAAGTTTATTCCGCTCCAATCTGATTCGGGTCCGGAAATTTTGAAGTTCTCTGTATTCATGTTGGCTACTGTCAGAGTGAAGGTCTCATTGTCAGTAGAACTGAATTTATAAGTGTTATTGACGTTCCAGCCGCTGATACCACCTCTTAGATATATAGCATCAACTGTCGTGGGAGTCGGAGGTGTCGGAGTGTCCAAATCATACTCATAAGTATACTCGTTAACCGGTACCACTTGCATATCACCAGTCTCAAATCCGTTACCATGGAATTTAATTCCGGTACATCTGCTATCTATTTTAGCAGTCCAGAGACCATCTGATACCTTTTGCATATCCTGACCGGGCCAGGGATGTCCGTACTCGTTATTACCATTACTACTGTTCCAAGCGTATACCTTAACATTAGTATAGGATGCTTTTGTCTTGAAGTAGATAGTCAGCATCTCCGGTACGGGATCCGGCTCAACCGGTTCCTCCGTTGATTCTACAAATGTTACTTTTGCACTTCCGCCGCCGGGCTGATAATCGCAGACCCAAGTACCTCCGAGGTTTGTGTCCACACCGTCAATCTCGTCTCCGATAACCTTCCATCCGGTCATCGCGCTCAGACGGTTGTTGGTGCTATAGATTGTCGCGCCATTCTCGCCTTTCGACATTGTGTGCCAGATACCATCCTTATCACGGAAGGTGAAGATCACATAATAATCATTCGGGTTGGTGGTCGGAGACTCGTAAGAGAAGTAGAAGTTCTGAGTGCCACTGCCTGTACCAGCCGCATTACCCATGGTGATATAGTTACCGATAGCCTTACCGGGCCAGTTGGTCACCGCGTTCTTATTGCCATTCTCATCCAATGAGTAGAGGAATACGTGAGTAGCTCCCTGCACATTGAAGTAGGTGCGGAGGTAAGTGTTGGAGGGAACTGTCACATTCACACAACGAACAGACATCGCCCAACCTGGAGAATAGTTACGTCCTTCCACCTCGGCATTATCGTAAGAAGCGATATTACCGGAGAATTTCAGATATTTGAGCCAGTTGCCGATATGGTCTTTCTCCAGACCGTCAGCCTGAGTAGCAGTCCAGTAATATCCGGCACGGCTGTCACCATCCTTGACGCCACTGCTATTATAATGACGGCTGCGGGGGAAGAATACTGTCTGACCTGCGGTATTTGTGAAGTAAGTCTGATAGTAGTTGCCGGTACGGGATGTAATAAAGTTGGGGTTGTTTCGGAGAGTATTCCAAACCTCAGTACGGGGCACTTCAAATCCGGGAGGACAAAGGTCGGTATACATCTGGGGTTCACCACCGTTATTATATTTCGCAGCTCGGTAGTAACCGCCACGAGCCTCGTTAGAACGACCGTAATAAGTCATCTCGCTGCCGTTTACAACTGATTCAATGTAATACTCGGCGCTCGTAGCACCAAGGTTACGGTCGAGCCAGTAATATTTTCCTGCCGGACCTTCCACCACCTCATAGTAGTAGAAGAAATTCGTTTCCGACTTATCCACACGGTGTGCGGTAGAAGTAGAACGGAAATAAGCGGGATTATCAAAGAAACCGGTGTGATAGAGGTCGATTTCATAAGCAGTCCAGTTATTCTCGCCGGGCTTGGAGAGCTCGAAGCGGAGAGTACCGACCTCATAATTCCAGTTGGCTGCCACTCCATCATGTGTTACAGTGAAGTCGGCGGTGCCTGTCACATTGCTTCCTGAAGTCTTAGAGAGGGTGATGCCGGTCAGACCCTGTGTTGACACTCGCCAGTCGTAAGCCGCGCCATCATTAAGATTCTTGAACGACAGATTGTAAGTGTAGGTCCAGCGGGCAGCCTGACCACCGTAGTTGACGGGGAAGTGGAGACCCTCGTTACGTACCTTTCCATTATTCTGCTCTACTGAGAGACCGTCGATCTTCGTATTATCAGCAATGAAAGTCCAGTAGTTGTCATTTGTAGTATCACCGGTCCGGAATTTTTCAACACCGGTATTGTCACGGATGATAAGCTGGGCGGTGCAAAGCTCTGAAGCATCGAAGTCGCGAGTCCATCTTACAGGTACTTCACGGGTGAGACCTTTCCATGTTACTGTAATAGTTGCGCTAAGCTCACCGGGCTCGGGAGTCCGCTCAAAGGTAACGGGAACGCGAAGAACACTACCTCTGTAACCATCTATACCTGGTATAGCCTCGCCAACATTTTCAGCTGCATTTGTTGCAGCGATGTTTCCAAACTTCAGCCAGCTGACATTAGAAGAGAGTGAGATAGCTCTATTAGCTGCATTAAGCTCTGCCTCATCCGGAGAATAAACTTTGATATAGAGATATGGACGGGTAGCATCAGTGGTAGGTGCGCCGTTATGTACTAACTGTGCGCTGACACCGAGCTCACGGCTACCGTCAGTAATCATGTTGAATGACTGAGGGGAGTAGTCATAGATAGTCGCCTTGATAAGCGAGGTCGGATTCTTGGACGCTGCGGTAGGATTAGCGTCTCCTTTACCGAGCACTTCCTCAATGATCACCTGATAGTGATGGTTGGAGAGAATATCAAGGGAGGTGAATTTCTTTGTAGCCTCGTCGTAACTTTCAAACTCAAGACGATAGAAATAATCAGTGCCTTCGAAAGGAGCTTTCACGATCATGAAAGGACGCACCTGATTATCACGTCCGGGATTGAGAGTGCGGTGAACATAAGCGGCGTCCTCACCGATGAAAGTAATGGATGCTGCGGAAGTAGCCTGCTCAGCATATGTCTTATCCAAAATCGCACCAGACACTACGCTTGAGGTCTCGGCAGTGCCATACACTTCTACGGGATAGACAGTAGTGCCGGGAGTCCATACGCCCTGCGCATTCTTAGTGCCATCCGTAACGGTCACTTTCGCTGCGTTGCGGCGGAGAGACACCAGGTTTCCGCTCTGAAGGGATGCAAGGTCAATGGAGCCTGCCATTGACATATTATTGCCGTTGAGAAGGTCTTTAGTCTCGAGAGCAAGCAGAGAAGCCTCGGGGAGTCCCTTGAGGTTGGAGGCTGTCACTGAAGCGGGAGCGTTGGCGATGAAATAGAATTTCAAACCGCTCTTGACGCGAATATTCTGATCGAGCTTGGTGCGAAGCTGATACTGGCTGCCGTTCTGAGTCAGTTCGCTATCTGTGATAGAGTAGGGGAGAACATCCTCCACACCCTGATCGCTGAGCACGAGCATCATGATATTGCTTACCCCATTCTCGTCAGCACGGGTCTTCACTGTCTCCATCTCCGGGACGGCAAGGTTGACAGTGACCTCCCCGTCGGGACCGAAGCCCGACGGAGCGTCAAATTCATCGTAGCTGCAGGCTGTCATGGCGAGCAGCAGCGTACTATATGTGAATAATTTCTTTATCATGGTTAGTTATTTTCTATTAAGTATCATTCTCAAATTAATGTTTTTTCCTCTTTGTAGGGACGCACCCGAGGTGCGTCCGCATTCATTAATTATCAATCGTACTTATTTAAGGATTAATAGTCGCCTCATAACGCTGAGTCAGAGGATTCCAGATGAAGTTGGAGACAGATGTGGGATGCTCATTGGTCTCAATGCTGTTATATTTCACCTTCAATACTGTTCCACCTGCTTTAGTCGGAGTGAATGTGAATACTCTGTTATACATAGATCCGGGCCAAGTCTGACCTTTGGTCTTGCTTACTTCCTCAATGGTAGCGCCCGAGCCATTCACGGTCCATACCCAGCAGGTAGCGTTGGTGTTGAAGAGGATTGCATAATTCTTGCCAACTTCAAATGTCGAGGTAGTAGTCTCATGATCACCACCGTTATTCTCCTCATCCGGATCTTCGGAAGTGAAACGTTTTGCAGCTGATGCTACGTCAAAGTAACCCTCTTTGGTAGGATAGTCGAAGAGAGCCACACCCGGCTGAAGATGCGCGGGATAACGGTTCTGACCATCAAATCCGCCATGATCGTTGGCGCGGCAGTCGGTAAACATAACAAGAGCTTTACCCGGCTCTGCCACACCTGAAAGGTCGAAATACCACCAACCGGCAGCCGCTTTCTCAGGATCGGGATCAGGAAGCATCTCGATACCGGGCCAGTTGGAAGGGATATTTGTACCTGTACAAACGGTACATGCGCCCGTTCTTGCTTTCAGTTGATCTCTATGACCCTTCGCAAAGTCTACCTCAATATAATGCTTGGCGAAATTGGGATCTCCTTTCTGAGCCTTCCAGCTTGAATTGAAGTTGAAGAAATGGCTTGTAGCATTTACTGTGCCGGGATTGTTGGGATAGTTGTCAGCGTTTGGAGTAGTGGACCAACCCTTAAAGGCGATAGCACCTGTGAAGTCATACTCCATAGCGGCGGTTTCCTGGTCATCAGGACCCTGACCCACGATCTGACCGCGTGTACCGCCATTGGTATAGTTGAAACCGGCGGGAAGCTGGAGACACTGATATACGAAGATGTGGGGATGGCTCCAGCCCTGTGCCTTCAGGTGGATACGGTAATTATCATATGAAGTGCGGACATATAGATTGACAGTGCTCTCAATGGGGTTAGTGCCATCCATTACAGGATTACCGTTCTGATCCACACCTTTGATATGAATCTTCATGTCATGATTATCCTGCCAGAGCTCCTCCGCGCTGTTAAGGTCGGTATAGCGGACATAGAAAGTCAACTCGCCTGTAGCCGGAACTGGGATGGGTGTGTTCTCTTCGATCTCGGTAGCGTCAGCTGCCGAGCCGCTCTGAAGTTTAAGCACCGTCGCCGCAGAAGCGGGCCAATCCACTTTGCTGATGGTGATATACTTCATATTGGTGGAGACAGGCACCGCGATAGAGTTGGCATAGTCGCCCGACTGCTTACAAGCGTTTACGTCAATAGTGATCATCTCATCGGAGAGGATATAATCGGAGTAGTCAAAGTTGGCAACCTCGATCTTCTTCACGATTGTTCCGGCGGTAAGAGTGAAATATCTCCAATCGTCAGTTTGCTTAATAGCATTAAATTCCGAATGGTCGATTTCAGGATTTACAGTAATGATAAGTACGCCCGGACGTTCGGGATCATTCTCAACCTTGTAGATATCCTGACCCTCATATTTGGGAGATGTGAAAGTCACATCGGTATTTGATTCATATTTCAGTTCGGTATCGAAACCGGCGGCGATAGATACCGCGGTCTTATCCACCTTGAGCCAGTAGCTGCCGTTGAGCGAGCCGGCGAGAACAGAGGGAGTCCAGGGCTGAACCTCAAGATTGAACTTACCCTCGGGAGTACCTACAAAATCATAGAACTGTGAACGCTCCACGATACGACCCTTAGCGGTATCGGTATGACCAAGAACGAGCTCCTTCTTCTCAGAGCCTACTTCCATCACCAATTTGGTGCGGTCGGTATCAGTCTGAACGAGACGCTCCGGCACATAGAACACTGTCTGCCATACCCAAGGGGTCTGCCCGTCGGGAGTCATCTCGGTGAGATTCTTGCGGTCAACATTCAAATCGTTGAGAGCGGAAGAGGAGGCATTGGCGGGGATAGCGTAGTAGCCGCCGTCAATATCAGTGCTGCCTTTACCGTCAGGAGCGGTAACATTCTCGATAAGGGAGGATGCGAGCGCATGGTCGGTAACGGTAACTTTTCCCATTACATCCTTGGGACGAAGGTCATTGAGCAGGCTCACACGCACCTTAGCCACAGCGAATCGGAGATCAGCCTTAACCTTGATTGAAGAGCCGGCAGTGACTGAAATAGTGCGGTTAGTTCCTACGGGATTGAACGTGCCGGAGCCGTTATCTACCTGCATGCGCTCTGTGGGGCATGACATCGGCAGACCGGAAGCAGCGATATCATCAGGAACAGTAGCCTGAGCGGCAAGAAGCTGCGTCTTGGTGGTATTATCACTTATAGATGAGTTGGCAACGGCAAACATCTCATAGTCGCCGTTCTCAAGATCACGACGGACGCGATAACCTTTATAGCCCTCTACGGAGCCTGCAATCTCAGTGCCCTCAGTGAGGTCGATTACGATAGGATTCTCGCTGCCATCCTTATACATGAACAGTCGAAGATTCTTGAAAGCCGCCTCATTGCCATTGAAATCATTTACATTCCCGATAGCACGGGTGGTATAGGTCGGAGCGGAACCTTCCGGAACGTAGGGCACGTAAATCACGAGACCCTCTTCGGAAGCATCATTCTTTCCGGGGAGCACATCATCGCTGCAGGATGCCAGAAGCGACACCGAAGCGACAAGCGCGAATGTATTTCTTATGAAAAGTTTCATGAGCTGTTATATTTGATGTGCTAAGTAATTTAAAAATCAAAATCCTCCTTATCATGATTATTCCAGGGAGAAGCGGTCACTTCAATAACGACGCCGCCTGTCGGGGGCTCATAGATATGGAAAGTATAGACGTGATTGCGGAGCACACCTGCCCAGTCGCCTGTGGAAGATGATGAGCTGTCTACTTCCTTATCTCCGTTATAGGAGGTAAATGCAATCTTGATGTTGCGCAAACCGTCTGGCATGGTATAGCTGTCCTTTGCGGTAAGGGAAATAATCTTGCGAGCTTCGTTATTTGCGGGTACGCCGGTGAAATCACGCTCGAAGGTATAGAACTCATAAGCCGGTTTGCCATTCACCTCGGCATTAGCAGCTGAAAGAGTCTGAGTGAAAGTGTTATTGGCAGCCGCGGGTGAGTAGGGGACGAGAGTGCCGTTAAACCATGCCGCGGGCTGCGGAGTGATATAGCCTGTAAGGAGGCTCTCAAGACCAACCTTACCGATGATGCCACCCTCCACTTCATCCACGATAACGATCTTCGCCATTGCGCGGGTCATCTCGGTGACAGGAAGATTCATCGGCGAATTATAATGGATATGATCGATATATTTCGCAAGGAAATCCTCCGAAACCTTTGCAACGCCAGCCATGGGGAAATCCTTGTCAGATGCGGGCTTCCATGCCTCCACACTTCCGCCGGCAGCTACAGTCTGCGGCCATTTGATGGTAAGGTTTGCCATATCGGCGAAGTTCTTGCCCTGAATATTGAAATCCTTGTTGGCATATTCAGGCACGGAGAAGATGCCGGTAAAGAAACCGTTCTTGTAATTCTCCTTATTGAACTTTGCAGAGACGGAAGGTCCCCAGGTGGGAGTGAAGTAAGTAGCGTTGATAGCGGTGTTGGCATTGCCTCCGCCATAGACCCAGTCTTTCTGAGTTCCGGAGCCGTCAATGTCGTAAGTGGCGAAATAGAGACGGTTCTCGTCGATAGCATCATAAGGATCGATATTCTCCCCGGCACGTGTGGCATCAGTGCGGAGAGACATCACAACGTCGAAATCTCCTTCAAGACGGTCGTTGGACATATCTTTGTCGGAGCAACCGGTAGCGAATGCCATTACCGGAAGCAGAGCTGAAATCTTAATAATCTTTTTCATATCTATTCTTCAGTAACCGGTTAATTATTTCCATTCGATATTGTTTACGACAACTCTCCAGTTGTTGACATAGATCTCAAAAACGAGAATATCCTCTTCGGGGCGGAGAGTGAAGTCAAGATTGTAAGTGTCCTGACGGTCGAGATATTCCTGATCGGACATCTTGGGAGCGACAGCTTCCTTTCCTGCAAGGATGAGGTCGATGAGCTTCATGTCCACGAGCTTGATACCGCTCTCATGTAGAGTGATCTTGAGATTGGCATCGGAATTCTCCATCAGACGAGCCACATGGAACTGTGAGACACCCGCTTCGGTAGTCTTCTCCTGCTCGCCGCCCTGACCGTCAGGAAGGGGAAGCTGAGTGGATGTGTAGCTTACCGGGTTGTATTTAATCGTGGAGCCTGACACCTCATTCTTATGACTCATCACTCCGTTGGCATCAGTAATCTCAACAATGTAATAACCTTCCTCCACCGGTTCGCCGGTAGTCTTTCTGATAGCGACGTCGATTGTGTTGGTATTCTTCTTCAAAGGCATCGTCACCACCTCCGGACCATCCTCAACGGAGTAAGCCACGGAGCCTGCGCCATGGAAGAGCGCCGGGAAGCTTTTGGAAGAGACAGGATTGCCGTCGTCATCCGTTTCTGTAGCGAGGCGGCATGTGAGGTCATCTTTGGAAGAGATAGCCCTTGTGCCATCGAGAGAGAAGGGGGAATTATCCACGAGACCTCCCCAGACCACGATGTCGTAAGCCTTGTCGCGTTCGAGATTTTTAAAAGTCAAGGTCCAGTTATTGTTGATAAGGGTCTGCTTATCAGCAGTAACAACCTCGGCAAGATTGCCGTCGGCATCGAATGCGAAAATATGAGCATGCTCCACCTTCTCATTCTGCTCGGCAAACGCCATATTATGGTCGTATGAGAGCTTGATCTTGTATTCGGGGATACAAGGCCTAAGGTCTTCATAGACAAAGGAGCTGTCGCATGAGGTCAGGGCAAAGGCGAATAGACCTGCCGCCATCAGAGCGACTCCTTTTACGGGTTTGATGTTGTTAGGATACATATTTAGTTATAGTTGTTTCATTGGTTATCCGCCGGGGTTTCACCCCCGACGGACAAAAATTAAGGTAAAATCTTATGCGCTGAAAACTATAAGATTAAGTAATCCGGATCGGGATGTATAACTTCTTTACCGAAATAAACGGTCAAAGATTACTGCCATGCTACATCCTGCGCAGGAACGACTCTCCATGCGGCGACTTTGACGCTCATATTGAGGAGATAGTTCTGGTCAAGCGGGCTGGGGTTGGGGATGTTGATGATAGGCTGATCGGGGTCAGGGATACCTACGCCCATACCTGAGATACCCGTGATATTGATGCGATATACATGGTTACGCACGATAGCGCAGTAGTCGTTATCATTTACAGAACGGCGAATGATCTCCTTGGAGTAGTAGCCCCAGCCGCCATTGTACTTGATACAGCGGATAACGTTGGGGCTATTCTTTATCTTCATCCAGCCTGTCCAGCCTGTCCATGCGTCATCATCATAGCCTGCGGTGATACCGTTGCCGTCAGCACCTTCAGCAATGAGCGTATCGCCCTCTTTACCACCCATAGCCTTGATAGCGTCAGCTTCAGTCTTGCAGACAGTGAAGTTATCCTCGAAAGCCACGAGATAGAAAGAACCGTCAGTGTCGGCGAGGCTCTGACCTGCGGCGTTGGTGACTGTATAGACACCCGCTACTACAACAGAAGTCTTCTTGGCATCTTTGCTCTCCTTATTCTCGAAGGGATAGAAAACATCATTAGAGCCGTATGCCTTAGCCCATTTAGCCTTGTTGTTTTCAAGTTCGTTAAGAGTAGTGAACTCCACAACACCTGCTGTATTGCCAACCCAGAATGAACGTTTGCCGCCAAGGTCGTTACACCAGTCGTTAGCAGTAAGATCCTCGGGCATAGCGCTCCAATTGGGAAGCTTCTTTATGCGGTAGCCTTTGTTGTTCACACCTGTTAGGAATACATATTTGGGCTCGAATTTCACGATTGCAGCGCCACTAAGGGCATCCTTGACATGACCTTCATGCTCGCCTGTGAGGGGATCAAGCTGACCGGCTTCAAGAGCTACGTCAGCAACTGAAACGTTAACCTTACCTACATAGCGCTCGACAGTGATCTCAACGGGTTTACCGGCTTTTGCAGAAACCTCATCCTTGTAAACTTGGTCAGAGGTGATATTAGTACGGTACACCGGCTGATGAGAAGCATCCCAATATCTTGAGCTACTCATGTAGAAGTTCTTGTTGACATCATTGCCGTTGCAGTACTGAGGGACTTCATCGTCAGAGATATCGAGAAGGTTATCATACTGGTCGCTCTGACCGTTGACGATAACGGCGACATACTTAGGCATTTTGGGGAGCTTCACGAGCGCCTTGTTGTCCTGAATGTCCTTAGCATCAACATGAAGTTTGAAAGCACGGTTGTTGACGTCAGTGAAGAGGAAATCCACATGCTTGATAGAGTTCTCATCAGTGGTGCCGACCTCTTCCTCGCCTGCGCGAGTATCGCTGTTGGTGAGGTTAAAGCAGATGTAGCCGATGTTTCCTTCCTCGTCGATGGGAGTGTTGTTCACCTCCGGAGCGTCGTTAGAGCAAGACGCAAAAAGTCCGAGTGCCAACACGCTCGATGCATAAACGAATTTTTTCATCTTAAAATGTTACGTTAGTGGGGTCTGGACCCCGAGTTAGTATGTAGTAATTTAATTAATGTTTTTCTTGTTAAGTATCCAATAATCAAAAAATAAAACAGTCAGTTTAGAGTAAGTAGATCATTGAAGGTTAACGAAGAAAGTAGCCATTTAATATAATTTTATATTAAAAAGCTGACTTGAGTTTTCATTTTTTGATAATATTAGATGCAAATTTAGGTAAAATTAATAGAATTGCAAAAAAATAAAATGTTATTTTATGTAGAAAAATATAAAATTTTTTCACTATTTTTTTTCTTAGTTCAATCCAATTAAATTTCTTCCTCTCCATCCGGTCATCTTCATCAATGACCGGGGGAGAGTTGTCTTATTGAAAAATGAGATATAAAATTATCTTTTTCGTAAGAGCATCAGGGCTTTATAAAAGAGTATCTTTCTTACGCTGCTGTCGATACGTTCATCGGTGATATCGCCTCTTTGCATCGCCTCATTGATAAGCAGAATCTCTCTTGAAGTGCTTTCCGGAGCTAAAATGATATCCGCTCCCGCAGCTATAGCTTTGTCGGCGCCTTTCCCCTCTGCACCGCCCATATTCATGGCATCTGTCAGTATAAGCCCCTTGAATCCCAAATCATCAAGCAGAAGCCCTGTAATAACGGCATGCGACACCGCGGCAGGCTGCAGATCCGGATCAAGGGCAGGAACGGCGATATGCCCTACCATCACAGCGGAGAGTCCGGAAGCAATATATTTGCGGAACGGGTAGAGGTCTACGGAATCCATCTCGGAGAGAGTGCGCCGCACTATCGGTTTGACGTGATGGCTGTCCTTTGCCGAGCCATGGCCCGGGAAATGTTTCGCCACGCTGATAACGCTCTCGCTCTCCAACCCTCGGGCATAAGCCACGGAAAGATCCGACACGCGCCGGGGGTCGGGACCGTAGGAGCGCTTCCCCATAAAGGAGGAACGCTCCGCCACGTCCACCACAGGACCGAGCACCATATTTATACCGATATTACGGCACTGCTCGCCGACCGCACGACCGTAACGGTACATATCCTCTTCGCTAACAGTATCGGCTATCTCCGAATTAAAGGGGTAGACCGGTTCGTCGCTTAGCCGCATACCTAATCCCCATTCGGCATCAATAGCTAAAAAAGGGATGGTCTTTGAAAATTTGCGCAGAGTGTCGGCAAGAAGGGAGGCGGAGCTGCCTGTTCCCTTGAGAAGGACAATCCCTCCGAAACCTCTCTCTCCATATTTCTTCACGGCGCGGATGGTGAATATATCATCGGAAGCATAGAGGGCGGGCATGATAAGCTGGGCTATTTTCTCATCCCTGCTCATCCCTTTAAGAATAGAGTCAGCCATCCGCAGGGCGGGGAGAGTGAGATCCGACTCCTTAGGGAGGGTGTCGGTAACAGTCCTTACAGAATCGTTTACCTCCCGATGAGCTTTTTCTCCGCAGCCGGTAGCGAGGCTGCAGAGAAAAAGGAACAGAGCCAACGTTTTTAAGGGAACCTTCATCATGCGCAGGTGAAAGAATAAAAGGTAATTATTCAGCTATCGGGCGTAAACTCGAGTCTTATCTACCTACTTTTCATTATGGTATATAAATCTTGGCGAGGGATCGCTTTGTAAGGGCAGTCCCAGCATGTCAAGACTCTTGATATAATCAAGAATACGGGTATTGACAATCTGATTATCCCTCCAAATCATCTCGTGGCGTGCCAAGGATGACAGACCATCGTTGCCGTTTGCAATATAATCGATAGTGGCCAATACATAGTCTTTCTCGGGGTCAAGTGGTCGGTTATTGTAAATTACAGTCACTTCCCCCTCTTTGTCAGTGACAACCCGGAGATTGGAACTGATAGCCTCGCCCCCCTTGGATGCCGCCACTTTCATCGCATCTATGAAATCCTTACCCTTGAGTCTGATAAGCTGTATGCTGTTGGAGAAGGGGAAAGTAGATAGAATCTGACCCTCCGTGATCACGCCCTCCTGCATCGGCTGACGGATACCTCCTACATTCATCATGCCAAAGTCAACCTTTATATCTTTATTCTCAGCGTCATTAAGTGAACGAGCCGCCTGCGAACCATACCACAGAGCGAAATCACCCGCCCAGTTGGCATAAGCCCCCGATCTCTCATTATTATTCATCGATATTGAAGAATATCCGACGGGATTATTATAAACAGAGTCCACTTTCGTGCGGTAAGGTGCCAAGAAATCAATGATATCTTTGTCGTATGTCCCGGCATCAAAACGGTCGGTGACAGGGATGAGACGGTATTCAGGTGTCGCTTTCCCAATCTTGTCAAGGTCAATATTGATATATCCGAGATTCTTGCCATATTTACCTGTCTGCACCACCATCACCTCCTTTCCGTCAAGGTTGGGGAAGAGATATGGGGTGACGTCGGGAGTGTCAGGATTTACGAGGCTATGGGAATGTCCGCCGATAATGATATCGATATCGCGGCTGTTGCGGGCGATATCAATGTCAGTGCTCTTGTCTACATCCGTTGTGTAACCGATATGGGTGACTGCTACTACGAGGTCACACTTCTTATCCTTCTTGAGCACTCGGGCGTAATGATTGGCAGTTTCGAGTGCATCCTTATATTTCATCCCCTTGTAGTTCTCTTCAGAAATCATGCTTGCAGGGTCAATATTGATGCCGATGAAGCCAATCTTCTTTCCCTCCACATTCCTGATGACATAAGGTTTGAAAAGACCTTTAGCCGGTGTATTTTCAAAATCATAATTGGCGGAGAGACGGTCGCCTTTCACTTTCTTCCAATGATCAGCTAATTCCTTCAATCCATTGTCAAATTCATGATTGCCGAGGATGCGGATATCATATCCGAGCATGTTCAGGAGGGGATACTCCACGTCGCCCCGGAAGAAATTGAAATAGAGGGTACCCTGCACGATATCGCCTGCATCCACCAGAATCACGTTTTTCTCAGCGTTGCGCACCGAGTCGATAATAGCCTTGCGAGGCAGGACACCTCCAGTGCCGTCAGATGCGATATCGATATTGGAGTGAGTGTCGTTAGTGTGAAGAATCACCAGATTTTTCCCCTGAAAGGGGAGCGAACTTAAAAGTGCGGCAGCGGAGAAAATGGTGCCGATAAAAAATCTATTATTCATTACGATCCCGAAATTTGGGGTAAAGGTAGTAAAAAATAATAATTTAAGAAATTCTTTTGAGGAAAAGGAGTATGAATTGTGAGATTCTATTCAATAAGAGGAGGATGAATCGCAAGATCCTTGTTATCGAGATATGTGATAAAAAGAAAATACCCTGCCGGAAACGACAGGGTAATATCTTAGAGTCAATAGCAAATAAGATTATTTGCTTGCGATATGGTCGGAAACGGTAAGCGAAGCGCGACCTTTAGCGCGACGGCGTGCGAGAACTTTGCGGCCGTCCTTTGTGGCCATTCTCTCGCGGAAGCCATGCTTGTTGACTCTTCTGCGGTTGGAGGGTTGAAAAGTTCTTTTCATCTTTTTGTAATTAAAATAAATACAACAATGCCGCGGTTATGGCTATAGGGTCGGCATTCGGATTGCAAAATTAATCAATCATTTTTGAATTGCCAAATTTTCATGGATAAAAAATTTTTATTAATTTTGCAGAGGTAAGAAAAAAGGGGTGTGAATCCCCTTGATTTTCCCCTTATAATAGAGGAAAGCCGGATAATTTCGAACGAAAATATAAAAAGAAAAAATATAAAAAAATATGATGAACGCTCAAGACATCAAGAACGGCACATGTATCCGTTTGGACGGCCGTCTTTATTTCTGCGTGGAGTTTCTCCATGTAAAGCCCGGTAAGGGAAATACTTTCATGCGTACAAAACTTAAAGATGTTGTTGACGGACGAGTGATCGAGCGTCGTTTCAACATCGGCGAAAAGCTCGAGGATGTGCGCGTGGAGCGTCGTCCCTACCAGTACCTCTACTCTGACGGTCAGGACGATATTTTCATGAACAATGAGACATTCGAACAGATTCCTATCCTCAAGGAGGTTGTTACAGGTGCTGCTTTCATGAAAGAGGGCGACACAGTGGAGGTTGTTTCCGACTCATCCACAAACACCGTGCTCTACGCTGAGATGCCTGTCAAGACTGTTCTTAAGGTGACTTACACCGAGCCCGGTCTCAAAGGCGATACTGCTACCAACACACTCAAGCCCGCAACTGTCGAGACAGGCGCAACTGTGAAAGTGCCTCTCTTCATCAACGAGGGTGAGCTCATCGAGGTGGATACACGCGATGGCAGCTACGTTGGTCGTGTGAAGGCATAATATCAATTCACCAGAGAATATTATAAGGAATGATGGATGATTGCATTAAGGCTTTCATTCCTCATTCCTTTTCTTTTTTCTCCGTAACAGCAAATTCCTCTCATTAACTCTTCGTTATAAATTTATCAGTAACTCTTCATTATGTATTCGATAATAGTGCCGGTCTATAATCGCCCGGATGAGGTGAAGGATCTTTTAGAGAGTCTGCAGGAGCAGACCGATAATGATTTCGAGATAATCCTTGTGGAGGACGGATCAACAATCCCGGCTTTGCCGGATAATTACGATGCCGGCTCGCTGCGTCTGAAATATTATAAGAAGAGCAATGAGGGGCGAAGCATAGCAAGAAATTACGGTATTGAGCGGGCAGAAGGAGATTTCTTCATATTCGTGGATTCCGACTGCATTCTTCCTCCCGATTATATAGAGCAATTAAAGAGAAGCCGGGAGGAGAATCCCGCCGATTGTTTCGGCGGTCCGGATGCGGCACATGACTCCTTTACAGACACTCAGAAGGCAATCAATTATGCAATGACAGCATTTCTGACTACGGGAGGAATACGGGGAGGAAAGGTATCGATGGAGAAGTTTACCCCGCGCACATTCAATATGGGTTTTTCCCGCGCGGTCTATGAAAAGACCGGGGGATTCAGAGAGATGTTTTCAGAAGATATAGATATGAGCACCCGTATAAGGCTCAATGGATTCAGTATCACACTCTATCCGGATGTGAAGGTGTTTCATAAACGGAGGGTAGACATGAAGAAATTCTGGAAGCAGGTGCACGTATTCGGGCAATCGCGTATAACATTGGAACTTCTCTATCCCGGCTCTATGAAATTGGTGCATTGGCTACCCGCTGTTTTCACCATTGGAGCCGCCTTATTGATAATCGGTTCTTTCTTTTGGCATTGGCTTATAATACCCCTTCTTATATATCTTATAGCCCTATGGATCGGAGGGCTGATGACTACCCGCAGCGTCAAGATAGCCACGCAGGGAGTAGGAGCGGCAATGGTGCAGCTGGTAGGATACGGTACAGGTTTTATAAAGGCATACGTCACTAAGATTATCTTCAGGAAAGGGCGTGACGAGGCGAAGGAGAGGGAGATAAGAAAAGGAGAGAACGAAGGACTTTAAGGCTTATTATGGAAGAACCATTAACGGAAAAGGAGCGAGTGCTGACCGTAAAGGAGATGGATGTCGATGATCAGCCTCGGGAAAGAGCTCTGAAATATGGAATCAATACGTTATCCACTCCTGACCTTTGGGCGTTGATATTACGAACCGGGTTGCAGGGGAAGCCAATCACAGCGCTCTGCCGCGATCTCATGAAAGATAATTCCAACTCTCTATATTCTCTTGAGCGAAAGAGTCTCAAGGAGATAATGAAGACGAAGGGTATCGGCGAGACCAAGGGTTTGCAGATATTGGCTGTCATGGAGCTGACACGTCGTTATAACAAAGAGAAGATAGGGGAGCGATACGTGATAAATTCTTCGCAATCCATATATAATTATATGAAGGACACTATCGGGAATCTCGGACATGAGGAGATATGGGCTCTTTATCTCGGTAGAAGAAACGACGTGATCAGTGCGAAGCGGATAACGACAGGGAGTGCCGTGGCTTCCATCTTCGATATAAAGGCAATCATGAAGGAGGCGTTGCTGATGGATGCTCAAGGGTTGGTAATGTGTCATAATCATCCCTCTGGCACACTCGTGCCGAGCGGTCCTGACGACAGTATCACGCGAAAGATGAAGGAGGCAGCCGCTTTTATGGAAATACGTTTTGTCGACCATGTGATTTTAGCACCCACCGGCTATTATTCCTATTACGATTCGGGAAGATTATAAGGTAAGAGAAAAAAATAGGACGCGCGAATCGTGCGTCCTATTTATTATCTCTTATGAGCTATTCTCTTATCCAGCGTTAGCTCTGTCTGCATGAGGATGTTTCGAGCGGATCTCCACACGGCGGATTTTTCCGGATATAGTCTTGGGGAGCTCATCTACAAATTCGATTACACGAGGATATTTGTATGGAGCGGTAGTGGTTTTGACATAGTCCTGCAGTTCCTTTATCAGGTCGTCGCCGATTTGTTCTTTCCAATCGTCAGCAAGGACAATGGTCGCCTTTACAATCTGTCCGCGAACGGCATCAGGCACTCCCGTAATGGCACATTCCACAACAGCGGGATGAGACATAAGAGCATTCTCTACCTCGAAGGGACCGATGCGGTAGCCGGATGATTTGATCACATCATCCGCGCGTCCGACAAACCAGTAGTAACCATCCTCATCACGAGTGGCGACATCCCCGGTGCGATACACTCCATTGCTGTGTGCTTCTTTTGTCAGCTCGGGGTCATAGAGATATTCGCGGAAGAGACCCAAAGGTCGGCGGCGATCGGTATAGATGACGATCTCTCCCTCTTCGCCGGGCTTGCATGATTCACCTTCCGAATTGATAAGGTCAATCTCATATTCCGGACTCGGCACACCCATCGAACCGGGTTTTGAAGGCATCCATGGGAAAGTACCCAAAGTAAGTGTAGTTTCTGTCTGTCCGAATCCCTCCTTGATATCAAGCCCGGTCAGTTCTTTCCATTTTTCAAACACGGAAGGGTTCATAGCCTCGCCGGCAGTGGTGCAATAGCGAAGAGAAGAGAGATCGAATTGAGAGAGATCCTCAAGAATCATGAAGCGATAGATAGTTGGAGGAGCACAGAATGATGTGACCTTGTGCTTCTCTATCTGACGCAGAAGGTCGGCAGCCTTGAATTTCTCAAAATCGTAGACAAAGACATTAGCCCCGGAAAACCATTGACCATAAAGTTTGCCCCACACCGCTTTACCCCAACCGGTATCTGCAACCGTTAGATGCAGGGAGGAGTCGTCAAGATTATGCCAGTATTTACCTGTGATGATATGCCCGAGAGGGTAAAGGAAATCGTGCGCCACCATTTTGGGTTCGCCGGTAGTACCGGAAGTGAAGTAGAGCAAAGAGAGATCACTGTTTTCATTTACCTTCTCCGGACGGCGGAAAGGCTCCGCCGTGTCCATACCCTTATCGAAATCATACCATCCGTTTGGCACTTCAGGTCCTGTAGAGACAAGAGCTTCCACAGTAGGACATTTAGAAATGGCGCGGTCAATATGCGACACAACGATAGGGTCGCCGACCGCCACAATAGCCTTGATGTCGGCTGCATTGCAACGGTATACTATATCTTTATCAGTAAGGAGATGAGTGGCGGGTATGGCTATCGCTCCTAATTTATGGAGCGCGAGGATAGAAAACCAGAATTGAATATGACGCTTGAGAATGAGCATCACCTTATCACCTTTGGATATACCCAACGACATGAAGAAAGATGCGGTCTTATCGGAAGCCGCTTTCATGTCGGCAAAAGTATATTGGCGGGCTGTGCCGTGTTCATCGGTCCAAAGCAATGCCGGTTTTTCGGGTGCGATTCGCGCCCATTCATCTACAACATCATACGCGAAATTAAAATTTTCAGGCACATTGACCTTGTAATTTTGGAGGAAATCCTCCATAGAGGTAAACTCTGTTTTATTAAGAAATCTCTCTAACATATTACTGACCTTATGCGGAATTAAAAAGCTGCAGAATATAAAAAAAGAGGCAACAGCGTGTAATGCTCCGCAAACTGTTTGCAAAGTTGATAATAAAATAAATTATACGCAACTTTTTGAAAATAAATTTATTAAAGACGGCACACTGTTGTACGTTGTGTGCCGTGAACAGAACACACTCTTTAAAAAAGTGTGCAATCAAAAATTGTATCTGAACCATTCCCATTAAGAAATGTTATAGAATTAAAAGAAAATTATAAAAATCAAGGTTATGAGTTATAATGAAAGAGATAATGATAAAGAGCGCAAAGAGGCTCTTGATCAGGTAGCGAACGGTATGCGTGCCAATCGCCGTGAGAAGCATGAGAATCACACACGCAAGATGAATCGTCTCTGGATGTGGCTTGGCGTAGTGATTTTGATATTTATCCTCCTTTTCTGGATCTTCGGTATCGGAACAGCAGAGGATATAATGGGCACTACCAACGGCTAATCATTTCCGATAAAGCAAAAAAAGACCTGATTCGAAAGATCAGGTCTTTTTTGCTTCGGCGCACCAGCGCCTCACACGGGATCGGAAACCGGGAGAGCGGCTATATAGCCTTTGCATCAGCGCACCAGCGCCGATGCAGGGGATCGGAAACCGGGAGAGCGGCTTTTCATCTAATCATAATAAAGAGAAAGGAGATTGTATCTGATGATACAATCTCCTTAATTATATGATTCTTTATTAGAACCGAAGCTTATGCGGCTTCTATATGATTCTTTATTAGAACCGAAGCTTATACGGCTTCTATATGATTCTTTATTAGAACCGAAGCTTATGCGGCTTCTGTATTAGAACCAGCGAGTATAAGCGAAGTCCATGCGGTGGGGAAGCTCAGCATTCTTGGGATAGAGACGGAGAGCTGCCTTGATGATGCCGGGGCTCTTGAGAGTATACTTGAGCTCGTAAGTGTAGACATTGTCTTCACGTTTTACGACCTTAAGATCCTCACGGGTTGCATATTTGGTCTCACCATTCTCCTCGCGGTAGATCACGAGCTCTACGCCGAGAGAATCACCAAGACCCTTGGTGTCGATCTTGCAGCTAACGTCGAGAATCTGACCTGTGCGTGAAGCGCCGGCGTTAGTGATCTCATCGATATTTGAAGAGAGGATCTCAATGCTATCCCACTTGCTTGCCACTTCCTCTTTCCAAGCCACAATCTCACGAGCCTTGGCGAAGTCATTCTTGATGAGCTTCTCAGCACGTTTCTGCTCGGGGATGTAGAACTTGTAGATATAGTCGTCGAGCTGACGCTTCATGGTATAGTGAGGCGCGATGTGACCGATAGAGTTCTTGATACGCTGGATCCACTCGGGGCTGTAACCCTTGGAATTCTTAGCGAAGTAGAGAGGCACGATCTCATTCTCAAGCATAGAATAGATAGTAGCTGCATCAAGCTTATCCTGCTGAGCCTGGTCGGTGTAAGTACGCTTGTCGGTAAGCGCCCAACCGCCCTGCTCATCCTTACGGTAACCCTCATACCACCATCCGTCGAGGACAGAGAAGTTGAGCACACCGTTCATCTCGGCTTTCTCGCCTGATGTACCGGAAGCCTCCAGAGGACGGGTAGGAGTATTCAGCCAGATATCAACACCTGAAACGAGACGTTTTGCAACGATCATGTTGTAGTCCTCGAGGAAGATGATCTTACCGGAGAACTCAGGCATTTTAGAGATTTCGGTGATACGCTTGATCAGACCCTGACCTGCTCCATCGGCGGGGTGAGCCTTACCGGAGAATACGAACTGAACAGGGAACTTCTCGTTGTTCACGATCTTGGAAAGACGCTCAAGGTCAGTGAAGAGGAGGTGTGCACGCTTGTAAGTGGCGAAACGACGTGCGAAACCGATGATAAGAGCGTTAGGATTGATCTTGTCAACGATCTTGAGCACCTGAGTGGGATCGCCCTGGTTCTTAAGCCATTTCTCCTTGAAGTCTTTCTTCACGAAGTCGATGAACTTATTCTTCATGTTTTGGCGCATAGCCCAGATCTTCTCATCCTCTACCTTGAAGATACCCTTCCACATCTCGGGATCGCTCTGATTCTCGAAGAGCTCGGGGTTGAGGTATTTGCTGTAGAAATCCTTCCACTCTGAAGCTGCCCAGGTAGGCATGTGAACACCATTAGTAACGTATCCTACATGGCTCTCCTCAGGAGCGTAGCCTTTCCATACGCCGGCGAACATCTTCTTGGAAACCTCGCCGTGGAGCCAGCTCACACCGTTAGCCTCCTGACAAGTGTTGAGGGCGAATGTAGACATGGAGAAGCGCTCGTTTGTGTCGGGGTTCTCACGACCCATGTTCATGAGGTCTGACCAGGAGATACCGAGCTTAGCGGGATACTCGCCGAGGTATTTGCCGAAGAGGCTCTCCTCGAAGTAGTCGTGACCTGCGGGCACCGGAGTGTGAACAGTATAGAGAGAAGTAGCGCGAACCACCTCGAGAGCCACATTGAAGGGGAGGTGCTCGCCCTGAACGTAGTCAACGAGACGCTGGAGGTTAAGGAGCGCTGCGTGGCCTTCGTTAGCGTGGTAAAGGTCAGTCTTGATACCAAGCTTATTGAGCATGAGGATACCGCCGATACCGAGGAGATACTCCTGCTTGATACGGTTCTCCCAGTCGCCGCCGTAGAGAGTGTGAGTGATCACGCGGTCCCACTCTGAGTTCTGCTCGAGGTCAGTATCGAGAAGATAAAGCTTCATACGGCCGACGTTAACACGCCAGATATGAGCGTAAACCACACGACCGGGATAAGGCACTTCGAGAATCATCGGCTTGCCATCCTCGTCGAGAACTGCCTCGATGGGGAGCTGGTCGAAATTCTGAGCCTCATAGTTAGCGATCTGCTGACCATCGATAGAGAGGCTCTGAGAGAAGTAGCCGTATTTGTAAAGGAATCCGACAGCAGTCATGTTCACGCGGCTGTCAGAAGCCTGTTTGATGTAGTCGCCGGCGAGTACGCCAAGACCACCTGAATATATCTTGAGGCAGTTGCAAAGACCATACTCCATTGAGAAATATGCAACAGAAGGGATCTTGTTGTCCATCGGCTGCTTCATATAGTCTTTAAACATTGCGTAAGTCTCCTTGATGCGAGCCATGAATTCCTTATCATTAAGGATAGCGTTCACGCGCTCGTAAGAGAGCTGCTGAAGAAGCATTACAGGGTTTTCACCTACTGCGCGCCAGAGCACGGGATCTACGTCATGGAAAAGACTTTTTCCCTTGCTGTTCCATACCCACCAGAGGTTTTTTGACATTTCCTCGAGCGGTTTGAGTTCCTGAGGAATCTCTGCGCTTACGATGAGGTTGCGCCATGCAGGAGCATTAGTTTTGCTTACTTGAAGTTTCATTTTATTCGAAATATTTTAGTTTCGGTCTGATCTCAGCGGAGAGATCATTTTCTGTTATTAATTCTTTATTTAGTTAATTTCTTCGTTCGTTGCGACGGTTGAGGGCGATATCAAAGGCCTTGTCATAGTAATCTATGAAAAATTTCCAGTCGGCTTTTGCAGCTGTAAGGAATGATGCGTGACGCGCCTCGCTTCTTCCTGCCGCTCCTTCATTGATATATTCCAGAGCTTTACCGGCGATGATATCGCATGCTGACTGATAGTTGGAGTCCGTACGCTCAATTACTGCTACGCCGCATTTATTGAGAGAGGGTTTGAAATTATCAATCACCCACTGACCGAAGCCTGCCTTGTCATCAGTGATGGTAGGCACGCCGAATGCCACGCTCTCCATTGGAGTATATCCCCATGGCTCATAGTAAGAGGGGAAGATAGTGAGGTCGAGGGCGGGGAGAATATCGTAATATCCGATATTGAAGATGCCGTCGTTAGCATCGAGATAGCAAGGAGCGTAAATCACTCTGAGATTGTCGAGCTTTCCTTGATTCTTGAGCTCGCGGATACGCACGCATACCTCATCGGAATCCTCGTTGTTGAGACGATGGGTGAGATAATCGGGAGCTGCGTCGTCATGGCCGTTGAAGCCAAGATTCATCAGAAGCGCGCCGGAGGGCTCCTTCACCCATGCCGGAACGAAGATGAAAGCTAACGCCTTGGTATCCTTCGGCAACTCATCGCCTAAGCGGGCAACGCTGTCGAGGAAGAGGTCAAGCCCCTTGTTTCGATATTCGTGGCGACCGGAAGTGGCTATGATGAAAGTATTGTCATCATACTCCTCCTTATTAAGGAGAGCGTTAGCTACTTTGATAAGTCTTGCCCTACCATCCTTGCGAAGCTTGTTATACTTCACGGTTTTGGGGACAAAGTTAGGCTCGAAACCGTTAGGGGTCACCACCTGCGGGCGGATATCAAGCAGCTGCTGACATTCACGTGCTGTCACCTCACTTACAGTAGTGAAGCAATCGGCGGCATGGGCTGCGGCTTTTTCAAGAGAGTGTTTGCTCTGCATGTTAAGCTGTTCAGCCATCTGGTCGCCGTTGTAGCCGTTAAAGAAGTCGTAGAGAGGCTTGCCGTTTCCGCAGATGCTGCGACCGATAGATGTAGCGTGAGTTGTGAATACTGTTGCCGCGTTGGGCATGGAGAATTGAGTATAAAGGAGACCCATACCGGTGGTCCACTCGTCGAAGAGGGCGATCACCTTGCCTTCGCGCACTTTCATATGGGCTGTCACAGCTTTAATAACTATGGCGGCTGCCACTGAGAAAGCGCAAGACTCCTCATAATCTCCATAGCTATGGAGAGAGTCGACGCCGTAGCGTTCCCACATCTTTCCGTATACTTCAGGAAGATGCTTTACGGTATCACCCGGATTTACGAGGATCACCTGAGGAGATCCGGGTATATCCCATTTTCCCGTGCGGATGGAGATGCCCCAGGGGAGCTCCATTTTAGCTGCGGCAGACTTGAGAATCGACTTTTTCTCCTTAAAATAAGGGGAAGGGTTTTCGGAGCTCCATACATCAGGACCTATAAAGACCAGACGGTCTTCAAACTGCTCTTTCAAGACATGCGCCTTAGTGGAGAGCACAGCATAGATGCCGCCGATTTTATTACATACCTCCCAGCTTGTCTCGAAGAGTAAGTCAACTTCAGCGAGCAGGTTTGTTTCAGTTGCCGCATTAGTCACTTTTTTTTCGTTCTTGTTGGTAGCCATAGAAACTCTAAAAATGATATAAGTTTCTGCAGACATTTCTTTTTACTCTATAACAATCTTGACCATAAACTCGGCAAAGTGAGTTAAAAAGCTCAAAAGAATTCTTCATGCCTTTTATTAAAAAGGAGTGGGAAAAGTAAAGCTTATCACTTCATTTCAGCTCCTTAAAAAGGTAGTTAAGCCACGTCTGCACGAAACTTAAATCGTAATCTTTTTTATCTTTTATATACCTGTTATGCCTTTTTAAATCAGTAAAAGTCTGATTTTTAGTTCTAAGGGAAGTATAATACATAACTAATCCCTTAGTGATTTCGTTTACTCCGGCAAAGTAAATAAAAAATATTACAATCTGCAAGTAATTTAGTGAAAAATTTTCGTGTTATGCTATAAATTGCATAATATAAGATTCTTTGTTTTGTAATTTTCTTTATAAAGAAGTGTAATTAGTTATCCGGGAGAAATAAACTGCATTATTCGGAAATTTTAATTATGTTATAAAACATAAAAAGACACTTTAGATATTTCTCCGGACGCCATATACTGAAAAATCCCTTCGGACAGTCCGAAGGGATTTTTCAGTATAAAATTCTGTTTTTTATCAGAAAGGTAGGTCATCGCTCTCTTCGCCCTGTGCGAAAGGATCGGAGGCGAAGGTGGTGGAAGTGGTCTGTTGTACAAATTCAGTTCCGGCGGGAGCTGCGGGCGCAACAGGCGCTGCTGCGGGCGCCTGCATGGAGCTTGTGCCGGGAGCTGCGAGTTCGCGGGCGGCATAAGCGGTGATGTCGGTATACCATCTACCGTTAAATTCGCGGCTTTCTGCGTCAACGGAGAAAGAATAGGAGAGACCTAACTGAGGATTGATCTCATCAGCACGCTGACCGAAGAGTGTGATTTTAACTTTACGGGGATATGAGCCGAATGTTTCAACCACTATTTCACGTTTTTTCCAGGCGTTGCCTGCCTTGGATGTTCCGGAGGTGAATCCGAGATCAAGGATCATTTTCCCTTCTAATTCCATGTCAAAATATCTTAATCTTATTTTTATTCGTATCTTGCAAAGTTAGAAAAAATTCGGTTAACCCACAATTTTTTCCTCTTTATTATTTCCTTTTCTTTTATTTTATTTGCAGTCTGAGTGGACGTAAACGATTACATTATAGGGGAGTAGGCTATCTTTTTTGTATCAAAGAAGGGCTCTTTGAAATATTGTGATATCTCCACTGTCTCTCCATTAGGTGAGGATTTCATCTCGTCGCCTAATTCTCCCCCCTTGAGGGTGATGAGCCCGTTGGGGAGCGCGTTTTTCTGCTCCTTAGCTATATTTTTACGGCAGAGCTTGAGAAGGTCGGGCTGAGGCATCACAGCACGGCTTACCACAAAGTCGAATTTCTCCTTACATTCAGCTACATCGCCATGCTGGAAAGATACGTTCTTCAATCCGCATGCCTGAGCCACTTCCTGCGCCACTTTGATCTTCTTTCCCGTGCGGTCGATAAGATGAAAATGAGTGTCGGGAAACATCACTGCCAAGGGGAGACCCGGCAGACCGCCGCCACAACCGAGATCCATCACTTTCGAACCGGGCGAGAATTTTATAAACTTTGCCAATGCGAGGGAATGAAGGATATGATTCACTTCAAGATTGTCAATATCCTTGCGGGATATGACATTGATCTTGCTGTTCCATTCGGGATAGGCATCCAGCATGATTGAAAACTGACGTTTCTGTTCCTCACTCAGTCCCGGAAAATATTTCTCGATAATAGTAGCTTGCATGATTTCTCTCTTTTTATTGCAAATATAACAATTATCGCTCTCTTTCATCTAAAAGGGAGTCAAAATTGTTGTAAAAATAAATAGGCTGTCACAGAAGATTTGAATATATTTCTTGCAAAGTGGCAGCGGATAATTCAGATATTATGAAGATTGCAATATTTACCTTCTCTCTCTTCGGGATCAACACCTACGTTGTGTACGACCCTTCCACAAAGAAGTGTGCCGTGGTCGATCCGGGTATGATGCTTGATGAGGAGAAGAAAGCTATGGAGGATTTTATATCCCGTAATAACCTTGAAGTGGAATATATCATCGACACTCATCTGCACATGGATCATGTGGCAGGCGTCGCTTTTTTAAAGGAGAAATACCATGCTCCGCTTCTTGCCCATAGGGACGATGAATTCTGGGGGGAGAACGTTGAGGCGCAGGTGAGGATGTTTCATATGCGTCATCAACTGGAGAATGTCAAGATTGACCGTTATCTTGAGGCGGGAGATGTGATAAAGATAGGCGAGGGCGAGCTTAAAGTGATACATGTGCCCGGACATTCCCCCGGCAGCGTAGCCCTGTATGATGCCAAGGATGGTTTTGTCATCACTGGTGACGCTCTCTTCGCCGGGTCGATAGGAAGAACGGATCTTCCGGGTGGAAACGGTCCGCAGTTGATAAAATCAATCAAGGAGGGACTCTTCCCGCTGCCGGACAATACGGTGGTCTATCCCGGTCACGGTCCATCCACCACTATCGGCGATGAAAAGAGAAGCAATCCCTTCTTAAGATAAAAGATGATATAGTAGTAAATAGCTATAATAAAGATGTAGGGACGCGCCATCGGCGCGTCCCTACATCTTTATTATATTCAATATCAGGCTAATTTCCTCTTCAGGTAGAAGTAGCGGGTGAAGAGGAGGTAGAGAAGCGTACCGGCTATCTGCATACCCGCTGTCACCCAGAAAGCAGCGGAGAAGGAGATATATTCTGCTATTAGTCCGCCGAGCAGGATGCCGATTCCCATTCCCAAATCCCATGAGATGAGGATGGATGAATTGGCAGTGCCTCTCTGATCATTGCGCGCCACCTTTATAAACATATTGAGGAAGGCGGGATACATCCGTCCGTTACCCAGTCCGATCAGAAGGGCGGAGAGAAAATAAGTCCATTGATTGAGGGCAAGAGCAAATAGCGTAAAACCGATGGAGGAGAGTATCACTCCCTGCGCACAGTTAAGGGTCAGTTTATCTTTCCTGAGAGCCTTTCTGCCTGTAAGGCGCGAGAGGACAAGACCGCACGAAAGGATTGCAAAGAAGATTCCTGTTCCGTCGGTTATCCCCAATTCCTGCTTGCCGTATATGGCGACATAATTGCTCATCACGCCCCAGCAGAGCCCGAAGATTACGATATTTACCGCCATCAGCCAGGCGCGTGTCAGGAAGAAATGGTCAAGATCCGGTTTAGGCTTATTCATCACCTTCTGACGGTTCGGCAACCGGACTGTGGTGGAGGTGATAAACCCTATAAACGCAATGATGAGGGAGATCCAGAAGAGGAGTGGGAAGTTGTCGGTAGCATTATAGATATATATACCGGCGGAGGGGGCGATAGCCATTGCCAGGTTATTGCTGAGTCCGTAGAAGCCTATACCTTCATTCCTTCGCGAGGAGGGGAGCACATCAATGGCTACCGTGGAATTAGCCACCGTCGTGGCGCCGAAGGGGAGACCGTGGAGGGTGCGGACAATGGCGAACATCAGAAGAGTCCCTGCCCCTATATAGCCGCAGAAGCATAGGAAGAAAAAGAAAAAGCAGAGCATCAGCACCTTCTTGCGGTCAAAACTGTCGACTATGAACCCGCTGAAGGGTCTGACAAGAAAGGTAGCCACAACGTAGCCGGAGAGCACCAATCCTATCATATCCTTATCCGCCCTGAATTGTGCGTCAAGATAGATAGGGAGAAGGGGAGTGAGCAGATAGAAAGCGAAGAAAAGCATGAAATTACTTATCATCACCTTGATATAGTTTCTATTCCATAATTTTTCGGAGGAGACAGTAGATTGTTCCGTATTTTGCATAATTAAGGGTAGGCTTCCAAGCCATTCTGATTACACTGCAAAATTAATCAAAAATGACGGTCTATACAAAGGGATCGTTAAATTGCGATCATAAGTGCGGGAGTTTGAGAGTTTCAACGAGCATTTAACAATTAATCAATCGTCAATCAGTGAGTTATATCATAAATTTAACACTGTTAAATGTGCTTCCCATTGAATTTCAACAGTTTACGATTATGAAATTATCTGTATTATCCTGAATCGTGATTAGAGAATAAACTGCAATGAAAAGTATGCTGAGATGACAACTATGCATTATTTTTGTAGACTTACTTTGGCAGCGACTGGGGGCGGGAGCCTCCCGGCTTCCGCAGATAATCAACGGACTCGATGTCCGTTGATTAACTAAACCCATTATCATTTAAATTTTTACGGGCATCGAGCCCGTAAAAATTTAGCGGAAGCCTGGAGGCTCCCGCCCCCAGTGCGCCGCAGAATCCTTCCTCTGAATGTTGGAAGACCGACGGCTCCGCCGCCGAGTGGCCATGCATATGCAAAAATCCCCCGGCTGCGGGCTATGCCCTTACCGGGGGGTAAACAAAGACCGACGGCTCCGCCGCCATAACTGCCGGGCGCACAGGGAGAATCGTGTTAATGGGATCGGACGCGAAGAATGGCATCAGTGCAAGGGATCTTTGGCGCGATTAGCAGGTATGATGCGAAGAATCGCTTGTACGGATGCGATTCTTCGCGAGATTAGCCGGGATTAATCCTCTTTCTGCGTTGCGGCATATTCCTTCAGGAGTTTCTCCTGCACATCGCCGGGGACGAGCTCGAAAGAAGCGAAGTCCATAGTAAAGCCGGAGCGTCCGCCTGTGATTGAGCTGAGGGATGTGGAGTAAGAAGCCATCTCCTTCAAAGGCACTTTGGCATTGATCTTCTCCAGACCGTGGTCAGACTCCATGCCCATGATGATGCCTCTGCGTCCCTGCAGATCGCTCATCACATCGCCCATGGAATCGCTCGGAGTCATCACCTCCACATCATATACCGGCTCGAGAATCTTGGGATTAGCTTCGCGGAACGCCTGTGAGAAAGCGTTTCTTCCCGCAAGACGGAAAGAGATCTCATTGGAATCTACGGGGTGCATCTTGCCGTCATAAATCATGACGCGCACATCGCGGGCATAAGAGCCGGTAAGGGGACCCTGCTCCATGCGGTCCATAAGCCCCTTGATGATGGCTGGGATGAAGCGGGCATCGATAGCGCCACCGACGATACAGTTATACACCACAAGTTTGCCGCCCCAGTCCAAGGGGATCTCCTGCTTGTCGCGGACGTTGAGACGATACTCCTGATTGCCGAACTTATAGCTCTCCGGCTCGGGCATACCTTCGGTGTAAGGCTCGATGATAAGATGCACTTCGCCGAACTGTCCTGATCCTCCCGATTGCTTCTTATGGCGGTAGTCGGCTCGTGCCGCTTTGGTGATGGTCTCGCGATAGGGTATCTTCTGCTCCTCGAAGATAACAGGCAGTTTCTCATTATTTTCAATACGCCATTTGAGAGTGCGGAGGTGGAACTCACCCTGACCCTTGATGAGCGTCTGCTTCAATTCCTTGGACTGTTCCACCACCCATGTGGGATCCTCTTCGTGCATACGGGTAAGTATACCGGCTAATTTCTCGGCGTCAGCCTCAGTGACAGGGCGGATGGCTCGCGTATATTTGGGAGCGGGATATTTGATGAAGTTAAACTGATAGTCGCATCCTTTCTCGTTAAGAGTGTTGCCGGTGCGTACGTCTTTCAGTTTGACAGCGGCGCCGATATCTCCCGCCTCCATTGCCTCGATGGGAGTGCGGAGCTGACCGCAGACGGTAAAGATCTGCTGCAGACGCTCCTTTCCTCCGCGGGAAACATTGTCAAGGTCGGCACCCGCCTTCAGCGTGCCGCTCATCACCTTGAAGTAAGACACCTCGCCGATATGCGGCTCGACAGAGGTCTTGAAGAAGAATACGGAGAGGGGACCGGCAGCGTCAGGCTTGACGGATACTCCGTTGATAGTCTCGGGCGCGGGCATCTCGTTGACGAAGGGGCAGACATTACCCAAGAACTCCATCAGACGGCGCACACCCATATCTTTGGCGGCACTGAGCACCACGACGGGATAGATATCGCCATTAACGAGACCCTTGCGGATGCCGAGACGCAGGTCATCTTCAGTGAGAGGCTGGTCGTCAAAGAATTTCTCCATTAGGCTCTCGTCATTCTCGGCAGCCGCTTCGCGGAGCTTATGGTTAAGCTCCAGAGCTTTCTCCATCTGGTCTTCCGGGATGTCGGAGATAGTGGGAGTGCCTCCATCGGGACCCCATTCATATTTCTTCATCAGGAGCACATCGATCATGGAGTGGAAACCGGGACCCGACTCGAGAGGGTATTGTATCTCCACCACCTTGCTGCCGAAAGTCTCGCGCAGCTGCTCCATGGTGTTATCGAAATCCGCTTTCTCGCCATCCATCTGATTGAGGGCGAAGATGACGGGCTTTTTCAATTTTTTAGTGGTGCGGAATATATTCTGTGTGCCTACCTCCACGCCATATTGTGCATCAACAAGTATAAGACCCATGTCGCAGACGCCGAGGGCTGTATAGGCATTACCTATAAAATCATCAGCACCCGGACAGTCGATGATATTCAGTTTCTTACCGTTGAATTCGGCGTTGAAGACGGTAGAGAACACGGAATATCCATATTCCTTCTCGACGGGGAAGTAATCGGAGACAGTGTTGCCGGCGTCGACGGAGCCGCGGCGTTTGATGACGCCACACTCGTAGATCATGGATTCGGCAAGAGTGGTTTTTCCGGAGCCCTTACTTCCTAAGAGGGCGATGTTTTTGATTTCATTGGTTTTGTAAATCTTCATGCGGTAAAGATTTTAAGGTTAAAGAGTAGTGATATTGGGTTTTGGAGAGATGGGAGAGATTGGAGAAGAGAGGAGAGAGCAGGGGAGAGAAAAGGAAAGAGAAAAAGGAGAAGAGAGAAAGAGTGAGTTTTTTAAGCGTGGGAAAGTTAGTAAAAATAATTCATAAAATCCACATTATCACATATGTTTAGAAACATAATTAAATAACTATCTTTTAAAAATATATTATTCAAGTGTTGATTATTATAATATTAAATGCTATCTTTGTAAGTTGACAACTTAATAACATTTCCTATGGCACGCCCAATAAAAGAAACTCCCGAACTCCAAGGGAATGATGCGGAAAAATTTGAAGCCTTAATCTCCACACCAAAACCTGTATCTAAAGAGGAGAAAGAACGCGCCCGCAAAGCATATGAATTAATGAAGTCAATTAGCAATTTCCAATGGTGAAGATTGATTTCGGTAAATTACGCCAGTTTCAGCTCTCGGAGGAAACGGATATAAAACCGTTTAAATGCGCTGACAGAGATTTGAATGAGTTTCTCTTTGACGACGCAAAGCATTTTCAAAGAGAACTAATGGCTGTAACTTATCTGCTTGAATATATGGAGCAAAATAAGACTGTGGCTTATTTCAGTTTACTGGCGGATAAAATTGTATTTAATCCTGATGAAAAGGGTGTTTGGAATAAACTTAACCGTAATATCCCCAACCCTAAGCGTCGTAGAAGTTACCCGGCTGTGAAAGTTGGCAGACTCGCAGTCAATGAAGAGTATGCAGGTCAAGGATTAGGTACATTCATACTTGATAATATAAAATATGCATTTTCAAATGTGAAGCGTCTTGGATGTCGGTTTATTACAGTAGATGCACTTAGAAGAGCAGTGCCTTTTTATGAGCGTAATGGTTTTCAATGCATCACAGTTTCTGATAAAGATGATGATACACGTTTGATGTTTTTTGATCTCAAAAACTTTATAACTGAGTAATATTAATTGAATCAGTCAAACGAAAAAGAGGGGATATATGTACATTTTCCCTTTTGTCGCAGCAAATGCTTATATTGCGATTTCTACAGTCTGCCGGTGCCGAGGGTAGATTGGGAACGTTTTGCTGTCGCTGTTGAGAATGAATACAGATTGAGAGTAGACACCGGAGAGAAAGGGATCTTGAGAAGTCTCTATTTAGGAGGAGGCACCCCATCGTTAGCACCGTCGGAGGTGATCAGGAGATTGCGCGAGATGGTAAAGGGACCGGTAGGGGAATTTACTATTGAGGTAAATCCCGAAGATGTGTCGGAGGAGAAAGCTACGGGCTGGAAAGAGGCTGGCGTAAACAGGATAAGCATGGGAGTGCAGAGCCTGGACGATTCCGAATTGAGAAGGGTAGGACGCCGCCATACCGGCGAAGATGCGCGCCGCGCATATGATATCTTGCGCCCCTATTTTGACAATGTCTCCTTGGATCTGATGTTCGGACTCCCGGGACAGAATATTAAGAGCCTTGAGAAGACCATAGACGGTTTTTTGGATATGCGCCCGGAGCATATCTCTGCCTATTCCCTGATGTTTGAGGAGAGGAGCGCGCTGACGCGCCTCAGAGATGCAGGAAGGATAGAGGAGTTGCCGGAGGAAGATAGTGTGGAGATGTTTCGACTTCTTAACCATAAACTAAGGGAGGGAGGGTATGAGCGTTATGAAATATCAAATTATTCACTTCCCGGCAGACGCTCCCGCCACAATTCAAATTATTGGAAAGGGTACCCATATATAGGGTTAGGACCCGGTGCGCACAGTTATGACGGTCAAGACAGGAGAAGTTATAACATTCCCGATCTGAAGCGATATCTGGAAGTATGGGGAGAGGAAGGCAGCCGCAAACCTGAGAGCGTAAGGGAGGAGGAGATATTAAGTAAGGAGGAATTAAGGGAGGAGCTGCTTCTCACCCGATTGCGAATGAAAGAGGGGTTAGATACGGCGGAATACGCAGCTCGTTTCGGCGAAAGGGAGATGAGAGAACTGCTAAGGAAAGCGGAAAGGTATATTTCAGCCGGACAGCTCGAGCTTATCGGGGAGAAGGAATTGACTCTGACAGAGGAGGGAGTGATGATATCCGATGAGATAATATCATCTCTTTTCTGAGACCTTTTCTGATGTATCATCCAATGAAAACTATTTCCGGTTTTATTTGATTTATAACACGCTAATTATAAGGATAAAATAAAATTTTAATTAAATAAGTGAAATTTATTTATTGAAAAATTCTTAAAAAGTTAGAATATTTTATTAACTTTGCGTCGGTAAAAAAGAATTTCCATAATAAATCTCGAAGGTCGATGATAAGAAAGGGATTTTATCCCGGGATACTTAGACTCGAGAGAAAGAAATAAGGTCATAATATGGAAACTAAAAAAGAGATACCGTTCACGAAGATGCACGGTGCGGGAAACGATTATATTTATATTTATATTGACGCCTTGAAAGAGGTGCCCGCTAATTTACCCCTTCTTGCGAAGCATATCAGCGACCGCCATTTCGGTATAGGAAGTGATGGCCTGGTAGCTATCCTTCCTTCAGACAAGGCTGATTTCCGTATGCGCATGTTTAATGCTGATGGTAGCGAGGCGGAGATGTGTGGCAATGCCTCCCGTTGTATCGGAAAATTTGTGTACGACAAAGGACTGACCACCAAAACCGAGGTGACATTGGAGACCTTGGCAGGTGTCAAATATCTTCATCTTGAAATAGAGGATGATAAGGTCAGGGAGGTAAGAGTGGATATGGGAAGTCCGGAGCTTCGTCCGGCATATATCCCGGTAAAGAGTGCTTCTTCCGAAAATAAGATTTCGGAAAGAGAGACTATCAATGGAAAGGAATATGATATCACTGCTGTCGGCATGGGCAATCCCCATGCCGTCGTTTTTGTGTCGGAGATCACGGATGAGTTAGTGCTCGGAGAGGGTCCCCACATGGAGGTGGCGGAGATATTTCCCAATAAGTCAAACATTGAATTTATAAAGGTCAGAGACCGTCGTCATGTGGATATGCGTGTCTGGGAACGCGGGTCGGGCGAGACTCTCGCCTGCGGCACGGGAGCATGCGCCTCGGTTGTTGCAGCTGCCCTCAATGGTCTGACCGACCGTGAAGTGGAGGTGACTCTTCCCGGCGGCAAACTGAAGATTAATTGGGACGAGGCAGACGGACATGTCTATCTTACGGGTCCGGCGGAGTTTATCTGCGACGGCGTTTATTATCTCCCCGGGTCCTTTGAGGAGTGAGTAGAGAGCAAGGAGAGAGGAAAGGAAAGAGGAGTAAGGAGAATTAACTTATAAGAGGAATATAAAAAATGTATATCAACGAGAACTTCATAAAACTTCCCCAGTCATATCTTTTTTCAACTGTAGCCAGAAAGCTGCGTGAATATAAGGAGAAACATCCGGAAACGGATGTGATCCGCATGGATATCGGGGATGTCACGCTCCCGATAGCTGAGTGTGTTGCGGAGGCGATGCATAGAGCGGTCGATGATATGACAAAGTCGGAGACATTCCATGGCTACGGACCAGAACAGGGCTATCCGTTCCTGAGAGAGGCTATCGCAAAGACAGACTATCAGGATAGAGGGATAGATATTTCCGCCGATGAGATCTTCATCAGCGACGGAGCCAAGAGCGATTTAGGCAACTTGGGAGACATCTACTCTCCGCGAAGCGTGATTGCCGTGGCAGATCCGGGTTATCCCGTATATGTTGACGCAAGTGTGATAGATGGACGCGGCGGTGATCTTCTTCCTGACGGAAGGTGGAGTCATATAATGTATCTTGACTGCAAGCCGGAGACAGGATTCAAGCCGGAGGTGCCAACGCATGCTGTGGATATAATTTTCCTCTGCTCCCCGTGTAACCCTACGGGCACAGTTTTCACAAAGGAGGAATTGAAAGAATGGGTGGCATATGCGCGTAAGAGCCATACCCTCATTATCTTCGACTCCGCCTACGAGGCATTTGTAAGCGACCCGGAGATCCCGAGATCCATATATGAGATAGAGGGAGCGAAAGAGGTGGCGATCGAGATCCGCTCTTTCTCCAAGACAGCCGGATTTACAGGTCTCCGTTGCGGTTATACTGTTGTGCCTTTCGAACTGAAAGGTCAGGACCGCCGGGGAGAAATGTTCCCGCTTCATCAGCTCTGGAACCGTCGCCAGTCGACAAAATTCAACGGCGCGTCATATATAATCCAGCGCGGTGCCGAAGCTCTCTATACTCCCGAGGGAAGAGAGGCTATCAAGAAGAATATAGATATCTACCTCTCCAATGCCCGTTATATTCGTGAAGCCATGAAGAAGGCGGGATTCGAGGTGTATGGTGGCGAACATTCCCCTTACGTATGGGCTCGTATTGAAGGGGAAGAGGATTCCTGGGCACTCTTTGAGAAACTTCTTAATGAGGCGCAGATCTCATGCACACCCGGTATCGGATTCGGGGAGAGCGGAGCCGGATTCATACGTTTCACCGGTTTTAATTCTCCGGAGAACACACGTAAAGCTATGGAACGCATCTCGAAGGTGGAATTTAACTCCATTAAGGGCGCGAAAGAATCATCATTCAATGATGTGCAGGCGCTCAAGGCTATAGATGATCTCTCCGTGCTTGACAGCATAACAGACAGATTAGGACTCTAACGAGGATAAAAAGGGAGGAAGGAAACAAAAAGAGAATAAAAAGCCCGAAGCCGGGCGAAATAAAAATAAAAGATTATGTCAAAATTAAGATTCAAAAGTGTAGAGGAGGCTTCCAATCGCAAAGCTGTGAAAGTAGAGCTTCCCGAGGAGAGAGTGGAGAAGTATTATGGCAAACAGGTGTTCAATCGCCAGAAGATGTTCGAGTATCTTCCTAAAGCCACATACGATGCCCTCGTAAAAGCGATCGATAACCGCGAGCCCCTTCCCCGTTCCATCGCCGACAGCGTGGCGGAAGGTATGAAGCGTTGGGCGCTCGAGAGCGGTGCACGTCACTATACTCACTGGTTTCATCCCCTCACAGGCAGCACAGCTGAGAAGCACGACGCCTTTGTGGAGCATGACGGCAAGGGGGGCGTGATCGAGAAATTCTCCGGCAAACTCCTCGTGCAGCAGGAACCTGATGCATCTTCATTCCCTAATGGCGGTATCCGCAACACATTCGAGGCGCGCGGATATTCAGCATGGGATATCTCTTCCCCTGCATTCATTATCGACAATACCCTGTGTATACCTACCGTTTTTATCTCCTACACCGGAGAGAGCCTTGACTATAAGACTCCGCTCTTGCGCTCCCTAAACAGCATTGACAAGGCAGCAACACGTGTGGCTCGCTACTTTGACGACAAGGTTGGTCACGTCATCTGTAATCTCGGTTGGGAGCAGGAGTATTTCCTTATCGACGAAGCCCTTTATGCGGCTCGTCCCGATCTCGTGATGACAGGCCGCACGCTTATGGGACATGAGTCGGCAAAGAACCAGCAGCTTGAAGACCACTACTTCGGATCAATCCCCAAGCGTGTGGAGGCTTTCATGCTCGACCTCGAATATGAATGTCACAAGCTCGGTATTCCTGCCAAGACACGCCATAATGAGGTGGCACCAAATCAGTTTGAGCTTGCTCCTATTTATGAGGAGTGTAACCTTGCCAACGACCATAACCTTCTGCTCATGTCAGTAATGGAGGAGGTAGGACGTCGCCATAACTTCCGCGTGCTTCTTCATGAGAAACCATTTGCGGGCATCAACGGCAGCGGCAAGCATAATAACTGGTCGCTCGGAACGGATACCGGTTCGCTTCTTTTCGCACCCGGTAAGACTCCGATGGAGAATCTACGTTTCATTGCCTTCGTTGCAAATGTGATGGCAGCCGTGCATAACCATAACGGTCTGCTCAAAGCATCTATCATCAATGCTACTAACGCTCACCGTCTCGGCGCGAACGAGGCGCCCCCGGCGATCATCTCGATGTTCCTCGGTTCGCAGCTCTCTCAGATTCTTGATAAGATCGAGAGCAACGAGATAGATGAGAATATCGTGCTTGAGGGTAAGGGCGAGTTATCGCTCGACGTGGCTCAGATCCCCGAGCTTATGATTGATAATACCGACCGAAACCGTACAAGCCCTTTCGCCTTCACCGGCAACCGTTTCGAGTATCGTGCGGTAGGCTCATCAGCCAACTGTGCTTCCGCGCTTATAGCGCTTAATGCCGCTCTTGCCAACCAGCTCAATAATTTCGCCGATAAGGTGGATGAGCGCGTGAAGAACGGCGAGAAGCTTGAGAAAGCTATCCTTAAGGAGGTGAAGAAGCTCATCAAGGAGCATCGAGCCATACAGTTTGACGGTAACGGATATTCCGATGAGTGGAAAGAGGAGGCAGCTCGTCGCGGTCTTGATGTAGAGACTTCAGCTCCCTTGATGTATGATATCTACATGCACCCCGAGAATGTGGAGATGTTTGAAAAGACAGGAGTCCTCACACGCAAGGAGCTCGAGGCACGCAACGAAGTGAAATGGGAGATGTACACCAAGAAGATCCAGATCGAGAGCCGAGTGCTCGGCGACCTTGCCATCAACCATGTCATTCCGGCGGCGGTGCGCTATCAGTCTGTATTGCTCGACAACGTATATAAGATCAAGGAACTCTTCTCGGCAGAAAAGACAGAGAAGATCGCTTCCCAGAATCTTACATCGATCGAGGCGATCAGCGAGCATATCTCAGCTGTGAAGAGCGGTGTGGACGCTATGGTGGACGCACGCCGCGTGGCTAACAAGATCACTTCCGAGCGTGAGAAGGCGATCGCTTACCATGACACTGTGGCTCCCCGTATGGAGGAGATCCGTTATCATATCGACAAGCTTGAGCTTATGGTCGACAATGAGATCTGGACACTCCCCAAATATCGCGAGATGCTCTTCATCCGTTAAGACTTTCGATTCCACTAAACATATACCCTGCGGGCGTTCCTTTTCATCGGGAGCGCCCCTTTTTATATTATGCTTTACAACATACTTTATAGGAAACAAACCGAAAATATGATAACTTTGCGAACGAATTGCTTACTTAACTAAATTAATTCTAACCCTATTATGAGATTTAAATTTCTGACCGTGGCTGCTGCCATGATGATGGGCTTGTCAGCTCAGGCAGCGTTCACGATTTATTACGACAACTCCGTCACACAGTGGGAGAGTGTCGGTATCCACTATTGGGGAGATGACTCCACAGAATGGCCCGGAGTTGAGATAGACCATGTGGATGGAGATATTTGGGCTTATACTTTCCCGGAGGATAATCCTAAAGTTAACGGTTTTCTATTCAAGCATGGCAGCATGACCGGAGATGAATATCAAACAGCCGATTTCCCCAAGGCTCCGACAAACAATCATATCTATAAGGGCGCCGGGGGAGAGAAAGGTAAACTGACAGATGCCGGTGTATATGAGGGCGAGGAAGCTCCTACTACTGCTACCGTGACTGCATCTCCGCGCTCAGGAGCAAGATTCTCCAATGACATCACGGTAACACTGACTGTAAAACCGGAAACCACCATCTATTATACTCTCGACGGCTCTATACCTACAGCTGCTTCCGCGCAGTATGTGTCTCCGTTGACTTTTAGTGAGACCACCACTCTTAAGACCCTCACTATTCTTGACGGAGATGAGAAGGTGCAGACTTTCCTCTATAGCAAACGCAACGCTATTGCAATGAAGGATGGAGTCCTGACCACGGATTACTATAAGGTAAATCCCGATGGGAAGGTAGGAAGCAACCGCACTGTCGATATGAAATTCACCCGCTATCCCAACACAAACTATCAGACACTCGCAGATAATGCCCTTTCAAATTGGAGTGAGAAGGATCTGATATGCCAGGGAGTGGCGCGCGATATCGCCTCCGCTTTCAAAGGAAGACATGAGTATCCTGTAATAGACTCCTATGCAATCTATGGAGCATATGATGCGGAAAACCTCTATCTTGGCGTGCAGTATGTGTATGCGGTATATGATGAGGGAGGTGACGGCAAGTCGGACAATGACCGTCATCGTCCGTGGATGATGGATGGCAGACTCATGATTGCCTTTGACCTTGATCCTAATAAGGAGTTTGAGGGGGTATTGACAAATGGCAACACCATCTGGGACGCTGACGGGCAGTATAACGTGATGCGTAACGGCACTGACTGCATATGGCTCGGCAATACCAAGCCGGGAGTAGGCAATCCGGCGCTATTCTTCCCTAATGCAGATGGCAAAGCGGATTATGATGATCCCGCATCATGCGTGGCGATGCCTTCAAGTGCCGATCCTTATTACGGACTGGCAAACGGTCTTCTCCCTGACATTGACCATATCTGGGGGCAGAAGTCATTGGGATATGACCCTGAGGAGCTGACCACAAACGAGGGTTTCGTGGATCTGATTAATGAGGTGCCGCGTGATAAGCACACTTTCTATGAATGGAAATTCCCCTTGGCTAAGTTAGGCGTGACTGAGCAGTATATCAAGGAGAATGGTATAGGAGTGATGGTGATCGATACCTATGGTCAGGGCGCGACCGGTGCCACTCCTTATGATCCCTGCGTATTTGACAATGCAGCCGTGTCATATTCCAAAGATCCCTCATCAAGCAAGGAGAAAGAGGATCTGGATATCTTCACTTCCCGCCATGCGCGTCTTGGGGGAAAGATCGATCTGTCAGGCGTTGAGACGGTAGAGATTGAGGATGAAAACGCAACGATTGAGTATTTCACCATCGACGGCGTGCGTGTCAACAATCCCGATAAGGGTCTCTACATCATGCGTCGCGGAGGTAAGGCTTCCAAGATTATCCTTTAAGACTTATCAGAAAGAGATATATTAGTATTAGTTTTGGAAATTGCACTTCAAAGATTACATCAATCTTTAGGAGTGCAATTTTTTAATACAAAAATTATTAAAAGAAACTATTGTTATTAGTAGCAGAAAAACTGCAACAAAAATTAATTTTGAAACTAAGATAATTCTAATTATTTTTGTGTAAAGAATATTTAATAGATTATTAAACACATTATTATGACACAAATTGTAGTGACTTTGGATAATAGCGCGGATGAGAATTTTCTTCGGCGCATGATTGAAAATATGAAAGGGGTGGTAAAAACCTCACTTACACACACTACCCATAATGAGGAAAAGAGAAATAAATCTGATTTTATGGAGTCTCTTCATGCCATTAAGAATTCGATAGATCCTTCCATGATTGACATGTCGGATCCGCGTACCAAATATATCATGTCAAAATGAAGAATATATTTCTTGACACCAACTTCATTATAGACTATTTCGTCAGAGAAGACTTTGGGGGGAGAGGCAGAAAAAGTTATGCAGTTAAAGGATAGGCTTAACCTTACTTTTTTTATCTCCTATCTTTCAGTCGCCAATTTTGCATATATTATGCGTAAATTACCTGCTTCTCAGCGAAATAACATAATTTTTCGGATATGCAATACTTTCCATGTAGTGGATAATACTCGGGAACAGATATTATCTAATTTGCAATCCGAGTTTAAAGACTTTGAGGATGGTCTGCAATATCAATGTGCCATCTCTTCTGATTGTGACTGTATCATTACCCGTAATAAAAAGGACTTTATAACATCCTCAATTCCGGTAATGACTGCATCCGAATTTCTATCTTGTTTTTGATTAAAGCCTTATATTAATAAAGCCTGTCTTTAGAGATTCGATCTTTAAAGACAGGCTTTCTAAGAGTTTAGAATAATATTTTGGGGTGCTAATTCTTTTGCGGATGCTTTTTGAATGCGTTCCAGAGAATATAGATGAGGCAGAGGACTCCGAGAGCGTAGCCGGCATATGTAAGATACTTATTATATTCCTCCACTTTCTCAAAGAGCATTGCCGGAGAGACATGGAGGGAAAGCCAATATCCGAGAGCTCCCAATATCGCATTCCAGACAAGCGCACCTAAAGTAGTGAAAAGAGCAAATGTGCCCACATTCATCCTTGAGATTCCGGCAGGAATGGATATAAGCTGACGTATAGCCGGAATCAATCTGCCTATGAATGTCGATATGGCTCCATGTTTGTCGAAATAGGCTTCAGCCTTATTCACTTTCTCTCTGTCGATAAGGCAGGCATGACCAAGACGACTGTCGGCAAATCTATACACCACCGGTCGACCGATCCAAAGAGCAAGATAATAATTGATGAATGCCCCTACCAACGCACCAAGAGTGGCGACGACGACTACCATGTAGATATTCATGTCGCCTCCGGCTCCGGTATTCGTACATGCCAGATAGGCGGCAGGGGGAACTATCACTTCCGAAGGGAAGGGAATGAAGGAACTCTCAATCACCATGAAGACAAACACGAAGAGATAACTCGCGTTCTCCACAAACCATTTGAAAAATTCCTGTGCGTCAAATATTGCTGCTAACACCGGGAAATAATATTATTGGATTAAATCTTAGTTATTAATGAACAGGATATGATGCCTCCTTGCGTGCCGCCTGAATCTGCTCTGCAAATTGCCGGGCATCCTGCGCCGTGCCGTCGCTCATGCCATGCTTGAAGGAGAATGTGGAGGCGAGAGGCAATTTCACACTTTCGGCAAACTCATTGAATTTCTTCTCCGCTACGCCGTTTGCCCATGAGAATGACCCGAAGCCGCCCAACACCTTATTCTTGATCTCCCTTGTCTCCATCGCAGTGAGGAAAGACTGGACAGGGGGGAAGAGGGTCATGGAGTAGACGCATGAGCCGACGATAAGGGTATCGTAACGGAAAGCATCCGAAATCATCTGACTCATAGATGAGTGAGAGGCATTATGCACGATTATCTTTCGTTCGCCAAGACGGTTGAGGGCGGTGGCAATCTCCTCGGCAGCCTCGGCAGTGTTGCCATACATCGATCCATATACTATCACCACACCGCGTTCCGGCTCGTAAGAGGCAAGCCGTCGGTAAATCTCCACAACCTCTGCTATACGCTCATGCCATACGGGACCGTGAGTAGGGCAGATATAGTCGATCTGTATTGCCTTCAGTTTGTTGAGAGCCGCCATAACGGATCTTCCATATTTCCCGACGATATTCGAATAGTAACGGTACATCTCCGGAATATAATGCTCGGTCTCCATCTCGGTGTCAACTATTCCGCCGTTAAGAGCGCCGAAGCAGCCGAAGCCGTCGCCGGAAAAGATAGTATTGCGTTCAGGAACGTATGTCATCATTGTCTCGGGCCAGTGCACCATAGGAGTCATATAGAATCTCAGACTGATATCACCCAGCGAGACGGAGTCACCATCCTTGATGATATGCATGCGCTCCGGCTCATCAATATGGCAGAAACCTTTGACCATGGCTGCCGCGGTGGCATTGCATACTATCTTTAGATTCGGGAAACGTTTTACAATCTCAGGGATAGATCCCGAATGATCAGGCTCCATATGATTGACTACCAGATAATCGATCTTCTCCGTGCCGATACGTTTAATGTATTCGTTAAGAGTGTCAATCTTGACTGTGTCGATAAGGGCGGTAGCTTCCGTGCCCTTAACGATATATGAATTATAGCTCACTCCGTAAGGGAGAGGCCATTGTTCTTCAAAGTTTACTGTGACTCTGTCGTTAACGCCGACATAGTGGATATCCTTAATGATTTCTCTTGCTTTCATAATTAGATATAGATATTTACCTTTTGCATGCTCAGGTCTTGACCTTACAGACCATAGGGCTATTGTAATTTCTCAGAAGTCGCTCTCAAAAAATGCAACTTCATAATACTTTAACAATCTTAAATGTAAAATTACATAAAAATCTCCGTATTCTTATATAATCAAGGAGAATCTTATTAATTTTGTAGGAAATAAGCAGAAAATTATGCAGATAGCACCCGTACAAGGACATACCGATGCCGCATGGCGTCATTATCATAAGAAGATGTATGGCGGCGACCATACATATTATACCCCCTTCATTCGCCTGGAGAGGGGAGACTTCCGCAAGCATGACCTGAAAGATTTTCTTTCCCCTCTTAATGAGGGAGAGGATGTTGTGGCTCAGGTGATATTCAAGAATATGGAGGAACTCCTTCCCCTCGTAAGCGGGCTGGCGGAGCGCGGAGCGAAGAAGATAGATCTGAATACCGGCTGCCCCTTTCCCCTGCAGACGGCAAGGGGACGCGGCGCGGCATTTGTAGGTAATGAGGAGGAATATGCGAAATTGCCGGAGCTCCTTTCCCGTTTTCCGGAGGTGGAGTTTTCACTTAAGATGCGTCTCGGAATGGAGAACCCGCAGGAGTGGAGAAAAATAATGCCGATTCTCAATGAGCTCCCTCTCTCGCATGTTGCGCTTCATCCGAGAGTAGCGAAAGAGCAGTATGGGGGAGAATTGCATTATGATGAATTCGAGACATTCCTGAAAGAGAGTAAAAACCCTGTGATATTCAATGGCGAGATAAAGACTCCGGAAGATATTGTCAGGATCAAGGAGCGTTTCCCCGGCATCAAGGATGTCATGACCGGACGCGGCGTATTAGGTCGCCCCTCATTGACGGCGGAATATGAAGAGGGTACGGAATGGGATAAGGAGAAAAGGATTAGGAAAATGATGGAGTTTCATAATCTTCTTGAAGATCATTACCGTTCGGAGCTGTGCGGCGATCATCAGGTGCTCTCGAAAATCAAACCATTCTGGGAATATGCCGAGGCTGAGATCGGAAGAAAGGCATGGAAGGCGATAAGCAAGGCATCGAATATGGCGAAATATCAGTCGGCACTGGCGATGATATAAGGATGGAATATAAAGATTTTCTTTTGAGTCAACCTTCTTTATTGATCCGGCGTTATAATATCAAAGCCGAGGGGTAACCCTCTATGAAAGACCGAAACAATTCTTAAATTTGATATTATGAAATGCCCCATCGCTAAAGATCACCGCATACCATTATGCGTAAATATCGGACTTCATGTAGCAGCCGTTACATTGATAGCCACCGCCCTTCATAAACTCTGCCGCATCCATAAGGGAATCAAGGAGATTCGCAAAGGAGCGGAGGAGATCGAGAAAGGGAAGAAGGAAATAGAGAAGTAAGATATTAACCCATATCTTGTAGGGACGCACCCAAGGAGCGTCCGGCTCAATATGAAAATATAGAAAAAGAATTTGATTGAGGAGGATGCATAATCCTCCTCTTTTTTGTATATTTGCAATCTGATAGTATGCAGCCGGTCTGCAAAAAACTTAACTAAAGGTATGAATATGAAAAAATATATTACAGGGGCGATGATGGCGCTGGCTCTCCTCTGCTCCGTGGCTAATGATACTTACGCCCGCTCTCCGCAGGATGATAAACTGGTAAAGGAGATGTCAGGCGGTTTGCCCGTATACATGGGAAACGGCATGACATGGAAGACTTTCGATATCGATAACAACGGTCAGATTATCATCGGTCTCTTATCCAATAATCTCCCCGCCGTTGACGCGATGACTCCCGAGCTGACGAAGCAATACAAGGATGCACTTGCGGGTCCGGAGAGCGGTTATGCGAAATTGAGCAAGCAGCTTAACCGTCCCCTGATAGTAAATATCTACAATGCCGCCAATGATCTCTGCGTGACTGCCAAGATTGATCCGCAGGCTCCTCAGAAGTAACGGGATGTACTCTTGGCCTTTATCGGATAAAGTCTGAGAGGTGATGATACATATTTTCAAGTATGACAATCAATAAACTTAAGGAAAAAGTAATTGACGGGGGCGATCTCACCTTTGAAGAGGCTCTATGGCTTGCCGAAGAGGCAGACAGGGAAGAGCTCTATCAGGCGGCTGGAGATATCACGCGCCATTTCGGAACGCCGGTGTTCTCCCCCTGCTCAATAATCAATGCCCGTGCCGGATGTTGCTCCGAGAATTGCAAATGGTGTGCTCAATCCGGACATTATCATACCGACTCCGATGTGCATGGTATCATAGATAGCGATGAAGCTCTTGAGAATGCGCTTTTAGCCCAGAGTCAAGGTATAAAACGCTATTCTCTTGTGACAAGCGGAAGGGCGGTGACAGGAGCTGCTCTCGACAAGGTATGCTCTATCTACCGCGACCTGGGAGAAAATACAGACCTCGGTCTATGCACATCGTTGGGACTTCTGAATAAGGAGGAGTTGCAGAAGATAAAGGAGGCGGGTGTGACACGCTATCATTGTAATCTCGAGACAGCACCATCTTATTTCCCCGAGCTCTGCACCACTCATACTATAGATGATAAGATCAACACTATCCGTGCGGCAAAGGAATTAGGTTTTGAGATTTGTTCGGGTGGAATCATCGGTATGGGCGAATCACGCCGCCAAAGGGTGGAATTTGCATTTACCCTTAAATCTGTCGAGCCGGATTCCATACCTGTGAATATCCTCAACCCGATCCCGGGTACTCCTCTGGAGAATACTCCATTGATAGAGGAGGATGAGATTCTGCTTACAATCGCCATTTTCCGTTTTGTCAACCCTCGTCCCGAGATACGCTTTGCCGGAGGCAGGCAGAGACTGAGCAGGGAGACGCAGTTAAAGGCTATGAAGATGGGAGTAAATGGAGCGATTATCGGAGACCTTCTGACCACAATCGGATCAAAAGTGGATGAAGACCGCGAATTGATTGCGGAAGCAGGATATGATAACTAAGGAAAATTACAATGAAAAATAGGGACGCACAGCTCGTGTGTCCCTATTTTTCATTGTATATGATTATATCCACGCGGAATGTTTATTTGGCTGGAGTGAGCGATATGCTGTTGGTCACGCAGTCAGGGATTTCCTCCTGATAGTGGGTTACGAAAATCAGGGAGGAGTTATTTCGCTTCACTAACGAGGATATTATTCTTTTAAGCCGATCCTTTCTTTTACGGTCGAGACCATGGAAGGGCTCGTCAAGGATGAGCAGGGGCGGCTGCTTGATGAATGCGCGGGCAAGAAGCACTAACCTTTGTTCGCCGGAGGAGAGGGTATCAAACTGTCGTTCTGACAGATAATTTATCCCTAAAAGTTTCATCCATTCCTCTGCCTCGTTGCGCTCCTCCGCAGACGACGGACGGTAACGGTTTAATGAATTCCTCTTCCCTTGAACAATTATTTCCCTCACCGTATCCTTTGAGCGGAAGAAGAGTTGAATCTCAGGAGAGACAAAGCCGATGTTATCCTTTATTTCAAAAATACTCTCCCCTGAACCGCGTTTACGGTCGAAAAGAGTGATGTCATTGGCATAACCCTGCGGATTGTCGGCGCATACCATTGAGAGAAGCAGCGATTTACCGGAGCCGTTTCTCCCTTGAAGACTCCAACATTCTCCTGCCTTTACCTCCCAGTTCAGGTCGGAAAATATCTGCTTGTCTCCATATTTGATATGGCCGTTGCGGATAGCGAATGCAATCTCATGCTCCGGGTAAAGAGCGGAACGATCGGGAAACCGTAACTCGTCTTCATCATTCTCCGCTTTCCCCGATTGCCGATAGGCTTCAATCGTATCTTTATCCGTAATCGGGTAGGAGATATGTTTATCCTTAATTTCTATAAGAGAATCGGTAAATTCCGGAATTTCCTCTGGGTCGCTTACCAATAAGACCACAGAGACACCCTCCTCTCTCAATTTGCGGATAGACTCATCAAATTCCTTGCGGGAGGGGGCATCAAGTCCGATATAGGGATTATCAAGGATAAGAAGATCCGGACGCTGCTCCAAGGCATAGGAGAGGAGAAGCTTGCGGAGTTCGCCGCTGGAGAGGTAATTAATCTTCTTATGCGCAACATCCTTCAGACCCAACCGCTCACAGCGTTGCGCCCAACCATCCTTTGCCTTTCGCCTGATCATGATCTCTTCAACGGTGGGGACATAATCATTGGAAGTAGCTTCCATACGCTGATTATAATAAGTCACCTCCATTCCGCTCAGAGAGTGAATATCGGTGAAGGCGAGCATCTTTACTTTCAGGTCGGCAGGGAAGAAGACGAGACGGTTGCCAAAGGCGTATCTCCCTTTCTCGAGGATTGTGCCGAAAGTGGTCTTGCCGGCTCCATTCTCGCCGCAGACGGCGGTGACACCCTTTAAAATGCCACAACCGGCAGGAAAGGTAAGTGTGACTTTACCATATCCGAGCCGGTTGTTTTCGAATTTTATAATGTAATTGTTGTCCATATCTTAACCTTATCAGCAGGAGAATATATCTCTCCGGATTGAAGGCAGGGGAGGGACAATTAATTGTCAGAGAGTCTTACTGTCTGAGTGAAAGTGCCAAGCTCCGCGCCTCCGGGGAGGTCTCTTACTGAAGGAACAACGGTGAAAACATACTGGATATTATCCGGGATGTCTTTGTTATTGCTCTGGAGAAGCGCCATGAAGATCCCGAATGAGTGAGTGCCGGCTGAAAGGGAGGCTGTATCAAATCTTCCGGTGAAGGGTGCGTAAAGTGAGCGACCTGTGACACGGGAGTCAACCGCATATTCTACTTCCGTGATGGCTTTAGTGGTGCCTGAGGCGGAATTGAAGGCGATAGACTCAACCTCCATAGGGTAATCCTGCGTGGTATAGATGACGCCGTTTACTACTGCCACGTTATCGAAGGTGACGGTAACCGTAGCATCCGAAACCTCTTCAAAGTCATCGCTTTCGCTACTGCAGGAAGAGAATGCGAGCACGGGAATCAACATAAGGAAAAGAGTAATAATTTTTTTCATAATTCTGTGTGTTTTTCATATCATCCTCCCGGGGAAGGATAAAAAAGTGTGGAATCGATTCCCGGATTGGAATCGTCGTGTGTTTTTCATTTATTACACTGTTAAAACGTTTAAAACAGTGAAATGGTTGGGTACGTCCCTGCAATAAACGAATTAATAACACCGGACGCACCTTGGGTACGTCCCTACAATAAACGAATTAATAACACCGGACGCACCTTGGGTACGTCCCTACATATAGGGATTAATTATTTAATTAGTGGTTTCTGGTGTTTTTCCCCATTTCTTTTGGTCGCCATAATATAGAATACGGAGAAGATGCCGAGCAAGATTGTCATGAATGTCTGCGCGCTCCATGCTATGATGGAGAAGGCTGCCGCATCGGCATGTCCTACGCCGTAAAGCATCAGGGCATACATCACGGCAATATTCCAGGGTCCCAGACCGCCATTGCTCGGTATAGCCATAGAGAATGAACCGAATACGAAGGCTACGATGCCCGGAAGCAGACCCAAGGCATAACCGGGATGGGTCACCAATTCGCGGGTGAAGGGGAAGCAGAAAAATACGAGGTAGATTTTAAGGAAGTAACAGACCCAGATTGCAATGGTGAGGAAGAGATATGTCCAGCGTCCTTTCATGGTGAAAATCACCTTAAAACCATTCCACATGCGCATTATACTCTGGTTTACCCCCTTGAAAAACTTCTTGTCTCTGAATTTATAATCTACGAATACAAAAAGGGCAAGAGCTATAAATATACCTGCCCAAAGCACCCAGTCGTTTACAAGGTGCTCGATGAAGCGCCCGAATTGATAATGGTCGAAAAACCGGGTAAGGGCAGGGTTGGCTACAATCAGAGCGACTCCGAGAAGAATGATAATCATGGCGAGGTCGGAAGTACGGTCGGCAAGATCCGTACCGATAACGGTAGAGAGTTTGGCTTTCTCCCTTCTTGCCACATAGACGCAACGGAATGCTTCCCCTAAATAGGGGACAATAAGATTGATGGCATATGCCGAGAAAATCGATACGCTCTCCGATGTTGCAGACATTCTCGGTATGCCGGCGGCTCTCAGCTGATAGCCCCAGCGGATACCGCGTATCGAATAGGAGAGGAGCGTGAAGAGCATTACCGGAAGCAACCACCAATAATTGCAGTCATGCGACATTATATCCTTTATCTGGGTAATATTCAATTTATGACCCATCCAGAGGAGCATGAGAACAGAGATGGAGACAGGTATGACAATCTTAAGGATAGTGGTCATAATCTTCTTCCATCTCTCTTTCCGTGTATCTGCGGCTGACGTATTATGATTGGAGACTGCTGTCTCCTCTGATTTATTCTGATTCTTTGCATCCATACCTTATTAACGGATAAGGTAGAGATGAGGTTTATTTCTCCTTCTCCTCCTTTGTAAGAATATCCACAAAAGATTTTGGGAGTCGTACATTATAGAGGTGCAGAGCCTCCCTGAAAAGGGGAGCAATCTCCTCATCTTTAAAGCCGGCGATGCCGCAGCCGATTCTTGTAACGTAAAACGTATTCTGGTCCCATTCTTTTGCCAGCTCAATGAAGTCATCCACATAAGGCTTGATAGTCTCCACTCCTCCCTGCATGGTAGGGATAGCGTAAGATTGACCTTGCGGACCGACTCCTTGACCCTGGATGGCACCAAATTTTTCGCGAGCCACTCTTGCAGCTCCCCCGGCATGATTCCCCTCCAGATTACTGCCGAAAACGAATATATCGTCCGGCTCGAGATGCGTGATATTTTCAGGTGTATATTTCATAAGGCTTTGGAGTGTTTCGGAGTGAAACACTTAAATAATTGTTGATTAATGGTTTATGCGATGTCTCAATGTTTCAAGAATAAAAGGAAACTGTGAAACGATCAAAAACGTAAGTATTCTTGTGCAAATATAATGAAAAAAGAGAATTGAAAAGACTTATTTCAGTCTTTTCCTTCAAACAACAAAGTTAATAAAGACTGACTAGTCTTTTATAATAACTCGGTAAAATCCACCCGCTAATCTTTGTACTTGATTCTAAATTTGTCAAGCAGAATTTTGAAATAATCCTGTGCACTCAGGCAGGTGTCCATAAGATAACCTTTAATAGTCGGCCAATTGCGTAGTCCGTTATAGTAGAACATCTTCAACTCGTCGGTTATTATGAACGGCACATATCCAAAACGGAGACATTCCCGGAACATTATCAATCTGCCGACTCGACCGTTTCCGTCTTGGAAAGGGTGGATTGCCTCAAACCGTTGATGAAAATCGACAATATCTTCGAGAGTGGGATGTTTTTTACCGTTGTATTCTTTCAACAAATCCTTGATCTCCCGGTGGACATTATCCGGCTCTACGGTATCATTCCCGCCGACCTCATTCGGCAGTTTCTTGTAATCGCCGACTTTAAACCATGATTTCCGTTCATCTGATGTCCCTGATTTAAGAAGGAAGTGAAGATGCTTTACAAATGCTTCAGTGAGTTTTCCGTCTGTATTATCAATAATGTAGTCAATAGCGCGGAAATGATTTGTGGTTTCAATAATGTCATCCACATTTACTGTACCTTCTGAAACCCCGATGGTATTGGTCTCGAATATATAACGGGTCTGGTCATGCGACAGCTTACTGCCTTCGATGTGGTTAGAGTTATAAGTCAGGTCAATCTGTATTCGGTGATAGATACCTCCTTTTATTTTTCCCTCTTTTTGCTCTCTTACAGCTTGCAATAAGGGAGATATTGAAGTCTTATTTGAGCGTTTTGGAGGGAGTGCATCCTCAGGTATGTTCCATGTCTTTCCTATTAGATAAGCACCTTCTATTTTACCCTGTGCGCAATAGTTTCGGGCTGTTCGCTCCGAAACTCCATGCATCTCTGCCCATGATTTAACTGAAATATATTCCATCTATCGGCAAAACTTTGATTATAATATATTGCAAAAATAGCAAAACTTGCCGTTATCGGCAAGTTTTACATGTGTGAAGTTATGAAAAAGTCGGGAATGGCAAAGAGGCTTAATACTCCTTCATGATACTTTCCTTATACTCCGAGACTCGGCGGTTGAGGTTGGCAATGCGGCTTAATCATCTGCTCTGTCAGTGAACGCCCTTTTGCGGCAATACCCACATCAACCAGAAGTTGGTTCTCAATCTCAGTAACTGTAGAACCCTCAATAGCCGTAGAATGGGTCAAGATGGAGTAGAGGTAGAACTTTTGATAGTCCATCTGCTATCTATTTATAGTACCATAAAATTACTTATCTTACACAATATATATTTCATTGACAGAGGGTAAAGTCATCAAGAGATGAGGACTAATACGTAAAATTACAAAAAAATAATGGTGTTTAAGGGGATATATTTCCTAAATTAATAATGAACATTCGAAAATAATTGCTAATTTTACATATTCTGATAATGTAGCCTTATCGGAAGAATAATTATGACGCCAGAACAGATAGCTCGAGAAAAAATAGACCGAATGTTTGCAGATGCGGGATGGGCAGTGGTCGATCGCGATCATTACTCTCCGGAATTATCTGCTGTCGCGGTTGAGGAAGGTCTGATGAAAGGAAACCTTGAAGCTGATTATCTTTTATTTATAAATGGTAAGGCAGTTGGGGTATTGGAAGCCAAACGAGAGGAGGTAGATGTTACTGCCTCAATCGTAGCAGAGCAAGCCGAACACTATGCGAGAAGCGTCCCTCATTGGTGTCAAGCATGGCAGAATCCGTTACCTTTAACCTATGTTAGTAACGGTAGAGAGTTATTTTATCGAGATTTGAGAGATCCCGATGGCTACTATGAACCTTTGAAAAAGATACATACCCCCAAGGAGATTACTCGAATGTTGGGGATAAAGGATTTCTATGCAGCGCTGCCAACCTTACAGAAACGTGGTCTCCGAGATTGTCAATATGAAGCGATTACCGAACTCGAAAAAAGTTTTCGGGCTGGACAAAATCGTGCTTTAATGGTTTTGGCTACAGGTGCAGGAAAGACTTATACAGCCTGTTTGGCCACATATCGGATGTTGAATTATACTCCGATGAAACGAGTCTTATTCTTAGTAGATCGTAATAATCTTGGAAAACAAGCGGAAGGTGAATTCGGCACATTTCGACTTACAGAGAATGGCGATCCGTTGAATACTATCTTTGAGGTTAACCGTCTTAAATCTGCAAAGATTAAGGAGAGTGATCAGATTGTTATATCCACAATCCAGCGACTATTCTCTCTGCTTTCAGGACGAGATATTGAGGATTCTGATGATGAAGAGGCTACTGAAGATGTTACTTCAGATATTACGCTACCTCCTAATCCTCTTTTACCTCCGGACTTCTTTGATATGATAATCATTGATGAATGTCATAGATCCATTTATGGAAACTGGCGCGCTATCCTTGAATACTTTAACACAGCAAAACTGGTGGGTCTTACAGCTACCCCTGTTCCTGAGACTCTGGCTTTCTTCAACAATAATCAGGTGGTAAATTATACTCTTGAAAAATCAATAATTGACGGTGTTAATGTTGACTATCGAGTGTATAGAATCAAAACTCAGGCAACAGAGGATGGTGGAGCCATACGAGAAGGAGACAGATTACGTCGCATCACTCGTTATAATGGAAAAGTAGAGGATGTAAAGAATCGGGAGGTTAAGAATTATACAGCGTCAGAGCTTAATAGGAGTATAGTAAATCCTGCTCAGATAAAACTTATTTTGGAAACGTATCGCGATGCCGTGTATACAGAAATGTTTATAGATCCGCAGCGCGAGCCCAATATGAATTATCTCCCGAAGACCTTGATTTTTGCTCTCAATGATGCACATGCTACTAATATTGTCAATATAGCTAAAGAGGTATTCGGAGATCGGATTACAGTTGATCCGGATAGATTTGTTCAGAAAATTACTTATTCGGCAGGAGATAGCAACGCCCTTATACGCTCTTTCAGAAATGACAAGGATTTCCGCATAGCGGTTACAGTGACACTGGTTGCCACCGGTACTGATGTTAAACCGCTTGATGTTGTAATGTTTATGCGTGATGTTGAGTCTCAGCCACTTTATACGCAGATGAAGGGTCGAGGTGTGCGTACGGTCGGTGATGAACAATTGCGTAACGTGACTCCTAATGCTCATAGTAAGGATGTCTTTTTCTTGGTAGATGCGGTAGGTGTAACCGAACACTCGCACACAATACCGACACCGGGAGAGGATCAATCTTCCGGGACACTAACTCTTCGTCAACTGTTGGAACGGTTGACTCATGGGGAAGTCCATGATGATCACTTACGCCTTATTGCTGGAAGATTGGCTCGAATACATAACAAGGCAACTGAGGAGCAACGCAGTGAATTTGAAAAACTTGCGTGCGCTTCAATGAGTGATATTTGTGCAAATATTTATAATGCTTTTGAAGAAGGCTCATTGCCCGACTACTTTAGTGTAAATGAGCCTAACAATGAGCGTAAAGGGCTTGTAAGACCCTTAGCTGTGCATCCCGAAGCGCGAGAGTATTTATGTGTACTGAATGCAGGTTTCATCAATATACTTCAACCTGGTGAGGATACATTGATTGAAAAAGGGTTCTCTCAGGAAGAAGCTGCTTCCACCACTAAAGAATTTGAAGAATATATAGAATCGCATAAAGATGAAATTGAGGCATTGAGAATAATCTACAATAATACCGGAGAACCATTAACCTACGGAGTTCTTAAAGACCTTGAACGGAAACTGCGGGAGGTAGATCATAAGTTTAATGTTTCACAGTTGTGGAACAACTATTCTATCCTCAATCCCAAGAAGGTGCAGAAGTTTAGCACTAAGGAAGAGAAAGATGCATTGACAAATATCATTCAGGTGGTACGTTATGCCATGCACCTTATACCTGAGTTAAGAAGTCTTCCATCAATGGCGGCTCAGCGCTTTGAGCTATGGTGCGGACAGGCTCAGCGCCCTTTGACTGAAACACAGAAAGAGATCATACGGCAGATTGTAGGATATATAGTAATGAATGGCTCTACAGAATTAAGAGATGTGCGGGAATTTGATAAAACAGTTGCTGCTCAAATAATAAAGTGTTTTGGAAATGCAGCCTCTGCCAAGGAGGCGATCCTGTCTCTTTCTCAATTTCTAATTTTTAATAAAAAAGCATCATAGAAATATGGCTAATAAAATATCCACTCCTCAGTCTTTAACTAAAAAAGTCTGGACCCTTGCCACGACTCTTGCGGGTCAAGGTATCGGATTTACCGATTATATCACACAGCTCACCTATCTTCTGTTTTTGAAGATGGATGATGAGAACGTTGAGACTTTTGATGAGGAATCTGCTCTCCCGGCAGGATGCCGTTGGAGCGATTTGAAAGGAGAGATGGGAGAAGATCTTGTGAATACTTATGAGAAAATCCTCGATACCTTAAGCAAAGAAGATAATCTTATCGGTACGATATATACCAAGGCGCAAAATAAGATTGATAAGCCTGTATATCTAAAAAAGGTGATTGATATGATTGCCGAAGAGGAATGGCTTATAATGGATGGCGATGTGAAAGGTGCTATTTATGAAGGTATTCTTGAAAAGAACGGACAGGATAAGAAGAGCGGTGCCGGTCAGTATTTCACACCTCGCTCTTTGATTCAGGCAATGGTTGATGTTACTCGCCCTCAGATAGGGGAAACTGTTCTTGACCCGGCATGTGGGACAGGAGGTTTCCTTCTTGCAGCCTACGACTATATGAAAGCTCAGTCAGCTGACCGTGAGAAACAAGATTTTCTTAAAAATAGGTCTCTTCATGGAGTAGATAACACTGCGCTTGTCGTTACGCTTGCGTCAATGAATCTTTATCTGCATGGCATCGGTACTGACCGAAGCCCTATAGAATGTCGTGATTCACTTGAAAAGGAATCAGATGTCATGGCGGATGTAATTCTTGCAAATCCTCCTTTCGGCACACGACCTGCCGGTTCGGTAGAAATTGATCGACAGGATTTCTATGTGCAGACAAAGAATAATCAGTTGAATTTCTTGCAGCACATGATGCTGTCAATGAAAAACGGCGGTCGTGCTGCAGTCGTGCTTCCTGATAATGTCCTCTTTGAAGGTGGAGCCGGAGAGATTATCCGTAAAAGACTGCTTAAAGACTTCAATCTGCATACAATACTTCGTCTCCCTACGGGTATATTTTATGCTCAGGGAGTAAAGGCTAACGTGCTGTTTTTCACTAAGGGCACTCCGACCAAAGAGGTATGGTTCTACGATTACCGCACAGACGTGAAGCACACCCTTGCCACCAATCCCATGCAACGCCATCATCTTGATGACTTTGTGAAGTGCTACAATGCTGATAATATTGCCGGTCGTAAGGAAACTTATAACGAGGAGACAGATCCCAACGGGCGCTGGCGCAAGTATGATGTGTCAGAATTACTAAAACGTGATAAAACCAGTTTGGATATAACGTGGATTCGTAAGGAAGATGACCTTGAGAATGTATCTCTCTCTGAACTTATGGCTTCAATTAAAGAGAAAAGCGACAATATATCTTCGGCAGTTGCACGGTTGCAGACTCTTTTCGCAGAATTAAACCTTGATGAGGAAGAGAAGTAAGAGATGGGGAAGACAGTAACCACATATCTTGTTGACGGAGATCCGAAAGGGACGCGCTATGCTTTCATAAGCAATAAGATTTGTCAGATGTTTGTCGTGCCCCGTTCAAATCTTGATTATCTTGACAAGCAGAAGAAGCTACAGAAGCCGGCTTTCTATATCCTTATCGGGGAGGATGAGATGGCGAAGCCTCAGGCCTATATTGGAGAGACGGAAAACTTCAAGGAACGCGTAAAGGATCATGACCAGAAGAAAAACTTTTGGCAGAAGGCACTGATATTTGTATCGAAAGATGCGGATATGACTAAGACCGATGTGCAGTATCTTGAATACCTTGCGGTGCAGCAGGCACTGCAGGTGAACCGTTATAATCTTAAGGAAAACAAGCAGACACCTAAGGAACCGAATCTTCCGGAGTATCAGAAGGATGCCATGGTTGAGTTCTTTGATGATATAAAATTCCTGACCTCTTTTGTTGGAATCGGTATTTTTGAAACAGCACTAACTAATCGGCTTCCGATGTTTTACTTTACCCGAAGAGGAGCGGATGCACGAGGAGTATACGACGGTAATGGATTGACAGTACTGAAAGGGAGTAAGTTATCAAAGGAAGTAGTGCCCTCATGCCATACGATAGAAAGGAGAAATGCTATTGTCAAGGATTACGCTCAGTTAGACCCAACCGGTCGGCTGGTACTGACTTCCGATATTACATTTTCAAGTCCAAGCACAGCAGCAAGTATATGCGGAGGATGCAGCTCGAATGGCTGGGTGGATTGGAAAAATGAAAAAGGGCAGACACTTGATGAAATCTATCGTAAAAAATAAAAGTTATGGATACAAAGAAACTACGCCAAAAGATACTCGACCTTGCAATCAGAGGTAAACTTGTTCCGCAAGATCCCAACGATGAACCGGCATCAGTACTACTCGAACGCATCCGTGCCGAGAAAGAACGCCTCATAGCCGAAGGAAAAATCAAGCGACCCAAAAAGAGTAGGGCATCTTCTTGTCTGTCCCATTATCAGAACTTCGAACCACC
>JAAVFG010000056.1 GCA_014800895.1 Bacteroidales bacterium
ATCCGATAGGAAACTGAATGACTTCTCAAATACAATGGTAGCATAAATCAATCCGGTGCGCCTACTCAATGGTCCGATTTGATAACGTGGGCGTAAGAACAATCCTTCTTCATCAATCTTCTCCTCTGAATACATAGTAAGTAACATGTTATAATAATCGGAATACCTGAGTTTGAGTGATTCGTCCGCAATAATATAATTTGTCTTACAATGGAAATCATCGTAAAAACTCATCGCAGTATTGATTTCAATCTGACGGAGGGTATCATTGCCATAAAGTGCAGGTTGTAATTTTTCTTCCAAACGGAGATTTAGAGTGCTCGTAATACTATCCAAAACAGCCCGGCTGTTTGGATAGCAGTTGTCAAGCGTGCGAACAATCTTAATCGGAGTAAGAGGTATATTATAGGTCAGTTCCATCATAGTGCAAATATACACATTTCCAACGACTGTTCATTTCTGATTATTGCTCAACGGGAGTGATTGGTAATCTTAACCGCAAAATCACTCCCAATGCAACTATATCACCATGCGAAATTCATTCAAGTAAGCCTAACTGATATTCAATCTTTCACAAGCCACAGTGTGATTGTTTTCGGTTATTATTTATGTTGCTGTTGGTCACCGACAACGTAATCCTCTTGGGCTACGTCAAAACCGACAAAGGCGAAACTACCACATCGAGCACCTTGGAAATTCATCACGTATCTGATGAAAGGCGGTGTCGTACACCAAATCCAGGACTTCGCCATCGCCGTCTCGAAAGAGCACTACGACACACTCTACGATGTCAAAACTACCGACGTAACCTGTATACGCATCTACTAAGCTCCACTTAATCTGTCGCCCCGACAAGAACTCAACCCTCTTGTCGGGGCTTAACTTGTGTTTATCAGCATATTTCATTGTAATCCGAGGAATTTTATGTAACTTTGTACTATACATCAAATAATTAAAAGCTATGATTTTTCTATCTCATAATTGGAAGGATAAGCCGGTAGTGGAGCAAGTGGCTCTTCGTCTTAGAAGTATATTTGGTCAAAAAAATGTATTCTATGATTCATGGTCAATACAGCCCGGAGATGGTATAATAGACAAAATGAATGAGGGATTATCAAATTGCCAGTACTTCTTTTTCTTTATTTCTACAAATAGTTTGGCTAGTAATATGGTAAAGATGGAATGGCAAAACGCAATTTTTAAGGCTGCTCAAAATGCCATAAAATTTATTCCTATCCGCATGGACAACTCAACCATGCCTGTATTACTAACCCAAAGCCTATATATCGATCTATATTCTCAAGGTTTGGAAGTTGCTGTGCGACAGATTATAGATGTAATACAAGGAAATAACACATTTAGGATTCCCACGTCCCAATTCCACAATTTAATCGCAGAAAAGCAACGAATTGGAAATAAACTAAGAATAACATGCCGTGCATTGCATTTTTTGGAACCTATATCCTCGTTTGCCTTTTGTACACTCAATGATATTGATGGTATCACAGTTAATGTACTTAATGAAACTATGAACACCAGCAGTGATCAAAAAGATGTACCCCTTACTTCAGGTTTAAAGGTTAACACATTTGTAAGAGGCGTTCAACATGGAACAACTCCAGATATGCCATTTATGGTAGAATTTGACATATCAAAAAATCCTGACTTTGATATCATGATGGTGATGCACAAAACTAGTCATGAAAGATTCGATGAAATTCCATTAAAAGTTATTGGATAGTGCCGAATGGCTGATGTGATGACACCGGAACAGCGGAGCCGCTGCATGGCAGCGGTTAAGGGGAAGGATACTAAGCCGGAGATGATTGTGCGGAAGTATCTTTTCTCTAGTGGTCTGCGCTATCGCGTCAATAATCGGAAGTTACCCGGTTCTCCTGATATTGTTCTTAAAAAGTATAAGACGGTTGTTTTTGTCGATGGATGTTTTTGGCATGGTCATGAGGGATGCAAATATTTCCGTTTGCCAAAGACGAATGTTGACTTTTGGAGGCATAAAATAGCCATGAACATAGCTCGTGATTACGCCAACAATGTCGATCTTAAACTTGCAGGCTGGAATGTGATCCGAATATGGGAATGTGAGATAAAGGCAAAGGCGCGGCGTGAGAAAACTCTTGAACGGTTATACCGTAACATCACAAATCATGGCTATACCATTCCTGACCTTCCTGCATCATCAGACGGATCAATCGCTGCCGAACCCTCCGTACCTTACGGAGAGGACTGAGAAGCATCGGTAGTTTAGGTAAACTTCTGGAGAAAAAGGCACGGACTATTGCATAATTAACAAAAGTTTATTATCTTTGTATGAAAGATAACGATAATGGAATCTACTAAGAAAGACAATGAAATCATTACCTTACGTCAGGTAAAGGGAGCTGATGTATTGGATATCCTGAACTGCGCCGGTATTTCCGAAAAATTCTTCAATCGTTCTCGGGCATGGTTCATTCAACGGTTGAACAACAACATCGTCAATGGCAAGCCTGTCTCTTTCACCCCAGCAGAACTCTTCAAGCTCCGAACGGCATTGAAAATTCTTGCATCCGAGATAACAGACTTTACGACAAATATCCCCAATTTACCTACCGATATGGCAATCAAAGTATATGTAATAGACAACCCCGAAGCAATCCAATACTTCATCAATGATGACGTAGAAGGATTCAAAGAATATCTCGCATCGGATGATATGTTCGAATTTCCTGAGCCTGAGTTTTTCGACACCGAAGCCGAAGCACTTGCGTTTTGCTCAGGTATAGGGTATGGCGCAGACGAACGTGCCACACCTGATCGTTATCCCTTGCGCTCCTGCGAGGAAGCTGACTTGCCGTTCATAGAAGCGCTTGAAAATTATTTAGAATATTAAGGTGTTTTAGGAAATGGATGCAAAGTTATGGCAGTCAACCTGACTAATTTTGCATCTGGATTCCAAGTCTCAGAATTTTTTTTTATATTTGCAATCCAAACCGCGCAAGCGCAGACAAAAAGACCATCCATGTAAGTTAGAAACTTATATTCATCATATTTAAGGAACTTCCTTGTAGTCGTGAAAGGTTTGGTCGCCTGTCTGCATACTTGGAAGTTCTTTGCATTTTTGTAATGACGGAAACTAAGTCAATAGAGAGCGATCTTTTCACTCAAGATGAGATCATTGTTGATTGGAGAGACCTTGAATTTTCCCACCCAGAACGGAAAATCCGCCTTGCTACCTCGTTCAGTGGCATAGGTGCTATTGAGCATGCATTCCAACGCTTAGGACTAAATTGTGAAATTGTTTTTGCTGGTGATATTGATGACAAATGCAAAAAATCATATTTTGCCAATTATCATATAAAAGAAGAGCAGTGGCACTCTGATATACTCGAATTAGATGCTACTCCCTACCTCGGTAAGGTTGATTTATTTGTTGGCGGAGCACCTTGTCAAGCATTTTCAATGGTCGGCAAGCGTAAGGGATTTGAAGATACAAGAGGTACTTTATTCCGTGAGTTTGCCCGGGTTGTAAAAGAATGTCAGCCTAAAGTGTTTATCTTTGAAAATGTTAAGGGACTTCTCAACCATGATGGGGGTAATACTTGGGAGGTTATGAGACATACTTTTGAAGATTATTGCGGATACCATATTCATTTTCAGGTTCTCAATAGTAAGGATTATGGTATCCCGCAACATCGTGAACGTATCTTTTGCATCGGATTTAAGGAAGAAACCAATTTTAGTTTCCCTTGCACAATCCCGTTGGAATATCGTATGTACGATTTTTTGGAGGACTATATTCAAACCAAATATTTCCTTCGTGAAAAGGGTATAAAATTTGTAACTTCTACAAAGAACCGTACAAAGTGCTATACACAAATAAATGGGGATGTTGCTCTTTGTCAGAAGCGCAACCAACAATTTAATTGGCATGGTGATTTTGTTTATCATCCTACATTGGAAAATGAGCCTTATGAGGAAGGGTGGGACGAGTTTATCTTCGATGTCAGAGACGTTGAAGAAAAATACTATCTGTCTGAGAAAGTAAAAAATTATGTCTTGACTCCCGGCACTAAAAATTTTCGAACCTCTACCGAAACCGATTTAGATGTCGCTCGTCCACTTCTTCAATCAATGCACAAAATGCACCGTGCCGGAGTTGATAATTATGTTACTCATAAAGGACGTATTCGTAAACTTACTCCACGCGAATGTTTGCGCCTTATGGGTTTCAAAGACTCATTTAATATAGTAGTATCAGACACCTCAATGTATCAGCAGGCTGGAAACAGTATTGTTGTTGACGTTCTTATTGCATTACTTAAACAACTAGATATCACTAATTTCGGAGAACCTGTATCATGAAAATTGACGGCGTAAATTTTAATTTCGTTGACACATTCGCCACTCCCATATTTGTTCCAGATTGCTTTGTTATGGGTGCATCAAAATTAGGAACTGGCCATGGCGAGGCAAAATTGTACGTTGGCTCCAAGGAAGTTATGTATCCATTCTTTGGAAACGAGGGGTTTGTCGCTCATTGCTTCTTGCTCAAATCAGATCTCATTTCATATATGAATGCACTGCACTCTGAATATTTGCATCCTTCACAAACTTATAGAGGTGCAGCTGAGATGCCTAAGTTATGGCATGAACGTATGAGATCTATTGAAGCTTTGCCTGAGGTTATTGAATTTAAAGTCTATGCTCAAGACCAAATAAAAGGTCCTCGAGGCTACGTCAATTCTACTGATTTCGGATATCAACTTATCCGTGAAATTTCCCTCCCGCTGGTTTCATATATTTCAGTAATGCAGCTTACTGACCCACAAGGCTCAACCTTGTATTACTGGAAATTATTTGCTGACTTCGAAGCTATATCTGATAAAAAAGAAGCCCTTGTTTTTACCTATGGCAAGAAAGGTAAAAAAGCGGAAATTGTGGCGCAACCAAAGGAGACCTCTCGCGACAAGGCAATTCGATACGCACGTCAGGGACAAGGAGAATATCGTGAGAAATTATTAGCTGAATGTCCTTTTTGTCCCATCACTATGATTAACGACGAGCGCCTTCTTATTGCAAGCCATATCAAACCTTGGGCCGTCGCTACGGATGCTGAAAAGTTAGATCCAAAAAATGGTTTTATGTTGTCGCCTCTTTACGATAAACTTTTTGACCGTGGTTTTATGACTTTTACCGAAGACCGTAAAATTATCCTTTCTAATTGGATTTCTCCGGCCAATAAAAAGCGTTTAGGCGTAGTTGATGGCCAGTTTGTGCAACTGCTCCCATTGGATGAAGCTCGTCAAGAATTTATGAAGTTTCACCGTTCATCAGTATTCAAAGGATAATGGTACTTGTATCTCCTAAATTTTTCTTTGCTGTTCACAAAAACATTGGGGTCGGTGATATTAAGAATCTAATGGCCACTGTAACTTTTGTTTCGGATTAATTTCATATTTCAGATGCCGACCATCTCAGTAACCTACGATATTATACCACTCCTCATAACTCCAACTACATAACAACAGAACCGTAAATATGAGCACATCAAATTTCTTTGAAAAACAGACTCTTTCATCTAGAGTAAAAGCTAGTATAGTGGCGGAATAGTTCCCGTCTTATGCAAAAATAATATCAAGTAAACATGTGCCTAGAAGAATTGGATATTATGACCTATTCGCTGGTCCCGGTAAATATGATGATGGCAATCCGTCCACCCCTATCCTTCTTGCGAGGAATTGCGTAAAAGATAGCTATCTTCGGGAACGTGTTTGGATGGTTTTTAACGATAAAGAGTATAAAGAAGCTCTTGAACAGAACTTCACTCAGGAATTCCCAACAGGGACTTTTACACAAAAAGTCTATTTTCGTGATCAAGAAGTAGGAACTTGTCAAGGGATCAACACGTTCCTTGTAACAGATACTATGGAGAATGGCAAGAATGAGTGCCCCGCCGTCCTGTTCATAGATCCATTTGGATATAAAAATATTGATACATCTATAATTGCCAAATTCTTATCTTTTTGGGGTAACGAGGCATTTATTTTCATTAATACAAAGCGAATAAATCCTGCTTTTGAAAATGATAAATTTGACTTAATATTAAGAGAGCTTTTTCCAAGTTCATACAAAGAGACCAAAGCAAATATTCGCTTGAAAAGGACTGTAGCAGAACGTCTGCAATATATAATTGATTCTTTAGGTAGAGAATATCAGAAACTTGTGCCTATAAAAGGGAGGGAACAGGTGTATTATACAGCGTTCAAGTTTCAAGAAGAAGATTCTGTGGCCACCAGTCACTATATTCTTCATATCACTAAATCTAGACGAGGATTTGATTTAATCAAACAGGTATATACTGATTTTGCCAACGTAGGTACAATTTTTGATGGAGTAAACACTTATACGTTTGATCCCAAATTGGGTTCTCAAAATTCATCTCTTGATTTATTTGACACGAAATCTGAGAATATTGACGTGCTTAAAGAAACATTATATTTGACCTTTAAGGATCAGACTTTAACCGCCATAGAGATTTTTGAGTCTCATCAAATAAAAACCTTGTATAGCAGAAATCATTATACTGAAGCACTGAGAAGGTTAGTCAATGAAGGCAGAGTGACTTCATGGTATACTGATGGAAAACAACATAAGGTAAGCGTATTGTTAAATGAGTATTGTCACGTAAGATTTTAATATGTCAGAAAGTAAAATTGAGTGGACGGACAAAACATGGAATCCTATTACTGGATGTTCTAAAAAATCAACTGGATGTTTGAATTGTTACGCAGAAGTCATGTCTCGACGCCTTAAAGCAATGGGGCAAGTCAAATATTCAAATGGATTTAAGGTAACAATGCATGAGCAATGCTTAGAGGAACCTTTACTATGGAAAGGAGCTCATAACATATTTGTGTGTTCAATGAGTGATATCTTTCATGAGGAAGTGCCGTTTGAGTTCGTGGACAAGATGTTTGACATTATTAAACGCACTCCACAGCATAGATACCAGATCCTTACAAAGAGAGCAGAAAGAATGGCAGAGTATTTTGCCACACGTTCTACTCCTGATAATGTCTGGCTTGGTGTTACTGTTGAGGCTCAATCTTCACGTTTTAGAATCGACTGTCTTCGAAATTTGTCAGCATGTGTAAAATTCCTATCATGTGAACCGCTTGTAGAAGATCTTGGCGAACTTGATTTGACAGGAATAGACTGGGTAATCGTAGGTGGTGAGAGTGGATCCAAAGCACGGCCGATGCAAGAGGCTTGGGCTCTAAATATTCGTAGACAAGTTGAAGAACAGAACGCACGATTCTTCTTCAAACAATGGGGAACGTGGGGTGCCGATGGCATCAAACGCAACAAGCATGCCAACGGAAAGCTCCTTAAAGGAGAAGTAATACAAGAAATGCCGATCTGAGAATATGAAAATTAATAAGACATATAGAAGTCTACTTGACAAATCTATTGCGAGTATGCTATCCGCAATAGAAATTTACAATAAGCCAAACTTTCAATATCGCGAAGAAACATTTGCAATATTAGCGGTAAATGCATGGGAACTATTACTAAAAGCTATTATTCTCAAACAAAATAAGTACAAACTTCGCTCCCTCTATGTCCTTAAACCATACGTAAATAAAGCTGGAGTTAAATCTACTACAAAAAAATTCATAGAAAAAAACAGAAGTGGAAATCCCAAAACGATTTCAATCATAGAAGCTCTTGCAATTCTTGAGAGTCAAAAGTACCTTACTTCCAATCTCTGTAGAAATATTGATGCTATTATTGAGCTTAGAGATAACTCTATTCATTTTACTAATATAGATAATATATCTCGACAAGTACAAGAATTAGGCTTTGCATGTATCAAAAACTATATCTCACTAATACGAGAAAAGGATATTGAAATAGAAATATCAAAATACAATTTTTATTTGATGCCGTTAGCATATGGAGCGTCTAATGTAGTATCTGAATCAATTTTGACGGATGAAACTAAAAATTATCTTTCTCTCGTTAGAAGCAAGATTGCAAGTGAGGATTCTACTGATCAAAACTATGACATAGCAATCACTATTGATATTGATTTTAAGAAAGGTAATTCATTCAACTCTCTAGGCTTTACATATGATGAAAATGGTGTGAAAATAGCTCTAACTGAAGAAAATATTTGTCAACGATATCCATGGGATAATGCAGAATTAATTAGACGATGTAAGGAACGGTACTCCGACTTTGTACAAAATAAAAATTGGAATTCTATAAGGAAAGAAATTAAAACTAAAAAGAAATTATTCCGAGAGAGAGTTCTTGATCCCGGGAATCCAAAATCAGCGAAAAAAGGATTCTACAGCACGAATGTTTTTTCGTTATTGGATAAGCATTATACGAGGAAATCATCTAAATAATGAGCTACAGATTATAGAGTCTCTTTATATATGTGATGGCAAAGAAATTTGAGATAAGAAATAGTACGGAGGAGTTCCTGATCTTTCAGATTGAGGGAAAGAGGATGGTGTGAAGATCGTATACCCAGATGAGACTATCTGGTGCACGCAGAAGGCTATGGCGCAGTTTTTTTATGTGAGAGTGCCGGTCATAAGCAAACACTTGAATAATATTTTTCTGAGGAAGAGCTTCAACAGGATTCAACTATTTCCAAAAAGGAAATAGCTGAGTTGATCAAATTCCGAGGATTTCTCAATAGTTGACAATAAAAACGAGAATATGGTCTACGAAGATTAATATCTGGAATTTGAACAGTATATACGCGCCACGGAGTCTGAACCTAAGGAGAGGGCTGATTTATGGCAAACAGCTATCGGCTTATAAAAGGTCGATGGTTTAAGCATAACATTCCTAAGAAGGAATGGGTACTTGACGGGGAAACAGTGCTTTATGGTCCATTTGAGGATCTGACGCGGACCATTGAATACGATCTTGAACAGGAACGAAATTTCCGATATAAGGGATTGACACAAGTTCAGATAATCGAACATCTCGCGCGTTTTATTTCAGGAATATGGCAGATTAATCCATTTCCTGAAGGTAACACTCGGATAACAGCCGTATTCTTGATAAAGTATCTCCGTTCAATGGGTATTCCGGCTACCAATGATATGTTTAAAGAGCATTCATGGTATTTCCGCAATGCACTTGTTAGAGCAAACTATCGTAATGCCCTTAAAGGTATTGAGCCAACTATAGAATATCTCGTTTTATTCCTCCGCAACCTCATTGTTGGGGAAAACAATGAATTGAAGAACCGCTATCTGCATATTCGTTGGAATAATGCTAAACGCCAAAATGACGTTTTGAAAACGTCAGAAGAATTATCCGCACGACTTACATTGAAAGAGATGGCTGTTATTAGGCTTATTACGACTGATCCAAAAATCTCGATTGCATCCATTACGTCTAAGACCGGACTTTCAAGTCGTACTGTTGACCGCATTATTGCCACACTGAAAGAAAAAGGCTTATTGACAAGACAAGGAGCCAAGAACAACGCAACATGGATTATGCAGCTTCCCAACGAATAAAGCCCATACACCTATTTTGCAACTGTTTCCAAAATGGAAATAGCTGATCTTCTATGCCTCATGTGTATATACTACTAAAATTCTCTATCTTCCGCGCCACGGAATACCGGCAGGATTGACTGATATCTCGATAGGCTTTTTGCCGAGGCGCACCTCAAGATAATCACGCAGCTTCTTCATCTCCGTGGCATTGAGTGACGCTTTTGCATTTACCAAAACTATATTCAGCGTATCGCTCCACAGGGAGTCGGTGGATGATGCGAGAATAGATGCGCAGGCTATATCCCGTATATTGGGAAAAAGCACCTTTATCTCGGGCGCTATTCGGGCCGCTTCATTAGCAAATCTGCCTTGCGACGCAATCACACCTCGCAGCGAATCTATAGTGGTCTGCCTCCTCGATATCTCTGTCTGCATCATACGGTAAAATTCTTCCGAATTTCTATCGGCATCCATATCTGCCTTTGTGAGTGAGAAACCCTGCTTTATCTGAAGGATAGTCCCGCCAAGTCCAATACTGTCAAGCTTATTCATCAAGGCAAGCTGGAGGGAGTCCTTAGGAAGAGCCTCCCCTATCAGTGTCACATCAATATAGCGCTTCCCTTTCTGAATAAACTCCTTATGGCTCAGCACCTGTGTGTTAGGAAACACCACCTCCTTCTCCACAAAAGCGGCGGCTTTTTCTATAAATATATTGTGACCGACCATCACGACAGTGAGGTAAATACTGACCCCGACAGTTGCCGCCACTATAGAATATGCAATGGCATGTATACGTCGGGCTCTCTTCTCGTTTTGATACACCACTTTATGGAATCCCATGAGCTTGACTCCGATCCATGTGGCGAAGAAGATGAAGATCATGTTGGTGAAGAAGAGATAAAGCGCTCCTAAGAAAAAGTGCATCTGCATAGTGGCAAGACCATAACCGGCAGTGCAGAGCGGGGGCATCAGGGAGGTGGCGATTGCCACACCGGGTAGCACCTGCCCCTTATTCTTGGATGCTATGCTCAATATTCCCGCCGCCCCGCCGAATAGCGCCACAAAGACATCATAAATAGAGGGTGAAGTCCGGGCAAGCAACTGGCTGGCTCCGTCATACAAAGGAGAGATAGTGAAATATATGGCTGAGGCAAGCAAGGATCCGATCACAGCGGCAGATATATTCTTCAGGCTTCTCCTCACAAGCGCTATATCCTGAATTCCTACACCGAGACCCATACCGATGATCGGTCCCATGAGAGGAGAGATAAGCATGGCGCCTATTATCACAGGGACACTATTGGTGTTAAGTCCAAGAGAAGCTATGAAGATGGCGAAAATAAGAGTAAGTAGCTGCGAGCCTTTGAAAGAGATGCCCGACCGTATACTCTCCTCCGTGTCAGCCTGAGGCTCAAGATCCTCCTTGACATTAAAATAAGATAGAAGATCCTTCCAGAATATCCCTACTTTTTGAGTGAATTTTAGGTTGCTCATGAAGTTTATGGATTATATTTTTAGATTTATGCATTTGCTAATTGTTACAAAATTAAATAAAGCTCACAAGAATTACAAGTGTCAGGATTCATTAACTCTTTTAAGCCCTTTATAATAAAATTTACTATCTTTGTCTTTGGAAAAAGAATATAGCGGTATAAGCCTTTGCATATTAATACTTACTTATGATAATATTGATAGCTGAATCCAAGACCATGACGGCGTGTGACTCACACATCTCTCATGAAGAATACGTAGCTCATACTCCTCCGGGTGAGAAGATAGCCGGGGAGATTATGAATGATGTTTCAGAAATGCCTGTCAATGAAATTTCACGCGCTGCTAAACTAAGCCTTCCTATGGCTCAGAAATGCAAACGGCTCGCTTATGAATTTCCCAATAAGGCGTCAGGAGAGAAAGCTATCGAAGCTTATACAGGTGTTGTATTCAAAGCCTTGGATTTTAACTCCATGAAGGTTGAAGCAAAGAGTAATATATCTTCTAAAGTAAGGATTATCTCCTCTCTTTACGGTCTGCTCTCCCCTACCGACATAATCAAGGCTTACAGACTGGATTATACCACCCCCTTCGCCCCCGACGGCAAATCTCTCATCTCCTACTGGAAGGATAAGATAACCTCCCGGCTGCTCGAAGAGCTAAGTAATGAAACAGTTCCGGTTATTATAGATCTCCTCCCGGGAGATGCCGCCAAGGGTCTTGACCGGAAAAAGATTGAAAAGAAAGCTGAGATTATTAAAATAGATTTTAAAGAGCTCATTGATGGAGGCGCTTTCCGCACTCCCTCTTCCAATCGGCTGAAGGAATTGAGGGGTCATCTACTGCGGGAGATTGCAATACGCGGGATCTCCTCCCCTTCCCAACTCCGGCTTATGGAAACAGGGAAGCTGATTCCTATGGAAAGCGATGCCGGAAATCAAAGTTTATTCTGTTTAAAGTAGTCTACCAAAAAGGACCGGTTTTGTTGCAATATCCGTCTTGAAGTAAAAAAATATATCATGAGTTACATAATATTGAGTTTCGAGCCCCTGGACTCTCAACATCTTGCCACAAGCGATTACGCTATATCTCTGATAAATGATACAGATTCCGATATCTTCTTCTCGTTCATTAGTGAAGAGGACAACACATCCAATCAGGGATCGCTTCTTAGTGGTGGGAGCGTGGAGGCGGGAATGTCGCTCACTCTTGAAATATCTTCTCCGGCTTTGCTTCGCCGCTGGGAGCGTTTTCTCTTCTTTGCCATAAACTCTAATTCAGGGAAAGGGAAACCGATTCAAGAGGTCAGCAAACCAATCTCCTCCCTTATTATACTTGATAACAATTTCTGGCGAAAGGAGCAATCCTATGGCAAGTCTTTTTACTCGGACAATAAATCTATCGAAATCGAACTGGCGAAAGATGGAAAAGGGATTGTAGCGGAACGCACTGATGCCCATCGTCTGAAACTTGCGATGGGTGGCGCTCCCGATGATTCTCTCCGTCAACTCACGGCGAAGTATTCATCTGATAGTATCGGCCGCCGCCGGCAGATTAAGAGAGATATCAATCCCCGCCAAGTGTTGCCTCCTATTGAAATTGATTTGCACATTGATGCACTTCTCGACTCGACAGCAGGAATGAACAATACGGATATGCTTCTTCATCAGCTTGAAACAATCCGCAATGTCTTGAACGCACATAGCCGTCGACATGGACAAAAGATAATCTTCATTCATGGCAAAGGCGAGGGAGTACTTCGTAAGGCTCTATATGATCTTGTGAAGCGTGAGTTTAGTCGCTGCGAGCTTCAGGATGCCTCTTTTGTGAAATATGGATTCGGAGCTACAATGGTTATAATTCATCCGTAGTACTCTCCTCCATTTCCAAGGCTCTCTCCGGCAAGACGACTCATATCTCCATGCATCTTCTATACAGTTTGGAAGCTCTCAATGGCACGGCAGCCTCCTCACCCAATTCCCTCACAAATACAAGGGAGGGATCAACATGGACCGTAAAGGTATCATCTTTCTCCTTTGTGATATTGTAATCATCGGGATTATAGAGACCCTTTAATTTCTTGATTGATCCTTTCAGGCAACTGAATATGGGTCGGCGGATAGAATCTATTCCAAGATCCGGAGTTTTATCCTTCTCTCCTCCGAACATCTCATAAATTACCGCATAGCGTTCCTGTATCCTTTTCATCCTCTCCTTATACTCTTTCATTCCCGCAGCGGTTCTCGGACTTTTAAAGTTAAGTCCCTCTTTCCCCTGACAAAGCATCAAGGCATACAATGCCCTCTCCTTTCGATGAAGACCGGCGGGGATGGCATCCAGTTCAGGGAAAAAGACCTCCTGCTTATATGGATTAAGCAGAATACTGCTCCGTTTGTCACGAGCCACAAGGAAGATATCCAGCAACTGCTTATAGAAACCATGGAAGTGAAATTGACTATCCCTCTCCTCGGAAGTATTCACCACCAATGTGTCGCTGCTCATCATATCAGTGTAAAGGTCAGCCAACTGCTGGATTGTCGTTACCATATCCTCAGCGACCTCCAGTTTCAGATAATTGGCATACTGATCCTCCCCTACATAACTGTTGCCTATCTTTATCAGAAGCGAGGGCTTGGTATTGCGCAATTCCGTTATGCCACATTTATTGCAAAGCAGATCTTTACAGAACTCCCCTGTTGTCATATTCATCAGTGCCCGGAAATTCTTGTCTATGTTCTCATCGCTCATTGCCGGGGCTAAGAAGGAGAGGATATCCTTGAATAATTCAGGAGAAGTGCTCCGATAATGGTCTATTATCCTTGGTATATAGATGAAATGAAAACCAGCCAACTGCAGCTCCTTGAAAATTATGCGGTAATTATCTCCAATGATACCGTTTACCTCCTCATCATATCCATTCTCAATATATAAGACAGTGGCGATATCAATATTGAATGTGGAGAGCGGCACAGATATCACCTCTCCCTTGAAACCTTTCGAAGGATCAAGCAAAGCGATGAGGGCAATCATCAGCAATGCCTCCGATTGGGCGCAATAGCCGTCGCTCAAGGTCATAGCCTTGCAATCACCAAGAAGGTCATCACGGATTCCCTTCATATTTGAACTGCATATCACCGTGAGAGCTTCTGCAAAAGAGACTTCACGAGCTTTTACCCTGATGGTATTATCTATATCATATTTTTCACAAAGGCCACGCCAGCATCTCATCTCTCCCGCGTCTATGATCCTGTCTGCCTTCACTATATCGGCAAATATCCTGGCTATCGCTACTTTCTCCTTCTGAAGCATCTGACTTCCCTTTTAATTATTAACTACCTGCACCACTACCAGTCTCCCGCCGTCAGCGCCTGACAGAAGTATCTTTCTCCCCTCCGTCAGCTCCACATATTCACCCACTTTAATCTGTTTCTTTGTAGGCTCGGTCACATCCCACATATCCGGAAGCCTGCGATTAATAAGAATCCATCTGCCGTTATGGAAATGGAAGTCGCCGACCGGTTTCTTATCCTCCGCCTTGGTGCGTTCATTAGGGGTGACAAAACGGTTGACATGCCACATATAGAGAGATTGCTTGTCATAGACCATCAGCCTGTAATTCTCCGGAAGAAATCTTCCGCTTGCCGGAGAATAATAGAGATTGAGCACCGGAAGCTGACCATTATACTCTCTGCCGCAGAAAGGACATCTCGGCTTGGTGGTATTGTCAAAAACAAACCAATGAGCTTCACAGTCTGGATTGCTGCACGGCTGCATAAGGTCAGTGGTCTTTACCAAAGCCGTCTCCCATTCGTCAGCGGTCGGACGCTTTGAAGGATCATGCAAGCCGTCGATAAAAGCTCTATCGAATAATTCTTTCAGGTATGGTCCGCAGATAGTGTACGGACGTTTCTCCACATCTCCCTGCGGCAATTCAGAGGGCGCGAGATTCTTAATCTTCGGACGGTTGCTCTTATCCGTAGGATGCTCTATGAAGAGAGCCTTGGCTCCCATCGAAAGCTCCTCATCCTTGGCTGTGTCAAGGTCATTCACTTTTCCTCCGCGGAGAGGATGACGATTGAGAAGATACATATATATCAGCACGGCGAGAGCATGGCGGTCGGTCTGGATGCTCGGCAATTTCTTATCGGGGTCTCCAAGCTTGAGCGCACGGGTCTGCAACACTTCCGGAGCGATGAAATCCGGAGTGCCGACCACATCAGGCGGATACTTACCCGGCACTACCAATCCGTCGCAGTCAATTATTGAGGCGCGGCCTGTCTCGGGATCCACAAGCACATTCTTATAAGAGAGATCGGAATGTGCCAACCCCGCGGCATGGAGTCTTCTTACCGCGCGGGCTATCTGGAGGCAGAAATGATAGTGTGACAGCCAGGTCCCCTTCTGCTCAGGCTTTAGAAATTTATTACGAAGCTTGGCGGAGGCAAACCATTTACCCTCCTTCTCCTTCCCCTTGAACATCCCGTCCTTGAAGAAGAAATGCTTCTGATACGCCGGGGCGACTACTCCCAACTTCCCGTTCCATTCCACAAGATGCGTGGGCCAGCAGAAGAGATTCTCCCAATACTCTCCCCCCACCTGCTCAAATATTTTCTTGCGGTAGAGTCCGACTATATTCTGAAGGCGATCCTTGGCATTGGCATCCTGAGGACTTCGGAAAAAGCCCACCACGTAACTCTTGTCGGGGGAGAAATAGACATCCTTCATCGCGCCGCTTCCGATCACCTCATCCACAAACTCTATCCGTGTGCCGTCTGTTGCAGTCAGTTTTATGATATTTGCCATTTTATTATTATTGGATATGGGGATTAATAAAGGATAGCAATAGTCCGGTCGTCATGATTGCCCGGACTCCAGAAGTCAAGCCATCTCAGAAGTTGATATTGCGCCTCCGGATTATCATCCGAGAGATCGACACCACCGATTTCATCTTCCGGAAAACCTTCCTTCAGTTTTCTGTAAAACTCCTCCCATTTGTCATAATCAGAGAGATTCCTGTCGGTCTCGAACATCGGATCGGATACTCCGTCGCTCATCAGGAAAAGGGCGGTAAAATCAGGCACTATCGTCATGCGCAGTCTCTTCTTCACCACCTCCGGGTCCCTGAATATCTCCGGCATGGTCAGGAAACGGGTCTGACCTGAAAATTCTCCCTCGTCAGGCTGTCCCAATAATTTTGCTGTCCTGTTCTTCTCATCAAAAAGACACATCGCACCATCGCCCACCCAGAAAGATGCTATGAACCATCCGAAGTCATATCTCTTGCAGATAGCGAACATCAGCGTTGTGGCATAATCCTTCACTTTCGCTCCCTCATGCGCCTCGGCTGTTCTCTTCACCGCCTCATGGGCTTTCATAGCGCCGTTATAGATGATATCTATCACATGGCGTGTTACATCTGTCCGCTTATCATTATCTTCACGATCCGCCTCATACTCATGTATCGCTCGCTCGAAGCCGGGATTATCAAGGAGTCGCTGCTTGCAATGCTCTATCACTGTCGCACATGCTATCTCCGAGCCTTTCCTCGAATACTTCGCGGAGCCGGCGCCATCAGCCACTGCAAGGATATACCAGTCGGAATCATCGCAATGATAGAGGGCGAAATGATCATCACGAGCCTTACCTTCCTGCGCATGGCTTCTTCCTCTCTGACTGGCGGCGACCATATCTTTGCGTGCACTACCGTCGCCTCCCTCCTCCACCATCAGATAAGCCGTCTCCCGGTCGGGCTTATAATACGGGATACGCGGATCTGTCGCAATATTTTTCCATAGGTCTCTTGGATTGGGATTGAAGGCGATCGGGATGTTGAGCTCTGACGCGGGCTCTCCTTCCACAGTCCGATAGCGCAGAGTCAAGGTGTAATCACCAATAGATACAGGTCTTCCCGTAAGGATGTATTCTCCCTGATCGCCGGCGTTGAGTGTCAGTCCCATCTCTCCGGCTCCGAGGAGTTCTACATCTGAAATTCTATCAGACGGCAAACGGAAAGTGAAATTATAATCCTTTTTCACCGTCCCGTTGGGAAAACGGAGTCCGAGCTGTCGGATCTCATTCTCTATGATTATTCTACGGTTCATTCGCTCTTCCTTATAACTGCTCCACATCGAGCTTACCGCCCAATCCAGAAATTTTTCTTTATCTTCAGGGGTTACTCCGGCTCTATGCATCGCTTTTTCAAGCTCTAAAGCGCTTTCATTGAGTCGGGCTATCCTCCTATACTGACTTATCCCTTTTCTCTGCAAACGGTTCATCTTTATCCTTTGATTTATCCTATCCTCTTTCTTATTCCTATCTCTATTCTTACTCCTATCCTAATCCTCTGTTGAGATCCAATCCTTGTGCTCCTCCCTCTCCGAGTGTGCCTTCAAGTCCACACCACGGGCAAGTATTGGTAAGGCTCTCTCCAACGCAAAATATATTGCCACATTCACACAATACCTCCGCAAGCTGATTGCCGCAGCATGGACATGTAGGGGAACCTACCAATAAGTTGCTGTTGATCTTTGACCGGTAGCCGCGTGCCGATAATGACTCATAGATATCCTTATCTATCGGGTATGCACCTACAAGTTTATAATTATCTGCCGGATATATCTCATTTTCCCTCACCCCATAGCTGCGTTTCGCATACTTTATAAGATAATCCCCTTTAGTGTTCTGACAGCGACCTCGAAGCACTGCGAAATTCTCATCAGGGTCTACCCTATACTCGCGCGGATCCACTTTCTCAAGGTTAATCCCGGCGGTAGGGGCAAGTTTTAGTTCATCTGTATATGCCTCGCTGACGGAAACGCTGCTGGTTTTTATCGAGGCGGTCACCCACTGGAAAAATTTGCTGAAAGTAGTGGCATCGGTCTCTTTAAGCAGGAGGATATCATTAGTGATCTGTGCGAGGGTCAGCACATTTACATTATCACCAATGGAGATTGCCACGAGATTGCAATGTCTCCTGTATTTCTCATTCCATCGTCGGAAGGCGGCAGAGTAATCATCCGTGGGATTGCCGTCTGTGAAGAGGAAGATGATCGGTTTCCAGTCTCCTTTCTCCTCAAGGGTGGTCTTACGGATATTTCTGTCGATGCTATCCATCAGACACTCCATGCCTTTACCAAGTGATGTCCCTCCCCCAATAGGGAAGACCGGAGGATAGAAGTTATATAATTCTGTCAATGGAGTCAGCTCCTTTGCTTTTCCGGCAAAGGCAATGATCGATACAAAGACAGTCTCGAGTGCATATGGATCCACGCGCAGACTTTGGATAATCGTACGCATACCTTCCTGCACCTGATTGACAGGTTGCCCCACCATTGACTCGGAAACATCTATTAGAAAGTAAATCGGCAATCTTCGCATATTATTTCAAATAGCTGATTATATAAATTTTTATTACACTATTGGTAATATATTTTACCTAATAGTAGAATTACACAATTTGTGGCACGTTCTTACCCGGAGTCAGATATACCGTTCCCGGACCTGTGACCCGGAGCATACTGAGTCTCTCTCCTCCCAAGAGGTTTCCGAGCGACCAGTTGGATTGCATCTGCCCCTCCCCGATATTAAGCAAAGCTATGATATGGTCTTCATCCACTTCGATGGTTTCGCCCGGTCTAAGGTATACCACAATAGGACTTCCCATTGTATCGAGAAAGACCGTAGACGCCCCTTGTATTTTCTGCAGGAGAAACCCCATTCCCCCGGTAAGACCGGCAAATGACAGCTTGGTGGTGATGTTCACTTTATTGTTTGAAGCCACGTAAGCACCCCTATGGCAAATCATAGTGTCTCCGTTAATCTTTACGGGTAATAATCCGTAACGGCTTCCTATCACCACTTTCCGGGGGATATTGGAAATATTGAAGAGCCGGAGTATGAAGAGTGTCTCTCCCGACAGCTTGGCTCCGAGTATGCGTCCGAGCGTATTTCCATTAGTGCTGAGTTCCTTCTCTATCCCTGCCTCGAGATAGATTACAGTGCCTTTCTCCGCAAAGAAATGCTCGCCGGGAGCTAACGTCACCTCCAGATGCTGCACGAATTGTCCTACAAGTTTACAGTCCATTTCTTATTCGCTGTTGAATTTATACGATAACATTCACCTCCGCCGGAGGAGGGGGAAGGGTCAACTCATCAGTCGCCCCCATACTGCGATTGCCTACACCGATGGAATCCGATACCCATTTAAAGAATTTCTTAAAAGCAGTGCTATCCACTGTATCCAAGGAATAGACCTCATCAGTCAGCTCTTTCAATGGCTCTGTTTTCGCCTTCATTCCGGCGGCACACGCCACGATACTTGCGAAATGACGCTTCTTCACCTCGGGTATCATCTCTTTATAGAGCTGGCTGTCCGAAGGCTTCCCGTCGGTCATGAGAAACAGTAACGGCATCCAGTCTCCTTTCTGTTCGGGAGTGCTCATCCTTACCTCCTGATCCACTTTCTCACAGAGCAATTTCAGTGCCTGCCCGGTATGAGTAGGTCCGCTTTCTGGGGTGGAGATTTCAGGGAGCTGCAATTCATCCAGAGGAGTAAGAGCGAGAAGTTGCTTCACGTCTCGGTCAAAGGTGATGATACTTATATTAACCGATTCCAATGCGAACGGATCCTGTCGTAGACTGGAAAGCATCGCCTCCAGCCCGACCTTTACCGACTCTATAGGCTCTCCCCGCATCGAGCCGGAGGTGTCTATAAGAAGATATACCGGAAGTCTACGCATAGATTTTCAGATTTGCCCCCTCCCTGCAAGGGGAAGGGGCTGTTAATATAATAGATGATTTACAATACGATATTTACTTCCGGCGGCGGAGGCGGAAGTTCGCTGAGGGTGGTGGCCTCCGCTCCTGTTTCCTCCACTTTCATACTTCCCGAGCTGACGGATGCCGATACCCATTTGAAGAATGCCTTGATTGTGGCGCTGTCGGCAGTGTCAAGTGAAACGACACACTCCGTTATTTTCTTGAGAATGTCGGTATTCGCTCCCGCACCCGCGGCACATGCCACGACCATTCCCCACTTTCCTTTCTTGAATTCGGCGAGTCCTTTATTGAAGTCATCTGTGGGTTCGCCGTCGGTCATTATGAATACGAGCGGCTTCCAGTCTCCTTTCTTTTCATGTGTTGTTTTGGTCACCTCCTTCTCCGCCTGTTTTGTCAGCAATGCCAAAGCCTCGCCGAGGGCGGTGGTCCCGCTCGCCTGAATATTGGGCTGCTGGAAAGCGGAGAGCTCTGTCAGAGGCACTACCTGCTGCGCCTTGCTGTCGAATGTTATGATGCTGAGGTAAGCGGTCTCAAGAGCGTAAGGGTCCTGACGCAAAGTCGAAACCAACACCTGCACTCCATTCTTTACCGCCTCTATAGGCTCCCCGAACATCGAGCCGGAGCAGTCAAGAAGCAGATATACCGGTAATCTTCTCATCTTGTTATTTTGCGTAATTGGTTACTATTCTTTTGATTGTCTCGCACAGGTTGGGATCCGGGAAGGCATCTCCGATAGCTGAGAATTTCCATTCTCCGTTGCGGCGATAGAGCTTACCCATCACGAGCGCCTTCATACCGCGATACTGCGGCTCGGCGGCTACGTTATATGAAGCGAAAACCTCTTTCACCTTCTGTGGTGTCCCTTCGAACATCCTTATCGATGCGTAGGGTATCTGTGAGAAATCTTCCTTACCTACATTGTTGAGGAAGAAGAATATCTGCTCCACATCCGGGCTGATGCGACTGAGATCTACCGTGATAATCTCATTGTCGAGCTCGTCATCTCCATCTTGATCTCCCTGAAGATCATCTCCGCTATGATGCAATGCGTAATCCCTTGAGTCAAGTTTGCCGGCGGGCAGACCGTAACGTCCGAGGAAGTCGGTGCGATACAATGGTGAATAGATATGATCCACGAGATTGCCGTTGCCATCAATCATCACGCAGGAGAGATCCAGGTCAACATCCTGGGTGGTCTTGCCGAAACCGAGGAATCCGCCTGTCTTTATAGCTCCCCAGTTGCATCCGACGCAGAACTGTGTCAGTTTGGAGCCATTGCTCTTCTCAAGATTTATACGTTGCCCTTTTTCAAGATTTATTGCCATAAGCTTTCAAGATTAAGCGGTTATTAATCAGTTGTATTTCTGTAGATATTCAGCGAGACCGCCCTTCATGCCGGTGCCGATAGCCTCGAATTTCCACTGTCCGTTACGCTTGTAAAGGCGTCCGAACTCTACAGCTGTCTCTACCGAGAAGTCCTCGTCGAGATCATAGCGGAGTATCTCCTCTCCGCTCACCGTATTATAGATACGGATAAAAGCATTATGCACCTGACCGAAATTCTGTTTACGCTCCGGAGCTTTATGGATAGTCACCACAAAGATTATCTCCTGAGCACGAGGATCGATTTTTGAAAGATCCACATTGATGCTTTCGTCATCCCCCTCTCCCTCGCCGGTAAGGTTGTCACCTGTATGTTCCACCGACTCGTCAGGCGACTTCAGATTATTATAGAATACGAAATATTCGTCAGCAAGGATTTTGCCGTTCTCGCCCAATATGAATGCGGAGGCATCGAGGTCAAAATCGTAGCCGGTGCTGGTCTGGTTGGTATCCCAGCCAAGTCCGATGGTAAACTTCGGCAACTCTACTGCCACTCTCTGTCCCTTTTCAAGATTTATTGCCATAATAGTATCTGCTTTTGATATTTACTTTTCTTAAGTTGAGGTCGGGTATCTTACTACCGCTCCCCCTTATATATTGCAAATATAACTAATTGTCACTTTTATTTCTAAATTTCTGTAATATTTCAATCAAATAATAACGATTCCTCCTTTTTTGCCATGTAATATTGCAGGATGCAGATATCATTTGGCAATTATTATATTATATTTGTACTCTAAAATCAACGGTAATAATGGAAACACTGATTATACGCGACGCAAATAAGAATGACAGCGATTTGATAGCAGACGCTATTTTAGACGCTATCGGGGAGGAGTTGACGATGAATTTAGCGGGCGATACCCATACAAGGGAGGATGTTCATACCCTTTTCAAATCTTTAGCTGAGAGGGAAGACTCGCAGTATTCCTATCTTAATTCGCGCATTGCGGAGAATGGCGAAGGCACGCCTATGGGAGTATGCGTAAGCTATCCCGGCAATAAGCTCATTCCCTTGCGTAGAGCGTTCTTTAACGAGGCTATTGAAAAATTAGGATGGGAAATGGATTCTGCTTCCATCGACTCATTACCGAGGGAGACGGAGGATGATGAGTTTTATCTTGACTCTCTGATGACCCTTCCCGAATTTCGCGGAAAGGGAGTGGCTTCCGCTCTGATTAAGGATGCTAAAAAGAAGGCGGACGCCGCCGGTCTCCCGTTAGGTCTTCTCTGCGATACGGATAACGAACGTGCCCGTCGCCTTTACGACTCCTTAGGTTTCCTCCCTCATGCGCGCCGACCCTTCGCCGGCAAGATGATGGATAATCTCAGACTCTCATAAAGAAAGGATTCACCGCTCGAGGGGCTTTACTACAAAATTTATATTAAATAAATGAAACGTATAGGAATAATGAGCGACACGCACGGATATTGGGATGACAGATATGCCGCCCATTTTACCGATTGCGATGAAGTGTGGCATGCCGGCGATATCGGCGATTATGCGATTATAGAACGACTGAAGGAGAATGTACCTGTGGTGCGTGCTGTCAGCGGAAATGTGGATCATGGGATGGTGAAGAGGAAATGCAAGGATTTGGAGATCTTCACTGTTGAGTCAGTGCCCGTGCTGCTTACTCATATTGGTGGATACCCGGGCAAATGGGCACCCGGAATAAAAAAACTGCTGAAGGAGAATAATATCCGGCTGATGGTGGATGGTCACAGCCATATCCTCAAAGTGATGTTTGACCCTGAGCTCAACCTCCTTCACATTAATCCGGGCGCAGCAGGTCAGCAAGGATGGCATCAGAAGCGCACCCTTGTCAAACTCACCATTGACGGTGCCGACCTCCGCGACTGCGAGATTATAGAATTGGGAGGACGATATGCCAGAAATGATTAGTCTATATGACAGAAATGATTAGGCTATATGACAGAAATGATTAGCCTAAATGACAGAAAAAGAGACCATCCATTCCGACGGTCTCTTTTCAATTATTCAGGTAAGAGTTGTAATGGTTTTTATAATCTCTTGTCAGCTCTTTTCTCAGACAATCTGCACGAGATTGCCGTTGGCATTGAAGCGGTAACGGTGTGATACGAGGGTTGCCTCATTGGTCACCTCAAATACACAAAGCTCCGGGCTAATTTGCAATCCTGCGTTAGCCAAGGCTGTTTTCACCGCCTCCTCCACTGTATGAAATCCTGTATTAGTTGCCTGATAAAGGCGTGAGTCCTCAGGACCCCAGATAGTTACGGTCACTGATTCAGTCGATTTTAATGTGTCAAATGTTTCCATAGTATATGTTTTGTATAATTTTCAGAATCCATAGAATATTATATCCTACCTCACTGTATTATCCTTTTCTTTAACTAAAACGTTTTACCCTCCATAAAGGTTGATAGTTTCCTTTGCAGTAAGAAATTAAATCGTTATATTTGCACTTAAATGGGATTATCCCTATATATTGTGACTTTTTATAATCAGACTGCATATCACATGAAACTCAAATATATCTTTATACCGGTCATCGCTGCCGGTTCCGTCCTTGCCATCAGTTCCATCGTGTCATCTTGCGTACACGATTCCTACCGAGCCAAACTTGACGATTACATCGCTATCGAGACAGAAGCGGTATTCAAGGCGCACCTCATGAAGCCCGGACTCTCCGTATATGTGGATTTCTCCGACGGCATGAACGCGGCATATTCCCCGGAGCTATCACGTCAGGCTCTCCAAAGGATGGTAAATACTTTTACTGACACAAAGGGAAAGACCTCCTTCTTCTCCTTGTCAGATAATAAGATTACACCTCTCTCACTCTCCCAGACTGAGATTTACAACGCTATCCTCTCCGGAGCGAATTATACCAAGACAATGGCACCTATTGAGGAAACACTCAAACAGATTGTATCCAAAAATCAGGCGGCTATCCTTATCTCAGATTTCGAGGAGTATAACGGCGGAATAATCCAGCAGCAGGCTTATGCCAAGGATTATTTCAAGGAATGGCTGCAAAAGGGCTTCAATATCACGTTCTATAAGATAGACTACAAGGAGGGAGCGAAAGATAAGCATCTTTATTTCACCATCTTTGATTCTCCTTTGAATAACCTTTCCCAACAGGTGGAGACCTCTTTAGGGAATCTTCTCAATCAGGGGATAGAGAAATTCGCTATCAATGCCCCGGATGCTTCATTCGAATTTGCTTCTTCCTACCCATCCGCACATCAGGGTGGAAATTACTTTGGCTCCAATGGTGAGGATCTCATCTCCGGCGTTGTGAGCGATGGATCCAAAGAGGCTTTCTTCTCCTACTCTTCCGAACCGCTATATAGAGATAATCCCGCACCGGGGATTGCATACGGAGCATTTACGCAATACTACCCTTTCGGGGTGGATTACACCAATATCCCTACCAACATTTCAGATATAAACGAAAACCCGGATGAGAAAAATAAATTTTCTCATCTTATCTCCAAAATCTATGTGAATTTCACTAATCAGCAGGCATACGATATTCAGGGGATAGCAGTCAGCGCCCTGGATTTCGAGCCCGTTATCGCCGCCTTCGCCGACTGGCAGGCAAATGTAGATGAAAATGGAAACAGAGGTAAATTTGCTCCTCCTGCCGCAACGGAAATAAAAGATCTCTTCTCCGTCACTCTCCAGCCATCCGGAAAGGAGAAAGGATGGAACGAGATTCTCTTTGATTTCGACCCTAAATTTAAAGGGACTCTCCCTCCGGGCATGGATAGCGAAAAGGATCTGCTAAAAGCAGATATAATAATCAGCAACGCCACCCCGAGAATAGAGGCTGCCAACCGTTTCTTCTCATGGACAGGCAACCAGTCGCTCTCTCAGTCGGTGATAAACGTGCTCAACGATCCGCAGATCAATCCTATCGGGCATCCGGTCGTGACTTATTATATAAAAGTATTATAATAATCCGCGCGAAGCTCTTCCCGTCGCCTCCCTTATCTGAAGATAATCCGCGCGAAGCTCTTCCCGCCGCCTCCCTTATCTAAAGATAACCCGCGCGAAGCTGTTCCCGCTTACGGCTCTGCCGTTTATCTTCCGCCTTAATTTGATTAATTAATAAAAAAATAAAATATGGGAAATAATCCTTCAATGGCCTACGTAGTGGCTCTCATCATCTCTATCCTTTCTCTCCTTATCGCCGCCGGCATCACCTACGCAATCCCTAACCGTCCCGGAGGCTCAGATATCAAAACCAGCAAGGTATGGTTTTATATCTTCATGATTGTGGCTTTAGTCCTCTCTCTCGTAATCAATATCTATACTGCCTCCACTATAAAGATTCCGACACGCCACGATGCCTACCTTTCCGCCTCTCTTTGGGCGGGTGGCGTTTCTGTGTTGTTCTACTTTGTCGTTGGTCTGCTCCTCAGCAAGGGGATGAGCCGCGGCAAATTAGGAAGATGGTTCTAAGATACCTGATTCTTCAATCATTAATGTCAACCTGCTAAAAGAGATTTGAAAAAGTGGACGATAAACTCTTTATAATAGCTGTCGGAGGCACAGGGATGAGATGCCTGGAGGCATTCGTGCATCTCTGCGCCGCCGGAATGATGGATAACAGAACCATCGAGATACTCACTATTGACACTGATAACAATAACGGCAATAAAGGGCGCGTTGAGGAACTCATCAATAAGTACAATGCCATCAAGACAAGCGACCCTGACAAAAAGGGCGGCGAGTCAACGGCTGATACTTTCTTCTCCGCAAAGCTCAACCTTTTCCGTTTCTACACTGATTACTCTTCCGAAACGCGCAAGAACTACAAGGAGTTGGCTCATACGCGCGGTCTCTCCCAGAAGGATCGGGATGATAACGCGGATCTCTCCGAACTCTTCTTTGATAAGGAGACCGTTCAGGAATTTCCCTTGAATCATGGCTATCGCGCCCAGACCCATCTCGGGTCAATGCTCATCTATCACGCTATCATCGAAGCGGCGATCAAAGCTAAGAAAGGCGGTGCTGATGTAAAGGATATTGACAAGGAATTGCAGGAGTTTCTCATTCTTCTCAATAATAATGCCAACAATGCGCGTGTGTTCGTATTCGGATCTGTATTCGGAGGAACCGGGGCATCATCCATTCCCGTGATACCCGTGGCTCTCCGTGAGGCTCTCGGCATTATATCGGGAGGTAATAATGAGATAAATTTTGATAAAGTGAAATTTGCCTCCACCCTCCTCACTGATTACTTCTCTTTCTCCCTTCCCGATGACGAACAGAAGAAGAAGGAGAAAGTGATAGCCGATTCCGCCAACTTCGCTCTCAATTCTCAGGCGGCTATGGCTTTCTATGAGTCAGACCCGACAGTGCGCGAGTCTTATAAATTCCTTTATCATATAGGTTGGCCCGCCTCCTCACGAATTAATTACTCCGAGTCTCGCTTGGGAGGGGTCATTACAGGGGGTAGCGATCAGCGCAATCCCTGTCATTTCGTGGAGCTTTTAGCCGCATGTGCAGCCTTTGATTTCTTCACGAGAAAAGATCTCCCCTCTACGAAGGCACAGTATCTCTTCCGCTCCGTGGAGGAGACCGATGGCAAGAAACTGCGTCTCACCGGCGAGAGTTTCGTAGGTCCTGATTATGGTCCGATTTTCGAGGAGAAACTCGGTTCGCTTCTATCTCTCTCCCATCTCCTCCTCTCTCATTTCGGAGGTGCATTTGACGGAAGAGTGGGGACAATCGCTTTCCGCGACGAGATGGCACAGCGAAACTTCCCCGATTTCCTCTCTCTATCCGACGAACAGGGCAAGCTGCTGGATGATTATCTCAAGACGTTTGCCTACTCCGTTCAGTCGGGGCGCTTTAATCCCGGGTGGATATTCCAGATTAAGAACACTATTGACGGGCAATTCATCTTTACTAATGAATCTCTCTCCCTCGAGCCTAAGGTGCTTGCCAACGTTGACCCGGGGGGCATATATAATGACAATCGTTTCAACTGGAAAGCGGGACTTGGCTTTGGCTCCACACTTGCCCGAAGAATGGATAAATTCCTTGACAAAGTGAAAGATTCATCCGTGCGCCCCACAAAGCAGCAGGGTGAGTCAATAAAGGAGAAGTTTATTGCCACTCTCTACAATGCCATCACTAAATCTCAGTCTAATTCTCATCTTACAGGTACCTTATCATGAGTAACAGATCTTTAGTAATCGATGTAGTCAATGAGGTGCCGCAAGGTGATCTCAATAACTGGAATGTCTTAGGAAATGCCGGCACATTCATCCGCGAAATAAAAACTCCTGATCTTGCGAAAGATGCCGACACAGCGAGTATCGTGTCCGGTATTCCCACCGCTTTCGCTCGTGTAGACCTCTTCAAGCAGGCATTCAACTCCAAAATAGGGAGCGAGACCACCTCTTCCAACCGCAATCTCTACAATTATTATGATGAATTGGTGGATGAATGGAGAGGTTTCGTCGCTGCCATAGCTCTCGACTATTCCAATATTCGTGCCCGTCGCATCGATATGGTGTATAGCGATGGGAAAGATACTGGAACGACTGCCAATATCTATGAACCAAAGGGTGCTTTCGGCAATATGTTGCTTGAAAGACGTGAAAGATGGTGCGAGCAGGGCAGAGAGGAGAATGACAAGGGGACACCTTATATCAATATTATAAAATATGATGGAAGAGTGGTCGGAGCAACCGCGCCCGAGACTCTTCTCTTCACCTCCCCCGGCTATACAGTCTCCCCGTCGGAAGATCGTCCGTGGGTGAGCAGGAAAGGGAAATTTACTAATCCCCTCAAGGGATCTGTTTCCGAAGCTCAGCTCCAAACCCTCTACGCCTATGCCGATCATCTTCTCAAAAATCTTAATGAGCTCGAGACATACTTCCCGCATAAATTGGGAATTGATCTCAACCCGGTGCGCACTAATCTCGAGCGCTGGAAAGATGAGATGGAGACTTATGCTTCTTCGCACACCTACAAAACAGGCGGTGGAGCTATACCTCCTGTTTCATTTGAGATGGGCGGTCCTTTCAAAGAGCTCTTTTCCCATCAGGATAAGCTATATGGAGTGGAGGGCACTTTCTCCGAAACTGCCGGTCTTAACGGAGCCAAAGCTATTGATCCGCGGCATCTCCTCCTCCCCCCGGAAGCTAAAATCGCGCGCATACATCTATCTTCGGAATATATGCGGAATCCGGAGAAGATAAGAACACTACCCGTCTATCTCCTGCGGGCTGATATCAAGAACGAAAAGGATGAGAGAGCATTCTTCGCGCTCCCACTCTCCGCGCAGGGTCTGAATGTATTCGGCAAAGCTATCGGTGCGTTGGTAGGTATCGGCGACTCCGCAAGCGGCGAACTTAACGGTTCGCTCTCCGCAGTATATGACCCCGACGCCGAAACAGATAACCTTGAAGTGGAGTTTCAAATCACCACCATTGAGGGAATAACCCGAAGATATGCACAGCAATACACGGTCGGAAGAGATATCCTCTTCTCCGATAAAGATATTCTGCTATGGCCCAATTTCATTTCAAAACAATGGAATAAATACTACCTTTATTCCGAACTTCCGCACAATTCCCGCGGACAAGGCTATCGCGCCTATCCTTTTGTGGGTGATATCTCAGATCCCTATTTCCGTATCCTGACCAACAATGATGAATCTCCCCTTCTTCTTGCAGAAAATGGAGTTATCACAGCGGATAAGAATAAGGTGGATGCCCGGATCCTTGTGGGTATCAACGAGCGACTTACCAATGAATATAAATATGAGATATATAGCTCCGACAAGCCATTCAAGGGTATCGCTCTGCAAGCTCCCGGAGGTGAAGAGGGAGGATATCTGATTATCAATTATTCCAACGATCCGACTTCCACCCTGCCACGCGACATGCTCAGCTCCTCGAAAGCTTTGGGAGAGGTGACTGTAGGTATCGACTTCGGATCTACCAATACCTCCGTAGCTTATTCGGATATGGATGGTGTGCCGGAGGGATTCAGCTTCACCAATCAGAGAGTGTCTCTTCTTGACCGTGAGGAGAAAGGTTCGAAGGCGGGTCTCCAGCCTAACCGTGTCCTTTTCTTTCAGGCTCCCGAGCGTCCCGTGCAGAGCAACAACGTGCATAGTATCCTTACCATACATCCCGAGAACCGTCTTCAGGTCAACGGTAATGATGAGGATATCATCACCCGTCTGAGCCGGGAAGTGGAGGGAGGATTCCCATGCTTCATGGATAACCTTCCCGTCAGCAATGTCTCGGAGGATATCATCTCCTTGCGATTCAACCGAATCGGACAGGTGGAGCAGGTACATAACATGAAATGGAGCAATCCGGACAAGGATGTCGCACGTAAAAAGGCATACCTCCGCACTCTCATGCTTCATATATATGCCGAAATGTTCCGAATGGAGAAAGTGCCGGTCACTCTCCGATGGTCCTATCCCTCGGCTATGAACAATCAGCTGCTCAACAAGTACCAGCTTATCTGGGATGATCTCGCTCTCCTTTCTCCCGTTTCCAACGCAAAGGGGGATAAGTATAAACTGAATATCAGTAAGGCTCAAAGAAACCTTACCTTTGATTCGCATGCTCCCAAGCCGATGCAGCCGATGACTGGCAATCCGGCAACCACACCTTCCCCTTCTCTCTCCTCTCCTAAGGAAACGTCACAGCCTGTGGACACCGCGGAACTGATGGCGAATTTGAAACTCTGTCTTCAGCAACAACAGACCCTGACACAGATGCTGGGCATGCCAATGCCTGCCGAACTTCTTGCAAACGTTCAGTCTCAGTTGCAAGATTTAGGGCAGCAGATAACAGATATCACCGCTAAGTTGGCATCGCCTCAATCAGCGGCGCCATCTTCCGGCTTTGCAGCTCAACCGGCACAAACCGCAGGCTTCGCGCAAGCACAAACTGCTCCTTCAGGTTTCGCGGCAGCCCCCACCGGTTTCCAATCCCAACAGGGAGTGACAGGGTTTGCAGAGCAGACTAAACCTGAAAACCAAGAGAAGAATGAGCTACCTGATATAGCGCCGGATGATCCCAACAGGATTGTAAGGTATAATCCCGAGCCGTTATTCCGCGACGCGACAGCCAATAATTCGCTCACCGAGGCTAACGCCGTGGCTAATTTCATATCCTCTTCTCATGCCAATAAGGATATCCTCACGCTCTGCTTCGACATAGGCGGAAGCACCACTGATATCTCAGCCCTCTATCGTCTTAACGAGGGAATCACGATGATAAAGCAAAACTCCATTCGTTTTGCAGCTCAACGTGTTTCAGGTGCAACACGCTATGTGAAGGAGTTTGAGAATGTACTGCGTTCGGTATGCAGCCGTTTCAACATAGATATCCTCGGACTAAATGTCGGAGACAACCGTTTCACTCCCGAGACAGCTTCCTACTATTTCGATCAGATAGTGGATAGATTGTCGGAGGAACAGCTCCCCGATTTCTACCGTCTGATTCTTGCAGAGGCACCGGGACTGATGTGGGTCAACATGTATGTCACCGGTCTGCTGATGTATTATGCAGGGCAGATCTCCGCCAAACTTATCAAGGATATAGAGCGCACCGATAATAGCGAAATAATCGGAGGTCAGAAATATTGGCCCGAGATAAATATATGTTTCGCCGGTAAGGGTTCCCGACTGATGCAATGGCTCGCGGCTACCCAGCCTGACCTTGCCAATCAGTATTATATGCAGATGTTCCAGAGCGGTTTTGGAAACGGCGGATATACCGAGAATCGTATCATTATCGAGCTCCCCCCGATGGAGAAAGGAGCCGATATAAAATATGAGGTGTCAAAAGGACTTGCAAAGAATATCACCGAGCTTTGCAATCCTGCCGGAGATAATGAAACTGAGATAATCGGCGAGTCCGGTTTCTCATGTGTCACCCGGGATAACCGTATCCTCCCTCTTGAGCCGATTAATTCCATCACTCCGGAGATGATCGAATACATTGGCACCCGTTTCTCTCCTTCGGCACAGACCGGAGAGAAATTCCGTGATTTCTGCCGTGTATTCCATCAGACTTCCCGCCAGCTGCTCAATCTGGACATACCGGATGATTTCTTTGATAAAAAGGCTTCCAATCTCAATATCACGTCATATGTGCAACAGATGCCCGAATACATCCATGCTCACCGTGAGAAGAGCAATAACAATGGAAAATTTGATTTCGTGGCGCCCATCATTATATTGGAGGGAATGAATTTCTATGATAATCATCTTTTAAAGGCTCTAAAATGAGTCAGAGAGTAATAATATCGATTTCGGCTAAGGATATTCTCCTTTCCCGTGCCGTAGAGGATCGTGATCTTCCTGTCCCCTTTCCGAGGATGGGAAGATCTGTTCCTCTGCGCGATTTCGGAGGAGAAAGGGCTGCCGCGCCAGATTACCGCATAGGTAAGGCTTTCAATGCAAACTTCCTTGAACTCTTCGTCGATTACCCCGGCATAAAGGAGAATACGGAGATCGTGATTGAAGCGGAGGCGAATATTTCAAAGGAGAAACTGGAGGGTATACGGAATGAACTCATCAAATGGGGGTTCACCAATTCCTATCCGGCACGACGCGATGCACTTCTCTGCGATATTTTTGCTCGTGACTTCGATTATAAAGGGATTGTAGTGGTGTTTTCGGATGGGACAGACCTCTATATCTCCACCTATTCCCCGGAGCGTAAGGATAGTTTCGCTCGCTCAGTATTCCGTGGGCTCGGAAGAGATAACCGTACCGATACAGTAGCTGATATCATATGGGATCAAATAAAAAACCGCACCTTGGATCTCCATAAGGAGAGTCAGATGACCGCTTTGAGAGAGGAGGCTGAGAAATTCCTTAAAAGTGGAAGAAGCGAAAAGAACGGCTGCATACGCCTTTCCGATGGTCAGGAGTATGATTATATCCTGAGCCGACAGGAATTGCGTGCGCGCAGCAGCTCGGAAATATCTCTTGATGACCGCTTCACGGATCTACTGATATCCCAAGGCTTGGGCGACCGCACCAATTCCATCCTCATCCTGCGCGGAGATGCGATCGGAAACAGATTCATTGAAGAGGAGATGGCTGAAGCCTTTGCAAAAGTGGAGGAAGACACCGGCGCTGTGGCGGAAGCCGCCGACCGCGAACTCCTGTCTATGACTATGGATAAAGTCAAGACGGTGCCTACTGTCGAGAAAAAAGAGGTAACTATGGCTCCACCTCCCCAATCTTCCGAAATAGAAGCCGCATATACTGAAACAGAGAAGAGAAAAGGGAATGACAGAAATGATATTCCTCCTTTCCTTCCCATCAGGATTTCCGCTTCGATTTCAAAAGAGAAGAGAGGCTTCTTAAAGAAAGTGCAGGTCTTGAAGATTCATCTGGAGAGCATGGATCATTTTCCACTCCCATATGAGAGCGTCCTCTGTATTCAAGAGCGTCCTCTCACTTCAATCGAAGAGAGGAATGTGGTGGAAAGATTTGAGAAGGGTGAGATACTTGACTCCTTCTTCTCCTATGACCTTCCGCTGTCTCATCTGAAGGATACGAATACACTGCGTATATATTTCAAACCCTCCCCTACCGAGGAGATAGGAATTAACAATGCCTATGACTCCCCTCCCCTTACGATTGACCTTTCTCATGGGGAAGGGGAATATAAAAACTTTTAACCTTACATCTGCTTATGGCATCAAAAAATATACTTTGTCCTTATTGCTTTGAGGAGTTTGATAATACTCAGGCATGGTATCAATGCGAGAGTGACGAACGGGATTCCGACGGAGAATTCCGTTGCGAGCGTGTCGTATCGAAAAACTATGACCGTTATTGGAACGGTGAGGATCTTCTGATGAGAAACGTATGGCAGATGAAGGGCGGACTCATGTCCCGCCTTTTCGGACCGAAGTTCAATGCGCAGAATTGTCCTCAATGCGGCTATTCCTCCCGACGTTTCGTCTGCCCCCATTGCTTCAACTGGCTACCTACCGATATGATCGAAGGCGGGGCTGAGATTATTTCCGTTATCGGTTCCCCCTCGAGCGGCAAGACCAACTATATCGTCGCGCTCATACACGAGATGCGAAAATATGGATATAAGATGGATCTTCAGGTCACCCCGACTCAAATCTATCGTGACGGACATAAGGATGAGTCCACACAGAATATGTTCAATAAGTTTGATACCAAATTATTCAAGGATGGGGAGGCTCTCAATAAAACTGCTGTCAATAAAAAGGATATACCCTGGATCTTCCGTCTCTCGCAGCAGCAGACGGGGAAACAGATATATCTTGTGTTTTATGACACAGCGGGCGAACGTTTCCTTGAAAACCTCAAGAATAATGTGAAGTATCTCAAGAAGTCCTCGGGAGTTATAGTTATTCTCGACACTCTCTCCATCGACTTCATAGGAAGGATTCTCAAGAAGCATAATCTGGATAAGGCAGGTGGCAAATCGGCTGATTCCATACGTCAGATCCAGGATGCACTCGCCAATTTCGAAGATGAGTCAAAGTATAAGAAACCTTTCGCTTTTGTGTTCAGTAAATTTGACTCGGTGCTTGATCATACCGACGAGCTAAATATTGCAGCCGATGAGTTCAAGATCGGTGACCGACGCCTCGACAGCAGTTTCAAGAAGTCGGGAAAGGTGGATCTCCATAAGATTGATGCCATTTCCTCAACAATAGAACAGGCACTGCTTGATGAATGGGACGAGGGTGATTTCTGTCATTTTGTCAAAAACTGGGGAAGCAAGAAAAACAGATCCCTCCCGCCTACTGAGCAGAACCCGGACGATCCGGAGAATAATTATAAATTCTTTGGAGTGTCAGCATTCGGATCTATGCCTGATGCCCGCAATAAAGTGGAGCAGGTGACGCCTTATCGTGTGATGGATCCTCTGATATGGGTGCTCCATAAGTTGGGACAGTTTAATATTCCTCATTAACCTTAACTCTATAGCTTCATCATGAATTTTTACCACGTCATATATAATTCGTCAGAAAAGAACAGGGCGGGAAGTGCCGGATTCGGTGTCCGTGCCGCATCTGCCGATATTCCGGAGGAGATTCTTCCCGCTTTGGAGGAGAATGATATCTTCACATTCGAGGCTGTCGGTCCTGTCGTTTCTTCATCCGAGCTCGAGCAGAACCCGGATCTGATCAGCAACATCCCGGCTACATATTTCTTTAAATCTGTCACTCTTCCTGACCATGCGAAGGTTTTTGCATTAGGAAGAAAAATATATGTCGGTTATGACTATACATTCTATCTGGATGGTAATCCGGGACGCATGGGTAATTATGTGGTAGACACTTATATTTTTCCCGAGCCTCCGGGCGCGGAGATATTTGAGATATTTCTTGAAAATCCTGCTGACGGCAGTAATGGCTTCATCCCTAAAGATCCTGCTCCGCGTGTCACTAATACCGAGATGCGCGATATCTCCGTTGGAGAGAATCAGCCCCTGACTGATATTTACAAATCATTCTCTTCTGAAAAGACTCCCGAGATATCCCCTACAGCGATATCTCTCCTCTTCGCCTTCATAGAGTCAATTAAGGAGAGCCGTCCTCTGCTTGTTAAAGCAGACATCTCCGCTCCTCCCCGGCTTATGGCGGAATTAGTCCGTCTTGTGCCTCGGGAGATGATTTCTGATCTATCCTTTATAACAAATCATTATGAGGAGGGTAAAAAGCAGGGGATAAATATAGTCTTTATCAATGAGCATTACCGCTTTGAAGTGTTCCGCAAGCAATGGATATATCTGGATCTTACTGCAGGTGAAGGGTTTGTAAGCGAGGATAGCGCTATCTTCCGTCCGATGGTAGAATTGTTAGTTAAGGAAAATGATTTCTCTTCCTTGAGACTTCTCGTAAACTGGATTCTCAAAGGAGGCGACCTTGATTTCTTCACTCTCTTCGCGCCGCATGTAAATAATCCTGATTTCGCTCCGCTGTTTATACGGCAGATGGAGGTGACTCCGCTTAACAATATAGAGGCAGTCAATAATTTTCACAAGAGGCTTATTGACTTTCTTCCAAATCCGGCGGCTAAAGAATGGATAGGCTCGCCGAAAGCGAAAGCCTTGCTTTCTTCCGTAATAACCCGTATAAAACAGAATATCATAGCTAAGGATATCACTCGGGAGGATGGGGAGGATATAGCTCTGGCATTTACCAAACTCCACCTTCCGAAAGAGCTCCTGCGTCAGTTCCATCTTCTGAAAGATGCCTTAGGTCATAAGGAAGAATCCGATTACGGCACAACTCTCGACCTCTGGGCGATAGCCAAGGAGGTAGGCGATGTGCTCTATCTCGGAGATCTCGTGCCGGTGCGTATCTGCGATGTGGGCAAGGCTAATCCTACAGCTCTCCACGACCTTATCGGGGAATTTATTTCTGCCGGCTATCTCACTGAGGAGGATGCGCTTCAGCGTGCCAAGGAGGATAAGAAAGCGGGACCGCATATCCTGAAGGGGATCATACGCTATCGCAAGGGTAAGGCGCAGGATATCTTCAACTGGCTTGTGGATGTGCGTGGTTTCTCGGAGGAGATGGCTGAGAAATATATGGAGGAATACCTTCCCAATACTTACCAGAAACTGCTCAAGAGCCGCATACCTTCTCTTGGGCAACGTCTGAGCGGATTTGTAAAGAAATTGATTAATAAGGGTAAAGATAACACTGATTCTGAATATGATAAGCCGGATGCCGAAAAGCCGGAAGATCAAAAAGAAGAGGACCGAAAATAATATGCTAAGTAGCTACTTATAACTTCAATTTAAGTAATGAGATATATCTTCACTATCCTTTTTTCCCTCCTCTCCTTATTCGCTTCCAACGCATACTCCGCCGAATTTGGCTTTCCTGATGGAGAGATCAACGGTCATACCGTCACTGAGGGCAAGAAACTAAATGTCCGCGCCCGTCCCTCCAAAGATGCGACGTTGATTTATCAGCTGCGCCCTTACGACCGTGTCTATTTTGACACTGACTCCGTCTATCAGGGTGACGGTGAGGAATGGATGAAAGTCACGGCAAAATGGGGTTCAGGACCGGTGATGACGGGATATGTCACCAACCTCCACCGGTTTTCAGGATTGGAGAAACGCACCGAGGATTTTGAAGCTAAAGTCGAGAAGATAAGGAGAGGAAGCCAGAGAGGAGCGAAGATGGTGGCGATTGCTTTGGCTGTCCTTTTCGCTGCCGGTGCTATCGCCTGGTATTTTCATAAAGACCCGAAAGTGCGGATTCTGGGAAAGAAAGAGAAGGGCATGAGGCGCATCTTCTTTCTAAATCCGGCACCCTACAAGTCTATTCTGATCATTACCCTTGCTTTGATATGTGGCACTTTGGCTGCCGTCGGACTGCTTCTTGCTATCGGAGGAGGAAGTTATGGAATATTATGGACAGTAAAAATTATCTGTAGCATTTTAAATGTCATCGGATATATACTTATCGTGGTGGCTGTTATAGGAGTTTTCACCAAACATGCGGAGCTATTACTTTTCGGTGCTTTAGGATTATTGATTGTAGCTTGTAATGATGACATTGTTAACTTCGGGAATAAATGCGAGGATATAGGTAAGATTTTTCTGCAGGAAGTCGATATAACCGACTATTTCCTTCAGCTTCTGCGTGACAACTGGATTCCGATTTTCATTTTCCTTTTCTTACCGCTTGCCCTTTTCCTTTCTCTCGCCTCAATCTGGCTTCTTGGCGCGGGTATCCTGATAGGGATAGAGAAGATAATGACAAACCGTTATAATATCCATCATCCCTGCCCTCATTGCCAGCAACCCTCCGAACCTGCTCGTTATCTTTCCAAGAGTGAAGCGGGATATCTCGAACTTCCCAATAAGATCCGTCTGCGTCCCGGTGCATACGGTCTGTTGCATATTACCCATCCGGTCACGGGGGAGAAGATGCCTACTACCCTTCTCAACGGACGCGACCGTCTCCCTCGTTTATGTGCCAACTGCGGAAAGAAGATTCAGGCAAATGAGGGGACGGATCTCCATATCGCTCTCGTCGGCGCGGCAATGGCTGGAAAGAGCACACTTACTCTCCGTCTCCTTGCCGAGATGATGAAAAATGTTGGGGAGAATAATGTCTCCTTTTCTGACACGGCAAACACCATGCGTGACAAGTCTATTCCATTTAAAGTGAAGTGGATCGCCAATAATGGCTATATCTCTACCGATCAGCTCCCCAATAAGACCGCCGTATCTGATACAGCCTCATTGCAGGTCAATATCTCCCGCCGTAACTCCAAGATTCCTTATCGTCTCTTCATCAATGATGTCGGCGGGGAGCTTTATGACTCCTCCAACAGAGC
>JAAVFG010000057.1 GCA_014800895.1 Bacteroidales bacterium
GAACAGAGAAGTTAAACCTTATCACGCCGATGGTACTGCGAAAGCGGGAGAGTAGGTAATCGCCGCCTTTAAGAGAGTTGATTCGCAAGAGTCAACTCTTTTTTTATCCTCCACTCGTTTTTGTAGGGACGCACCTATGGTACGTCCCTACATTTTGTTTATCTTAACGCAGCCTAATTTTTCTTTTTGAAATATCCTTATAAATGACTAATTTTGCAAATTAATAGTTTCTGACTAAAAAGGTCATTTTTAAGAATGTTGACTAAGAAGTATAACCTTATCAATAATGTGACAGGATGGGTGATTTTTATTATCGCCCTCGCCACTTATTGGCTCACTCTTGAGCCTACCGCCTCTTATTGGGATTGCGGTGAGTTTATTATCCAGGCTGATAAATTGGAGGTCGGTCATCCACCGGGCAACCCTATCTTTATGCTTACCGCCCGTTTCTTTGCCAATTTCGCTCCGGATGCCGCGAAAATATCCGTAATGGTCAATGCCATGTCGGGTCTCCTTTCTGCACTTACTATCCTGCTGCTCTTTTGGACCATCACTCATCTTGTAAGAAGACTGACTGTCAAGAATGATCAGGAGGGAGAATTATCTCTTACTCAGTATCTCGTGATTATGGGTAGCGGTGTGGTAGGAGCTTTGGCTTACTGCTGGAGCGATACATTCTGGTTTTCCGCTGTCGAGGGTGAGGTCTATGCTTTCTCCTCTTTCTGCACGGCGCTTGTATTCTGGCTTATTCTGAAATGGGAGAATAGGGCGGATGAACCCCAATCCGACCGCTACCTTATACTTATCGCGTACGTGATCGGAGTCAGCATTGCCGTGCATCTCCTGAATCTTCTTTGTATTCCCGCCATTGTCCTCGTATTTGCCTATCGCAAATATAAGGATATGAATCTTAAGAAATCCATTTACGCTCTTCTCATTTCGTTTGTCATCATCGCTCTCGTGCTTTTCGGACTCGTGCCGGGCTTCATAAAGATGGCTCAGCAATTTGAGCTTCTCTTCGTCAATGGTTTCGGATGCTCATTCAATACCGGAGCGGTAGTATATGCTTTTGTGGCTGCGGCTATCTTTATCTGGGCTATCGTCGCGCTACGCAATGATTCCTCTCCCTTGCTGATGAAGGGGACATTCTTCTTAGCTATCTTTGTTTCCGGTATGCTTTTCATCGGAAGCAGTCTATGGGTAGGATGGGTTCTTCTTGCGGCGCTTGCCGGATGGCTTTTCTATATCAAGAATAATATTCCGGTAAGGGTGATGAGTGTGATAATGTGGAGCATCGCAGTGATCTTTGTGGGCTATTCAAGCTATGCGCTTATCCTCATCCGGTCAAGTGCTGACACGCCGATGAATCAGAACTCACCCGATAATGTATTTGATCTTGCATCCTATCTCAACCGCGAGCAGTATGGCGAGACACCACTTCTTTACGGCGAGACGCTCTATTCAGGCGTTCAGCGTGAATATGTGGGAGACTCTCAGATGGATACGGGGGAGAAGAATGATGACGGCACACCTTTCACCATTCCTGTGCCCAACTATCGCCAGAAGATGGAGAAAGGAAATATGGAATATGCCAAGGGTGTTGCCGGCGCGGCTCCAGCCGAGTCAGCCGGACTAAAGCCATCCGAGATAAGAAATAACGAAAAACTTGCCTCTCGAGGCGGAGACTATTATGTGAAGAAGGGTCGTAAGGAGGAGCCGGTGTTGAATCCTGAACTCAATATGTTCTTCCCGCGTATTCACAGCCGTATGCACCGTGATGCTTACCGTACATGGGTGTCACTGGATACTACTCCCGATAACCTCAGGGAGCTTCATGCCGTTGATGTGAATAGCGGAAAGAAAGTCCCGGAATATGATGTGTATGGTCAGCCTACCTACAATCCTATGACCGGCACTGTCGTCTTCCCGCAGAAATACGGGTATCGCCCGACTTATTCACAGAATCTCTCATACTTCTTCAACTACCAGCTTATCCACATGTATATGCGTTATTTCATGTGGAATTTTGCAGGACGTCAGAATGACCTTCTCAATCAGCAGGGGGAACTCGATGCGGGCAACTGGATATCCGGTATCCCCTTCATTGATAATGCTCGCCTCGGCGATCAGTCTCTTCTTCCCGATGACTTAGGCAAGGATAATCAGGGACATAATGTATATTACATGCTTCCGCTCATCCTCGGTATAATCGGATTGATATGGCAGTCATTCGAGGGACAGAAAGGAATCGAGCAGTTCTGGGTGGTATTCTTCCTCTTCTTCATGACCGGAATCGCAATCGTGCTTTACCTTAATCAGCCGCCGATGCAGCCGCGTGAGCGAGATTATGCCTTCGCCGGCTCCTTCTATGCCTATGCAATCTGGATCGGTATGGGTGTAGCGGCTCTCTGGACCTTTATAAAGAGATATATCGCACCCAAGCCCGCGGCGATTGTGGCATGTATCATAGGTATTGCCGTCCCTCTCCAGATGGTGAGCCAGACTTGGGATGATCATGATCGCTCCGGAAGATATGCCGCAAGAGACTACGCGGTCAATTATCTTGAGAGCCTCGAGCCGAACGCGATAGTATTCTGCAACGGCGATAACGATACATTCCCCTTATGGTATGCTCAGGAGGTGGAGGGTGTACGTCCGGATGTCAAGATTGTCAACCTCAGCTACCTTGCCTCCGACTGGTATGCCAATCAGCAGCGTAAGGAGAGCTATAAGGCAGCTCCGGTACATTTTACCGCAAATCCGTCAGATATCGCCTACGGCAAGCTTGATGTGACATTGGTAGGACAAGAGAAAGCTCCCGCCGATCTCCTTACATCACTCAAAGCTATCTATGCAGGCAAGACATATAATGAAGACTACGGATATCCCGAGATGCCCTCAAGTGTCGTTACTATCCCGGTAGATAAGAAAACCGTTATCAAGCGCGGGTTGGTGGCTTTGAAAGATACCGCCAAAATAGTCGATAAAATTGTAATCGATCTCGGAAGTGCCTCATCTATAAAAGGTAAAGGATATATCAGTCTCAGTGAGCTTCTGATGTTTGATATCATAGCCACAAATGCCGCCGATGGCTGGCCTCGACCTATCTACTGGTGTTCATCCGTCGGACCGGAATATCATACAGGTCTGTCAAACTATCTCGTATCTACGGGTATGACCCATCAGCTCGTGCCTACTCTTCAGGAGGGTCTGCCGGCACGCACCGACAGGGCATACGACGTAGTGACCAAGAAATATCTCTGGGGCGGAGCGGATAAGGCGACAGCAGAGAAGCGCCCCTATTTTGACGAGACAGCCCGCAGGATGCTTATGGCAACCCGCAACTCCATGCTCGATGTGGCTGCGGAGTTGATAGTGGAGGGTGACGAGCTTACTGAAAGCGGCAATAAGAATGGAGCTAACGAGAAATATGCGAAAGCGCTCAATGTGCTTGACATGATAGAGAAAAATCTCGGGGAGGCAGTGACGCGCTATGGTATCACAGTTGCCCTTCAGCTTCCTGAATATTACGGTATGATAGCTGATGCGACGGGTAACAAGGCTCTTCGTCAGAAAGCATCCTCGATGCTCTATGAGCAGATGAAGAGAATGCTCCAGTATGTGGCATACAATCAGAGTATAGCGCAGCAGTTCGGGCCCGGCATGAGCATGTCGACCGAAAGCCGTTATGTCCCTTATCAGATGCAGAGCTTTATCGATGCCTACGAACGCTATGGCGGAGATCCCAAGAAGACCGATGCGCTCCTCAAGCAATTCGGCTTCGACCGGCAGTTCTTTACCAAGCTCAATAGCGCAGCATATGGAAGTGGCGAAGGGGTTACAGCCGAGTCAGTGCTTCAGGAGATTGCAGAATTCGGAAGGATAGTGAATGAGTTGGCAGGTATGACTCCAGAGGAATACGCTTCCCAGGAGATGGAATACAGATATATAGATTCTGTCTACTACGGCTATGTGGAGGAGGCTAAGAAAGCCGGACTCACGGATGCCGAAGTGTCAGGCGTATTGCAGACAGAGAAGGTGGACATGGCTCGCTCCAAACGTATCTATCAGGAATACTTGAAAAATCATCCCGACTGATGGTAATAGAGCATCCGCCAAAATTTTTCCGCTCCCTGCTCCCGGAGGGTATCTTCAAGATATCTTCCGGAGAAGAGAGGAAAGTCTATCTTACTTTTGATGACGGGCCGATACCGGAAGCTACGCCCTGGGTATTGGACGAACTGGACCGTCATGGAGTGAAAGCCACTTTCTTCATGGTAGGGGATAATGTCAGAAAATACCCCCTTCTATATGAAGAGGTGCTCCGGCGCGGTCACAGGGTGGGTAATCATACGATGCACCATCTTCAGGGGGTGAAATGCTCTGCGGAGGATTATCTGCAGGATGTGGAGCAGGCTGCCCGATATATCGGATCAGATCTCTTCCGTCCCCCACATGGCTGGCTTCTGAGATCGCAGGCGAAGAGATTGTCGGAGAGATATAAAATCATAATGTATGATCTCGTCACCCGCGACTACAGCCGGTATGTCGATGCCGCGCGTATAGTGGAGAATGTGAAGCAATATGTCACACCCGGCTCTATAATTGTCTTCCATGACTCAGTCAAAAGTATAGATAAATTAAAGAGCGCGCTTGGAGAGAGTATCGAATGGCTTAAACAGGAGGGTTACACTTTCGGAATATTATAAAGGGGGTCTTCGCTCCCAGATAACAAGAGATAAGAATGAAGAGAGTTCTCGTCATAGGAGCCGGTGGCTTCACCGGGGGATTCATAGTAGAGGAGGGACTTCGTCGAGGGTATGAAGTCTGGGCGGGTGTGCGTGCAAGCACATCACGCAAATGGCTTAACGATGAACGTATCAAATTCATAGAATTTGACTTTGACGCTCCCTACCATTTCCCAAAAATCTTGAATGACGCCCTGCCCGAAGGGGAAAAATGGGATTATATAATATATAACCTCGGGGCAACGAAAGTGGTGAGGTATCTTGATTTCAACCGTATAAACTACGAATATCTCCGCGACTTTCTCCATGCCCTGCATCATACAGGAAAAGAGCCGGAGAAATTCCTTTATATGAGTTCGCTGTCGGCGCTTGGTCCGAAAGATGAGCGGAATTACTCACCCCTTACCGAGGAGATGATCCCGACTCCCAACACCCGTTACGGGGCATCAAAGATAAAGGCAGAGGTATGTCTTATGTCTTCCGGCGTCCCTTACATTATCTTCCGTCCGACAGGTATCTACGGTCCGCGCGACAAAGACTATTTTCTTATGTTTGAATCCGTAAAGAAAGGGATAGACTTCTCTGTCGGGTTCAGACGTCAGATGCTGACATTTATCTATGTGGAGGATCTTGCATGCGCCATATACGATGCTTTGGAGAAAGCGCCCGCAGGGGAAGTGTATAATATCTCCGAGCCCGCTTCCTATACTCAAAAGGAATTCCGTCGCATATGCGCTGAAGAGATAGGAAAGAAATTTGTCCTTCCCGTCCGCGTGCCTGTTGTGGGGCTGAAAGCCGTGTCATGGGTAGCGGAGAAGATTAATGCCTTGCGTTCTCAGCCATCCACTCTCAACAGCGATAAATATCATATCATGAAGCAGCGCAACTGGAATGTTGATGTCAGCAAAGCCCGCAGAGACTTCGGATTCAATCCGAAAGTAGATCTTCGCGAAGGGGTGAGGAGAAGTGTGGAATGGTATCGCAAGGAGGGTTGGATGTAGTGACAATTCCTGCGATGAAAATCTTTTATGCTCTTCGCAAAGAATATCTGTAATTGTAATGAGTCATCAAGCCGATACGATATTTACCGTCAACGGACATAACAGTGCCGGACTTCCCGTGCCTCCGGCACTCGGAGACACCGTTCCGGTCGATACCCTTTCCGAACCCGTCTATGCGCTGATAATAGAAAATCATCTCATAGATGAGCCCCGCCCCGAGCCCACAGCCGGAGAAGGAGCCATGTCATGGATATGGCTCGGTATCCTGGCACTCTTTGTCGTTGTCGCTCTGAAATTCAAGAATAATTACCGCTATCTGAAAGCAGTAGGGGATGATCTGACTGATATCCGTGTTCGTCAGAATGCGTTTGACGAGACAGTGAAGGAGACCTCATTCCTCGTGCTCCTCAATCTCCTCTGGGTAGTCTGCGCAGGGGTATTGCTCTGGAAGACAGTGATGGTCACGACCCCTCATTCTCTTGCCGAAAGCTTCGGCATCAGGGATAATCTCACGCTCGGGATAGGGATATGCGTCGGGGTGTCAGCCGCCTATGTCGTCATGATGTTCCTGGCGTATTGGCTTGTAGGGCGGGTCTTCACCGATAAGATGCGCGCCCGGATGTGGCTGAAAGGAGCGGGTGCGTCGCAGGGACTCGAGGTTATCCTTCTCTTCCCCCTCACCCTCCTTACATTATGCTATGAGCCATGGACGCTGATACTTCTGGAAATATCCGCCTGCGTCTTTATCTTGGGCAAGATAGTGTTCATTTATAAAGGATTTCGCATTTTTTTCAATCAATTTTCGTCATGGATGCTATTTTTGTACTACCTTTGCAGTATAGAAATAGTTCCATTGGTACTTACCTATGTCGCCACGCTCCAGATTTGCTCGCAATGGCTATGAGCAATCCGCGGCAGGGCGTGTTAAATTATATATTGACGGAATCAGAAACAAACATTCCATGAAGATAAAAAAGATATTAGTATCACAACCTAAACCCTCCTCTGAAAAGTCACCCTACTATGATATTTGCGCCAAGTATGGCGTGGAGATGGTGTTCCGTCCCTTTATCAAGGTAGAAGGACTGAGTGCTAAGGAATTCCGCCAGTCAAAGATTAATCCCGCTGACTATACTGCAATAATTTTTACAAGCCGCACAGCTGTGGATCATTTCTTCCGTCTCTGCGAGGAGCTACGTGTGAAAGTGCCTGACACGATGAGATATTTCTGCACCACAGAATCTATCGCCCTTTATCTGCAGAAATATATCACTTACCGCAAGCGCAAGATATCATTCGGCAAGACAGGGAAGCTTGACGATGAGCAGCTTGTTGCCGCAATGGTGAAGAATAACAAGGAGAAATTCCTCTTCCCCATCTCAGACGTGAATAAGGATAATATCTCTTTCCTTACGGATAAGGGCCTGGATATCACCAAGAGCGTGATGTATCGCACGGTCAGCAACGATTTCCAGCCCGAGGAGAGTCTGGATTACGACATGCTCGTATTCTTCAGCCCGGCAGGAATAGCAAGCCTGAAGAAGAACTTCCCCGATTTCGATCAGGACAAGGAGGAGATATGTATCGCTACTTTCGGCACCACTACCGCCAAGGCAGTGGTAGATGCCGGTCTGCGTCTCGACATCAAGGCTCCTACGCCGACACATCGCTCGATGCCCGACGCGATAGAAGCTTTCTTGGCGGAAAACAACGATAAAGAATAAATACTCACGCCCGCTTCCGCAAGCGGGCGTTTTTTATAATCCCTGTCAGTCTGGCTCCAAATCATTCGGTCAGACTGAGAAAAGAATAAAAAGTTAATCTGATCTGACAGAATGAAGAACTATGACGACAATATGCTGAGCCGTCTCTATATCAAGGACACGGCTTTCAAGGACCTGATGCAGCGACGCATATTCAATGTGCTTCTCATCGCTACCCCCTACGATGCATTCATGCTGGAAGAGGATGGGCGAGTCGACGAGCAGGTCTACTTCGAATATGTAGGACTCAACCTATCCTCGCCGCCACGCTTCACAATGGTGGCAAACTATGAGGAGGCACGGGAGGAACTGGCATCCAAACCTTTCGACCTCATTATCGCGATGCCCGGTGTGGATATCAGCGAGACCTTCCGCGAGGCGGTGGAAATCGACCGCCTTTATCCCGATATCCCGTTTGTGGTGCTGACCCCATTCTCCAAGGAGGTGAGACGCAAGATAGCCAACGAGGATATGCGCGGCGTCGACTATGTATTCTCATGGCTTGGCAATGTTGACTTGATATTGGCTATCATCAAGCTGATAGAGGACCGCATGAACGCCGAGAAAGATATCAATGAGGTGGGAGTGCAGGCTATAATCCTGGTGGAAGACTCCATCCGCTTCTACAGCTCCATTCTTCCCAATCTCTTCAAATTCCTTCTCAAGCAGTCAAAACGCTTCGCCACCGAGGCGCTCAACGAGCACGAGCAGATGATGCGAATGCGCGGACGCTCCAAGGTGCTCCTTGCCCGCGATTATGAGGAGGCAATGGCGTTAGTGGATAAATATGGTGAAAATATATTGGGTATCATCACCGACTCCCGCTTCCCCAAGGGAGGAGAGAAAGATCCGCATGCCGGCATGAAACTCTGCGACGAGATTCATAAGCGTTACCCCTATATGCCTGTCATCATGGAGAGTCAGGAGAGCGAGAATAAATTCATGGCGGAAAGTAAGGGATATACATTCATAGATAAGAACTCCAAGACTCTCGGACTCGACCTGCGTGAGGCTGTATCGAAGAAATTCGGTTTCGGCGACTTTATAGTGCGCGATCCGGAGAGCGGAAGCGAATTGATGCGCATCCGCAACCTCAAGGACCTGCAGCGCAATATAGATAAGATACCCCCCGGCGCGCTTTACTATTACTGCGGCAACAACAGTTTCTCGCGCTGGCTCTATTCCCGCGCCCTCTTCCCGATAGCGGAGATGCTCAAGAATGTTAAATTCCATGATCTCGAGGAGGCAAGCCGTGTGCGCAAGCTGATGTTTGAGGCGATAGTAAAATACCGCCGCATGAAAAATCGTGGAGTCGTCGCCATATTCGATAAGGATCTCTACGATAACTACAGCAACTTCGCCCGTATCGGAGAGGGATCGTTGGGAGGGAAGGGTCGCGGTCTCGCTTTCATTGACTCCATCATCAAGCGCCATCCCGTCTGCGACGACTTCGACGGCGTGCAGATCACAATTCCCCATACCGTAGTGGTATGCACCGATATCTTCGATGAGTTTATGGATAGCAATAATCTCTATCCCATGGCTCTCTCGGATGCTCCCGACGAGGAGATACTGCGGCACTTCCTGAAAGCCAAGCTCCCGGAGGAGGTTGTATCTGATCTCATGGCATTCTTTGAAGTTGTCAAACGCCCCTTGGCGGTAAGAAGTTCGTCGCTTCTTGAAGACTCCCATTACCAACCCTTTGCCGGTATCTATTCCACATATATGATTCCTTACGTAGAGGATGAGGCGCAGCGGCGCCGCATCATTACCGATGCCGTTAAGGGAGTGTATGCCTCCGTCTTCTTCCGCGACTCGAAGGCATATATGAATGCCACGAGCAATGTCATCGACCAGGAGAAGATGGCGGTGATCCTTCAGGAAGTGGTGGGGGAATATCATGACGGTTACTATTACCCCAGTTTCTCGGGCGTGGGTCGTTCGCTCAACTATTATCCCGTAAATGATGAGAAATCTGAAGAGGGAGTAGTGGAGGTAGCGGTCGGACTCGGAAAATACATAGTCGACGGCGGTCTCGCTCTTCGTTTCTCACCGAAACATCCCACGAAGATAATCCAGACTTCGACTGTGGAGACCTGTCTGCGCGATACGCAGCGTAATCTTTTCGCTCTCCCGTCGGGAGTGGGGGAGGATTATGAATTCAAGGTGGATGACAGTTTCAATATCGTGAAGCTCCCCATTGCCGACGCTGCGAAAAATGGGTCGTTGAAATATCTTGTCTCCACATTTGACCTCTATGACGGACTGATACGCGACAGCGATACCGGAAAGGGACGTAAGCTCGTCACCTTTGCCAATGTCCTCAAGCATGGCGTGTTCCCTCTGGCGGATGTGCTTGACTTCATGCTATCCACCGGACAGTATGAGATGGGACGCCCTGTGGAGATAGAGTTTGCAGGAAATATCAATACCACCAAGGGTAAGAATGGAGAGAAAGGTACTGTCTATTGGCTTCAGATACGTCCGATAGTGGATAAGAAAGAGATGCTTGACGACAAGATAATGGATGTGCCTGATGACAAGCTGATGCTCCGCTCCGACACAGCCTTAGGACATGGCATTATGGATAATGTCCGATATCTGGTATATGTAAAGCCGGAGAATTTCAATTCGGCTCATAATCCGGAAGTGGCACAGGAGATAGATAAGATCAATAGCGAGATGGTGGCAGCCGGAGAGCCTTATGTGCTTATCGGTCCCGGTCGCTGGGGCTCATCCGATTCGGCATTGGGAGTGCCGGTGCGTTGGCCTCAGATATCGGGAGCGCGTCTGATAGTGGAGACCGCGTTGCCCGGCTATCGCATAGAGCCGTCGCAGGGCACGCACTTCTTCCAGAATCTCACCAGCTTCGGCGTCGGCTACTTTACGGTAGACCCTGCGGGTGGAAACGGCTACATCGATACCGATTATCTTGCTTCCCTCCCGGCAGAGAAAGAGACAGAGAGGGTGAAAGTAGTAAGATTCGACAATCCACTGATGATTGCCATCAACGGAAGGAAATCCCAAGGAATCGTGGGGAAACTGGAGGAATAAAAAAGAAGAGCTTAAAATTTTGTAGCAGCGTCCCGGAGAAGTTTTCTCTCCGGGGCGCTGTTTTTATTCAGAAGATCTAATACATAATTGCCACGATTAAGCCATCTATTTAGAGGATGGAGCCTTAATGTCAAGAGAAAGGGCACTGTGTTGGATAATTAGTTAAAAATCTGAAAGATTGGAACGTTCTCTACTTTTTAAATCTCAAATTAACATAATTTAACAATCGGGGGGGGTAAAATGAAAATTGTGTTATATATTTGCAGAGAAAAATTACAAGGATATTAATTTAACTTAACTACTAACTATCATTTTTTTATTTTTCCTCTCTCTATGGCGTGACTCATAGAGAGAGTTTTCCTAAATCAATTAATTATCCTACGTGGCAAATAAAGATAAGAGACAAAAAAAATAGATTGTTTTCTATAAATCAAACAAATATGAGAAAAATTCTAACTTTAACATTAATGCTCGGCGCGTTAGGTCTCTCAGCAAGGGAGGTGACCCCGCAGGAAGCAGAGGCGGCGGCATCGGAGTTTCTGCAGGGGACGTTGTCGAAGAAATTGCCGGCAAAGTCGCTCAAGAGAGTTAAGGGAGCCGTGTCCACTGCTTCCAACGAACCTTACTATGTTTTCAATGCAGAAGGCGACAATGGCTTTGTAATAATTTCAGGAAACGACTCCTATAGCAAAATCCTCGGCTATTCCGAGCGTGGCAGCTTTGACCTTTCAAATCTACCTCCTCAGCTGAAGGGGCTGCTTGAATCATTCTCCAGGAGAAGTGAGGAAGCAGGGGATTCAAAGGAGACTCACGTCAGCTGGAAATCCGCAAGCCGGGCAGCTGCGACAGAAGGAGTGCTTCTCCCTACCGCTTCCTGGGGGCAGGGGGCACCCTATAATGCCGACTGTCCTGAAGTATCAGGAGAGAAGGCCCCGACAGGATGTGTCGCCACCGCCATGTCCATCATCATGAAATATCATAATTGGCCCGAGAGGTATGACTGGGATGCAATGCCATTGGAGATGGAATATGATGCGGAAAATATGCCGGTAGCCAATCCTGCGGTCGCCAAGTTGATGAGGGATGCCGGAGAGGCGGTGCATATGTCTTACGGCTCGTTAGAAAGCGGCGCACATATGAACTGGGTTGGACACAAGATGCAGCAGGAGTTTCAATATGCCCCCGACTGCCAGTTTATCAGCTCCGCCAACTTCAGCAATGAAGAATGGATCAAGCTCCTTAAAGGCAATCTTGATGAGGGTAATCCTGTGATTTATCAGGGTACGAATGACGATTATTCACAGAATCACGCATTCGTGCTCGACGGTTATAACTCAAACGGTTATCATATCAACTGGGGATGGGACGGCTATTGCAACGGATACTATGCCCTTGATGCCCTTACGCCCAATGAGGTACAGGATTTCTCCTTAAACAATGGAATGGTAATTAACCTTGTGCCGGATAAGAGCGGGAAAGTTTATTCGGAGTGTTTCACGGATTATGGGTATTTCTGGGCAACAGCAGGAACAGGAACACATATGAATCTCAGTGTCGAGAATCTTAAAAAGGATGAGACATTCCAACTTATCAATACCATCATGACTCTCCCTTCCGGGTTTGAGGGTCTCGTCGGTCTGGCACTTGTAGATAAGAATGATAAAATAAAGGAAGTGATTTCTACTACTTATAATTCCACCTATTCCCCCTCTGACGGCGAGTATTTTGATATGGGGATTGAGACCACTTTCTTTGATGTCAAGGTATCTGTGGACATAGATCCTACCGACCGTCTCCAGTTGGTTACCAAGAATCAGAATGATAACGATTTTAAATTAGTGCTCGGTACTTTGGAGGGTCCCTCTTCGGTAGTAGTTGCAGGCAATACTCCCCAATATGGCACAGTGGATGTGGAAATCGGGAAAAATGTAAAATTTGTATATGATTTCGGATACGGAGAGAGAAATATAGAGCTGTCTGAAGGTAAGACTGTAATAAAGGGATTGGAAGGCACATCCATGTTTTTCATTTGTGAGCCAATGTTCCCTGAGAAAGATCCTATTGTGGCGATGACCCTGAAAGGAAAGAAGTTGATAGGGTTGGGAAATTTAGCCGGGGAACGTTTCAGCTACTCTATTCCGGTGGGGGATGATAGCCGTCTCACGGTGCGTATTCCGGAGCTTAAGGATTCAGAGATAACCCTTTCAGAAGCCGGAACGTTGAAAGACAAAATTAGTGAGGATGAAGCTATAAATATAAAGAATCTCACCCTTTCCGGAAAGATAAACGCACTTGACTTCTGGTATATCCGCGACCATATGCCTGCGCTTCATTCCCTTGATATCAGGAATGTCAACATTGAGGAGGTTGATGCAACGGATGGTTATTTCAGCCAAGAGCCTGTAAAGAATCAGGCTAATGTCATTCCGGTGGGCGCATTGTCAGCCTTGGGAATGATGGAGAGTGTCTTCCTTCCCGATAATCTGGAGGGTATTGCTGACAACTCCATGATGGGTCTGAATATTAAAACTCTCTCGATACCGGCAGGAGTGAAGTTTATCGGCTTGAATGCTTTCAATTCGAATAAAAATCTTGAGGCAGTGGAAATCCTCAATCCGGAGCCTTTCGGTATTCAGGATTGTGTGTTCCATAATTCTGATGTCAGAGAAAAAGGAATTCTTTTCGTACCTGAAGGAACGTCATCCCTTTATGGAGATGTGGCTGACTGGAGTAACTTCCAAAGGATAATAGAAGGAAGAATGCCTGAAAACGTAGTAGGGGATGTGACAGTTGACAATATCAAGTATCATTACCTCTATGATACGGCACGTGTCAATGGATATGAAGGTAATCCGGTGGATGTAACGCTTGCAGGTAAGATCCGTATAAATGATAAGGATATTCCGGTAACAAGAATTTACTATGGGGCTTTCAACGAATGCAGATCTTTGAAAAGTATTGTCATCCCTGAGGAGGTGACAGAAATAGGAGAACGCAGTTTCCATGGGGCATCAGATCTCAAGAGCGTTAGATTGGGTAAGAATCTGAAGAAAATAGGAAGAGAAGCTTTCTATATGACATGGAATCTTGAAGAATGTGATATCCCCTCATCTGTGGAAGAAATAGGGTTGTGGGCATTTTTATGTACTGGATTGAAGCAAGTGACCATCCCTAAGAATGCATGTCCGCAAAATGATTTAGGTTGTTTTGGCGGGATGTCAGGACTTGATAAATTCGTGGTGGAAGATGGCAATCCCTATTTTAAAGAGATAGATGGAGTCTTGTATAGAGTGGTTGAGGACGGTCTCATTCTGGAGTGTGTTCCGGGATTAAAATCCGGTAGGTTGGTTCTCCCCGACAACTGTATAAAGGTATGGGAGAATTCAATGAGCTTTCTGTCAGGACTTGAGGAAGTCGTTTTCAATCCCGGTCTTGAGACTATAGAAAGATGGGCTGTTAACGGAGAGAGTTTAGAGCATATAACATTGCCTAAGAATGCCTTTATATATGAGCGCGCGATTTCGGGTTCAAATATTAAATCTGTCACATTCACAGGTGCGCTGAAAAATAATTCTCAGATCTTAGACACTCCCGATATAGAGAGTATTCTTATCGAGTCTCCCGATGAGACAGTAGATATGGACGGAATCTTTACACAGTCGGTAGAGAATGTGAATATCTTCTCCTCCTCACTTAATAAGAATTACACTTACTCGGATGATTGTGTGCTCTATGTTCCCGGTCGTGCCGGAGACGGATATGGCAAGACAAGAAGCAATGAGGTGAAAGAGATGTGGGTTTATGTATTGAACCGTGAGGATCACGAACTCGGCGTCTTCCCCACTGTTGATGGTCTGACAGTAGACAAGGTGACAGTCAATGGCAAGGAGTTGCAGCGAGAAGGAAATGTCTTTGTTTTACCTGCTACGGATAAACTGGATGTGGAGGTGAATTACACCCTCTTCGGTCGTCAGCCTATGAAGACACATTACACAGCCGAGTTCAATGTGAATGTCCCGGATGAGGAGGTCAGCGGAGTGATAGGAATAGACACCGCCGATAACAAGCTCGTGGACGTCTACGGACTTGACGGAACAGTCCTTAAGAAAGGATGCGATCTGCAAGACATCAATGAGCTGACTCCCGGCATCTATATCCTACGTCAGGGGAACAAGACAAGAAAAGTAGTGATAAATAAGTAAACTCAGATGTCCGGAGGGCATAGAAGCCTTTATATTTCCTCTCTCCATGAAATTTCATGGAGAGAGGATTTCATTAATCTGATACAGACATGAAGAGATTTAAAAAATTATTTGGCATATTCCTTATCGGAATGTTAGCCTTGAATTTTTCGGCGTGTTCGAAAGAGGATGATATAGAGCCGCCTCATGAAGACACATCTAAAGAGCCTATTGTGATGAGTTTTGACACTTTTACCAATATGGACGATGTGATTATTACAGATGCTGACACAACTACCATCAGTGTCAATAAGGAATACCTGGAAAAAATGAACTACAAGTTCGACATAAAGGGCGATGATACTATTCCTGTAACTATTTGGAGAACAATAGGTACTTCCCCATTCGTACGCAACGTGACAAAATCCGTTGAGCAGGGAGATCGCGTAATCCTTACAACTGTGAGCGGAGACTTGGGTGATGTACTGCCCGATAATGACTTGAAGTTGGATACGGATATTTATGTAGATTTCAGTAAGTCCGCAGTCGTAACGCGTGGAGGTACCGATGTTGACAATTATAATCGTTATGTTGATAATGAAGGTGTAATTCACCCTGCTGTTATTATTCTTGATGAAGAAAGTAATGAAGGCAGCTCACTAACAGATTCCGGCATAGACCAAAGTGGAGATACATATTATACAGCCGCAGATCTCGCTATGAGCAATGCTGACTTCAGGATAATAAATGTAGATATGAATTTAGGTAATCATTCAATTACTTCTCCTGAAAAAGAACTGAAATTTTACATGAAGAATTCTAACTTGAAAGCAAAGGCGGGAGTACGTATCAACATAAAAACCAAGTCCTTCAAGTTGAAAGAGTTTGAATGCGCGGTTTATGGCGACTTCGGGCTCGACTTCACCTACGGCATTGAATCCAAGGCTACAATTAAGAAATGGGAAAAAGAGGAAGATATAGCCAAGTTCCACGGTTACACTTATGTATTCTGGATTGGCTGTGTACCAGTAGCAATTACGTTCAATGCCGGAGTGACAATGGGGGCAACGGCTGAATTGTCAGCATCCTGTCAGTTTGAGACGAGTATGAAACTTCATGCTGATTACGATGCCGGCGTGTATTATTCGGGCGGATGGAACCAACGGAGTAGCGCACACAGCAGTGCCAGTGCAGAATTCAATATTATCAAACCGTTGGCGGTCACTGCCGAGGCAAGTGCAGGAATTGAGGTGTTTACTGAACTGAAACTGTATGATTGTGCAGGTCCGAGGATAACCTTCGGACCTTCCGTGGAAGCCTCGTTGTCGGCTTCATTCAATGTAGTTGAGAAGCAGTTAGAGTTTTCAACGGAGGGAGGAGTGAATGTTGGCGGTAAATATGGAGTGGAAATGAAAATATTGAAGTGGCAACTTGCAAGCTGGCAACAGAAATATTCCCTATTTAAGAAGAATCTGTGGAACTACACCGGGGCGAAGAAAATCGAAGTAGTACCTTAGTGAATGGATAAAAAGACGTTAATCAGATAATTCCGTATTTCCATGGAAGCGGGGCTGTGTCGATCACTGACACAGCCCCGCTGTTAATTAATTTCATTTAAATTTTTACGGGCATCGAGCCCGTAAAAATTTAGCGGAAGCCGGGAGGCTCCCGCCCCCAGTGCGCCACTGAATCCTTCCTCTTAATGTTGGAAGACCGACGGCTCCGCCGCCGGGTAATCCCGCCTTGACTTCTCCCCCGGCTGCGGGCTATGCCCTTACCGGGGGATAAACAAGGACTCGCCGCTCCGCGGCTACCATCCGGATCTTCCTCTTCTTGGATTAGACAAAGGATGCATCCGGATGGTATCTGTGTCTAATCCAAATCCTTTTAAGGATTAAAAATCTCATAGCGTTATGAAAAGATCTAAAAATCTGTGAGGCATCCGTGTCAATCTCTTGATTATCCGTGATTTAAATAATAATATAAGAAAGTTTAAATTTTTACGGGCATCGAGCCCTGAAAAATTTAGCGGAAGCCGGGAGGCTCCCGCCCCCAGTGCGCCGCTGAATACTTCCTATGAATGTTGGAAGACCGACGGCTCCGCCGCCGCTGCAACGCGCAAGATAAAATCCGGGGGCTGCGGCGTTCCGCCTTACCCCCGGTTAACCAAGGACTCGCCGCTCCGCGGCTCCCGCCCCAGTGTGTCGCCCTCTCCGAGCAGTCAGTCTATCCTCCCAGTGTGCCGCCCTCTCCGAGCAGTCAGTCTATCCTCCCAGTGTGCCGCCCTCTCCGAGCAGTCAGTCTATCCTCCCAGTGTGCCGCCC